>JAMNZA010000028.1 GCA_023622545.1 Methanobacteriota archaeon | reverse complement strand
CCCAACAATAGGACTATTATCCCTGCAACTATTAGAACAAACGAAAATCCAAATCCGACTAGAAACATAAATAGCGAAGATAAAAACAATACAAAAAATAATATAATTCCATCTTGTCTTTTTCTTCTTGCATCTTCTATAAGTCTTCTATGCTTTAGATTATTGTAATCAATTTCCATTAAATCACCTTAAGGCCCGGGAATCTTTTTAGGATCATCCCTTCGGTTTGGAATACCTTATTGTAATCCAAAAATTTCTTTGCTGATATAAGTCTTTCCTCACTCTCTGCATAAAGCTCAACTATCACATTATCTTTCTCAACACGATCTCCTACCTTATAGTTTAAAATTAGTCCAGCACCTTTGTCAAATGGAGTACCTAAGATTTTTGCAGTTTTTACTATTAGAGAATTGTCAACTTTTGTTATATATCCTGAGTCTTCAGATAGAATATTAGCTTTATACTTACCTAGAGGAATATCTTCTGGTTTAATGTTGGGATTTCCTCCCTGAGCTTTAATAATCTCCTTGAATTTTTCTAAAGCTTTCCCACTTTCTAGAATCTCTCTTGCTAGCTCTTTTCCTTTTCCTACTTCAGCTTTTTTACCAAGCTCAAGAAGTATCCCTGCAAGTCCGATAGCCTTCTCAGTAAGACTACCTGATTGTTTTCCTTGAAGTGCAAGTAGAGCTTCTCTCATTTCAAGCGCAGGACCTACGGCATTTCCAATTGGCTGTCCACCATATGTAATTGCTACCTCCACATGCATTCCTAATGCTGACCCAAGTTCAGTGAAATTAGAAGCAAGTTTTCTTGCACTTTCCCAAGTTGTTACCTTAGCACCATCGCCCATAGGTATATCTATCAAAAGAAAATCTGCACCCATGGCATATTTCTTACTTAAAACACTGGCTAAAATAATGGGTTCTGGATCGATAAGGAGTTTTCTTTCTACTTCAATTATCTTATCGTCAGCAGGGCTGAGATTTAGAACTCCGCTCCAAGCAAGGCAGCCTCCTGTTGAATTTACTATATCTTTTAGTCTATCTGGAGTGAAATCAACTGGTGATATGACTTCTACAACATCAGCTGTACCTGCAGGAGATGTTATTGCTCTCGAAGAAGTTTTGGGTATTGTAAGTCCTGCGGATGCAACTATAGGAATAGTAAGGACAGCAGTTTTGTTTCCTGGAACCCCTCCAATACTATGGACATCCATAATTGGCTTCTTATCGAATTTTATCATTGTTCCCGTTTCTGCCATTGCACGTGTTAGATGTTCTATCTCCTTGGTAGAAGTTCCAAGGATCTGTGTAGATGTTAAAAAACTAGATATTAAGACGCTATCAATATTACCAGTTATTATTCCATCTACGAATTTCACTATTTCTTCTTTAGTGAGTATTTTACCTTCAAGTTTTTTCTTAGATATATGTGCAATTTCAATATTTGAATCTGGTGAAACATCAACAATTTCATTTTCTTTCGACTGTAAGCGTTTAGTTTTTTCTATTGAAAGCCCTATAAAACCTTCTTCAACGAAGTTATTTGTCAAGACTGCAGAAGATGAAAATAAATAATCTGTTTTTTTGATAACTACTTTTTCACCAGGATCAATTCTTTCCTTCATAGCATCATTAAAGTTTATGAATACTATGTCTTGATTTTCCTGGATATCCAAAGGTTTTACTTTCAGTTGCATGATTTATAATACATATAGTTTAATAAAAGAGTTACTATTATTTCCTGAATATTATTTTAATTGATTTTTATTGAATCTAGATAAGCATTCAATGAAGGGGCAAATCCTTTTTTCTTAGATATTCTCCTTATTTCTTCAAGGATACCAGAACCATATTGCATTGCCTTCTTCCTTCTATTTGCTATTTCTTTTGGTGCACCTAGTTTCAATGCAATCTCTCTTAGAGTATGTTTCCTTACAATATCCTCTTCTCCTTTTAAATTTTCATTGATATTTATTTCCATACCAATTTTCTTAACTTTTTCATCCAAAAATGGTGAGAAAAAATCAATATTAAAATGTCTAAAAATCTTAAATTCTCTATTTTCTAGTATTTCATTCAATTCTTGAACATCTTTATTTCTTAAGACTGTAGGATCTTTTCCTTCAATCAAAGCTCTTCTATATTTATCGTATCCAAAAAATAATTCATCTGCGCCTTGTCCTGAAAGGCATATATGAAATCCATCGTCATGAATCTTTTTAGCAATTAGAAAAAATGTAACACCAATTAGTACATCAAAGCTGTTGCTTGGATTTATAATCTCTTTAGTTTTATTAATACCCTCAATAATATTTTGTTCATCTAAATCGATGATCTTTAGTGGAACGCCAAGAGTTTCTGATGCAATTTTTGAATAGAGGACATCTAATGAGTTTTTCCCTCCAATAGTATAAAGGGTAGGATTTGAATATTCTTTTGCTAGAGCCGCAACTATAAAACTATCTACGCCACCTGAAAAGGAGATGGCTGTCTCTTTATTATTTTCAATAGATTCAGAAACGGATTTAGCCAAAGATTCAAATAATATTGATTCGGAGTACATTAAATCACCTCGTAATTTAGATTCTCTCCTTCTCTTGAGTAGAAAAAGTAATCTTCTAGTTCAAAGGGATATCTAACAATTATATGTACTTTACCGTAACGAGAGAAGAATATAAGATCGCTTTCAGAGGGGTGACCGTTTCTCCCAGGATGAGAATGTACCGAACCAATAATTGTGGGATCAATTGGTAGACTAAAATTAGATATTGTAGAAGAGTTTCTACCAAATATACTAAAAGGAGAAAGGACAATTTCAGAAATTATATCTTTGTCCTCCCGCAGGAAAGCAGCAAATTCGTTAGGATAGGTGTTCTTTGCAACGTTCGATATGAAATCTAATAGCTCTTTTTCTATCCTAATCAATTTTTCTTCCTTATTACTTCTTATCCTGTTCTTCAACTTTCTCAATCTTTATCTTGAATGGAAGTATTGGTGATTTAATTTCTTTACCTTCTTTTAGAATTTGCTCAAGTTTCATGAAATCGTTTAATTGTTTTTCAAACTGTTCCATCTTGCGCTCTACTAATTTTGATGGTGAAACGGCTTTATATTTATCTTTTTCACCTTCTAGCTTTTCTATGACTTTCATCTGTTCCATTGAGGCCAACGATTCTTTGCATGTGCTTGGGTATATTGAAGTACGTTCTGCAATATTATCTGAGTTTGCTTCTCCGGCATTTAATAGATAAAGATATATTTTGACTTTAGATTCTGTATCAAGAAAGAATTTTAGCATTTCCAATAATCCTTTATCGATATCACTTTTTTCAGGTACATTAAACTTCATTTCTTTAACATATTCTTTCATTTTTTCACCTTTATCCATTTTACCACCCTTAGATTTATATTTATTTAGATTTTATAACTTCTACTTTCCCTTTTTTCATGAATACTGCTTCACATTTGCATGTAAATATTCCATTTTCAAATATCCCTGGAATATCATTAAGTTCATTCTCCATCAATTTAGGGTCAGTAACTGAAGTATAAAGATCAATAATAAAATTACCATTGTCTGTTATTACTGGGCCATCTTTTCTATCATCTATTCTAAGTACAGGTCTTCCTAGATGTAATATAGAAGTGTAGACTTTTTTGTATGCCATAGGGAAAACTTCTATAGTGACTGGAAAAGATTTTCCAAGTGTTTCAACTAGTTTTCTTTCTTCACAAACGACGACAAATCTTTTGGCATTATAATCAATAATTTTTTCTTGTAAAAGAGCTCCACCCCGTCCTTTCAAAAGATGTAACTTAGGATTAACTTCATCTGCACCATCAATAGCAATATCGATATCATGTTCATCTAGGCTAGTAATAGGTATCTTTGATTCGATCGATAATAATTTGGCTTGGAATGATGTGGGTATTCCATAAACTTTGATTCCTTCATTCTGTATTCTTCTTCCTAATTCTTTTATTGTAAAAGCTGTGGTACTACCTGTTCCAAGCCCAACTATCTGGCCATCTTTAATTAATGATGCAGCATATACACCAATTGATTCTTTATCGTCCACTATATCTCAACCTTTACCTTTTTCTGTTTCTAACTGAATTTTCGTAATCTTCCATTGCTTTTTCTAATCTTTTCATGTCGTCAATTAAATCTTTTGTGCTATCAACTTTTCCATAGGGGCGGTATCTGTTAACAGGCTCTTCTCTCTTTATTGGTATTTCTCTTCTAACAGGGGCAGTTGGTATCGAGCTTTGTTTAACTGTCCTATCAGGTTGTAATGGCTTTTCATCATACTCTTCTTTTTTGACAGTAACTTTATCTTTCTTTCCAATGGGTACCCTCCAGTGTGGGAAGTAATCTACTATAAGATCTATACCTGTTAATAGAGTTATAAATATTAGAAAAACACCGAGATTTTTATTACCCCATTCGGACATTCTCTCTAGAATAGTTGGTTCAGGTTGGCCTCTCAATGCTTCTATGAATACACTAGTCGGAGGCTCAGAGTAGTACACTATAAAAGATTTAACTCTCTCTGTTGTTTCAGGGGTAACATTAGTAATTGTATATTCATCAGGAACTTTGATTCCATTTATTCCAGCCTGCCCATAAGGATATGAAAATGAAATGTTAATATTATTTTCTTCAATTAATATTGAAGGGTCATTTGTAGCTTTATCGAAAACTAGCCAAAATTCGCCATAAAATGAATCAACAGTGGCACCAATAGGTATTTGATAGTAATAGTCACCCACTCGCCTATAGGTAGTAGATAATATTGATACTTTTCTATTTACATCACCATCTCTTAAAAAGTAAGATTCATCAGGATTCATATACATAGGATTTATCGAACTTACAATCTCTTTCGCCTCAGTTGGCTCGATGAAAAATCTTTTAGACCTATCTGGATCATTTACGAGTGAAATTTCCATTTTGTCTATCCCTGAATTTCGTGGGATGTATACGTTCATTTTTAATTTAATCTTATCTTGTTCAATTACAAAACGAATATCTGAGAGTCTTAGATTCTCATCAGGTCTAATCGTCCCCTCTGTTCCCAAAAATTTCATCTGAAATCTATAATGTTGTGCACCTGTATCAGTCTGGGCTGAAACATACGCAACAAATAAAGCTAAAGTAAAAAAAATAAGAGTTAATGAAATAGCCATTCTTAGCTTTCTATCCATAATCAGCATTTTAATAATGAATATTTAAATCTTTCTAGAAATATTAAATTATCGTCTATAATCCATATCAATCTCTTTAAATAACGATGAAAATTAATTATTAATTATCAGTTTTTGCAAATATTTATATATAATTTTTTTAAAAATATACTATTAATAGGCGATATTATGAGCAAAAGTATAATTGCAGTATTAGGCATACTTGTTCTCCTTTTAGGGGCGATTTCTTATCTAGTTTATATGGAAAACAAGGACTTGAAAGAAGACATTGAAATGCTGAATATTGAAAAAACAACGATTACTGGAGAAAGAGATAATCTAAAATCTGATATCCAAACAATGATCCCTGTTAATGAGAAAAATGCATTGAAGTTAGTTAATGCATACATATGGGACAATGGGCAGAAAATAGCTGGCACACGATCATTTTCATTTCATCCATACAGCCCGACATATAAAATTAAAGACAATGGAACTTTATACGAAATCGAAGTTTTAAGAGGCATTGGAAAAATTGAATCCGATACACTAACTGTAAGTTACCATGCATTAATGTTTGAGGTCAACAAAAATACAGGTGAAGTTATTTTCAAAGGAATTGGTGAGGCGACTTTTCCAGACACAATATACACAAGAACTTCTTAACGATGGCCTTGAAATAATATGTTAAGGCAATCAATACAATATTTTTTCTTTTTTTCATCTATATCGTATGTATCCTTTGAAATATTCATAGCACATCCAGGATTTTTGCAGTGGTCAAGACCAAGGGTATGTCCAAGTTCATGCATTGCTTCTTTCAATGCTCTCTCTTTTATTAGGAAACTACTCTTAAAATGATTCTCTAAGGGGGCAGTTGATATAATCGCTACATTTTCTCCGACGTCAGCTTCCCCAAATAACGTTCCAGTAAATCCTTGTTTGAATATTTCAACATCAACAATAACTAAGACCTTTATCAGTGCATTTGCACTACCCAATTTTTTAATTGAATCTTCTCTCTTTTTCTGCCCATAAGAAAATAAACTATGCGTATTATATTTACCTATATGGGGCGTATACGCATTACTTGGGATATGATCAACTTCAACCATACCTGAGTTAGAAAAAATGCAAGTTGCTTTAATGCCGTTATCCCACATTGAATTTTGTAGCTCTTTCTGAAAATCTAGTAAAAATCTTCTATCAAAGTCGCCAGCAGCAGCTATTCTGATATACACTTTGCTATAGGTCATTATTGTCCAATCAAACAGGTCGCTTAAAAGTTTTACGATATTTATTCTTTTTATCCTAAACCATAAAAACTAATCCGGCTTAGATATCTCATGAACAAATTTATTGTATTTGAAGGAATCGATGCATCTGGAAAAGAAACTCAAGCAAAATTACTTTCATCATTCTTAAAGAAAAAAGGTTTTGAGGTGCTTTTGACGCATGAGCCAATATATGAAGAGCCGATTGGGAAAATAATAAAAGATAATCTTGAAAAAAAAATTTCATTGTCCTCTGAAACTATAGCTATGCTTTACGCTGCAGATAGGCATGAGCATTATCTAAATGTAGAGAAGGCCCTTTCCGAGGGAAAAGTTGTAATCTCAGATAGATACAAATATTCAAACATGGCATATCAAGGTGCAAATGGTGTAGACTCAAGATGGATTGAAGAAATAGAAAAATACTCTAAAGACCCAGATATCATATTCTATATCCGAGTAAAACCAGAATCTGCAATGAAAAGAAGGAAAGAAAAAGATCTCTATGAAGAAAATTATGAATTTCAAAAGAAGGTTTTTGGAATATATGAGAATCTATCAAAAAAATATAACTTCATAACTATTGATGGCGAAAGATCGATTGAAGAAATTCATAAAGAAGTAATAAAAAATTTTTCTGAAGATTAATTTTAAATCATCATTTTTTTATCTGAGGGTAACTCTTATAAGTGGTGTTACGAAATATATATTAGTGTTATGGTGAGAAGATGAAAGTAAGAACAATTGACTTCGACAATATGTCTTCAGAAGAACTATGTAAAAGACTTTCAGAATTTCATGGACACTTAGGTCCTTATCTTGTTCTGGGCGCTAAGATGGGTCTTTATGCAAAAAAGACTTTAAGTAGCTCTCCTTTTGAAATTGCTGCTGAAATTACAATGCCATTAAAACCACCAATATCATGCACTATAGATGGGATACAGTTTACTTCAGGAGCTACTACTGGAAAAGCAAACCTCAAAGTTTTAGATGGACTACCTATTCGAGCAATTTTTTATAAAGGCAATGAAGGTGTAGTCTTAATCCCTAAAGAAGGAATAATCGATAAGATAAGGCATCAAGTTGACCATGAGGATCTTGAAGAGCTTGCCGAGCAGATCATGAAAAAAGACTATACCGATATTTTTGAGGTTGAGAAATGGATAAAGCAATAGAGCTCCATGCAGTTGATACAATTTATGAAGGAGAAAAAATTCCTTCTCTGAAAAATATTAATTTACACGTTAACAAAGGTGAATTTATAGCGATAATAGGGCCAAATGGCGCAGGTAAAACTACCCTACTTGAAACTATTAATGGTCTTCTCGAATCAAAGAAAGGTAAAGTCATAGTTTTAGGAAAAGAATTAAATGGCGATGGGAACGGTATAAGAAAGTTAGTTGGTTATGTACCTCAAGATTATTCTATAGACGAGCTCACCCCTTTTTTAGTATCGGATGTTGTTTTAATGGGTAGATTTGGAAAGATTGGTCTATTGAAACCAATCACAAAAAATGATAAAGAAATAGCCAAGAATATGATAGATTACTTGGGCATATCTGACCTATCACATAGGCCTATAGGGAAACTCTCTGGAGGTCAGGCCCAGAAAGTAATGATAGCAAGGGCGCTTGCAAAGGAGCCAGAGATATTGTTAATGGATGAGCCTTTTTCTAATCTAGATTTTGAGGCTAGAAAAGATGTATCAGAAAAACTTTCCCATTTTCACAAAAGTAAACAAATGACATTTGTTATTGTGATTCATGATATAGCCTCAATACCTAAGGTGTGCAACCGAATAATTGTAATGGATGCAGGCAAGATAATAGCAGACGGTAAAAAAGAGGATATCTTAAAACCAGAACTTCTTGAAATGGGTTACAAGGGAATAGTATGTTAGAGCTAGTTTTCACAAAAATACTTCTTTTCGCGATTATCGGTGCTGTTTTAACAGGGTTTACTTGTTCTCTAATGGGAACTTTTGTCGTAAGAATGAATCTATCTTCTTTAGGATTTGCTATGTCTCACGCAGCATTTGCTGGTGCTGCTCTCGGGATATTTTTAAGAAAAGACCCGTTGATATTTGCATTATTATTTTCTATATTTGTTTCGCTTGCTCTAGGGCCCTTGGCAGATAAAGCAAAGTTAAAGACAGATGTTATCATTGGCGTAATATTCTCATTATCAATGGCCATAGGCTTGTTATTCCTAAATATGTCCCCCGATACGGCCATGTCAAGTACCGCACTTAGAATATTATGGGGGAGTGTCCTTGGAATGACAACAGCAGACATTATGTACCTCCTAATTATCTCAGTAATTACAATAATTTTTGTGATGTTATTCTTTAAGGAGATTAATTCGATTCTATTTGATAGAAAACTTGCAAGGGCTTCAGGAATTAATGATAAACCCTTTTATTACCTGATTCTTTTTTTGACAAGTGTCACAGTTGCATTTTCCTTAAAACTCGTCGGTGGGCTTTTGGTGTTTGCCCTAATGATAAACCCCACTTCATCAGTTTATCAGTTTACTTATGACATGAAGAAAATAATATTGCTCTCGCCAATCGTTGGTGTAATATCATGTCTCTTAGGTATTTTGATGTCCTTTAGCTTTGATTTGCCAACAGGTTCAGCTATAGCTATAGTATGCTCTGCCATATTTGGTGTTTCTGTTCTTGTATCTCCAAAAAGGAGAAAGGGATAACAAGAGCAAATTATTTATATGAGATAAACTATATATCAATCATGGTAGTTATACTCTCTATTATCAATGAAGGAGAAATTTTCATTATAAAAGAGCTTGATCCTAGAATCATAGGATACCTTGAAAGAAATGTTGAAGGGCTCATGATAAAAACTGAGAATCTTCAAGGAGTTTCAGGAATTAAATATCTAACTTTTCCAAAGGGCTATAAACTCGATGTCGAAAAAAATAGTATCGAGATTGATTTTCCATCTGCTAAAACCCCAAAAGGTCCTATAAAAATATTTTATTAAGTAACTATTTTGGTCTAAATAGATCTTTTTCCTTTTCTCTTAAAAGCTCTTTAGAAGAGCCTTTCCCTTTTAGATACCTTGCACCTCTAATTATTACAACTGGTATCCCCTCATCAGCTTGGCCCATAAGAAGTGAGGCAGCGGAAGAAGCTTCGTCGGCAGTTGCTATTATTGAGGATTTTAACTCATACCCGTATAGGTCCTTTTCTCCTGCCCTCTTCCACAAAGGTTTCATCCCTGAAACTCCTATGGCAACACCTATAGCACCACTTCTAAATGGCCTTCCTTGAGTATCTGATATAACTACCGCCACATCTTTTCCTGTCAATTTTTTCAATTTTAATCTAATCTTCTCAGCTTCTTTATCGGGGTCTTTCGGTAAAAGTCCGACTATAGATTCATCCCCACAAACATTTGAGACATCTATCCCTGCACTAGCACATATGTTCCCCTCTTTTGTCTCAACGACAATAACTGAGTCCCCTACCTTCAAAACTTCCTTTGATTCATCTAGAATAAGCTGAACAAGCCGTGGATCCTTACTCGTCTTTTTACTATACTCTATGGCTTTGCTACTAGGTTTTATCTTACTAAGATTAATGACTCTTCCTTGGGACTTTGAAACAACTGTTTCACAAATAACTAGAATATCATCTTCCTGAAGTTCAATCCTATCAGAGATGATTTTAGCAAGGTCATCCCCTTCTTTTATTAATGGTATACCCGTCACTGGAATAATTCTTATTTCACCTGTCAGTTTCTTCACGCTCTTTGAATATATATCATTATCAAAAGTATGAACTATTTATTGTTTTTAAAATATTTGGCCGATGGTCTATAAAAAATAATGTATTGATTGTAGATGAAAATAAATTTAGAAATAATGTAAAATAAAAATTGTCTATGCTATAGTAGCCAGGACATCCCCTGTCTGTACAACGTCTCCTTCTTTTACAAAGACCTTCTGCAGAATGCCTGAAGCAGGAGATACTATCTCGTTTTCCATCTTCATTGCAGAGATTACGAAAAGAACGGAGTCCTTCTTAACAGGCTTCCCAACTTCCCCGATTATCTTTAAAACAGCTCCTGGGAGTGGCGACCTCAAGGATGTTCCCCCATTGGACTGTGCTGGCTGCTTAACGTGGAAATGCTGTGACTCTTCAACGGGCTTTGTTTTTTCAACTTTGTGATGCTTCTCGGGCTTTGGTTTTTGGATAGTCTTTCCTCTATTTTCAAAGTAGGTAAGGGCAATATCAGGGAATAGTGCGTAAGTTATGACATCCTCTTCCTTTTTGATCTTGTCTTTTACTTCATCCTTGAATTTTTGGTAAGTTGGATTCTTTAGTTCAGGTGATTTTTCGTAGGAAACTTTTTCATCGCCGATAATTAATTTCTCTATATTTTTGTCAATAGGTGCCGCAGGCTTTCCATAAAGACCCTTTACATAGTTCTTAACTTCACTTGGGATGAGCTTGTATCTCTGGCCTGTAAGGACGTTTAATGTTGCCTGTGCTCCAACTATCTGACTTAGTGGTGTTACTAGTGGAGGGTATCCGAGCTCCTTCCTTACCTTTGGTACTTCAAGTAGGATCTCATCAAGTCTATCCTCTGCGTTCTGGTCCCTTAGTTGTGAAACAAGGTTAGACATCATCCCACCAGGGATCTGGAAATGAAGGATTTGGGTGTTTGTTGTAACTGCAGCTTCACTGAGTAGCCCCTTGTATTTTTCCTTTAATTTCTTGAAGTAATTGGCAATCTTGTATACTCTCTCTATGTCTATGTCAGATTTGTATTCTGTGTTCTCAAGCATTGCATACATAGTCTCGACACCTGGCTGGCTTGTACCAAATGAGAATGGACCAATTGCTGTATCTATTACATCTACACCCGCCTCAATTGCTTTGAAATAGCTTGTAGGGGCCATGCCACTTGTACAGTGTGAGTGCAGGCATACAGGAAGGTCAAAATTATCTTTCAATGACTTGACAAGATTATAAGCATCCATTGGATTTATCAATCCAGCCATGTCTTTGATGCAGATTGAATCAATTTCAAGAGCAACCATTTCTTCGGCAGCCTTGATGTAATAATCAATTGTGTGTACAGGGCTTATTGTGTAGCTTAAAGCACCCTGAGCATGTCCGCCATATTTCTTGATAGCCTTTATGGGGACTTCCATGTTTCTGATATCGTTTAAGGCATCAAAAATTCTGAATATGTCAATGCCTCTGTTGTATGAAGCTTCAACGAACTTGTATACAATATCATCAGGGTAGTGCTTGTAGCCGACAAGATTCTGCCCTCTTAGAAGCATCTGGAATGGAGTTTTAGGGGCGATCTCTTTGAGCTTTGTTATCCTATTCCAAGGGTCCTCATTCAGATACCTTATAGCCGTATCAAATGTGGCACCCCCCCACATCTCAAATGAGTGGAATCCTACTTTATCCATCTCGCCAACTATCTCTAGCATATCATCAGTTTCAAGCCTTGTGGCTATCAAAGACTGATGAGCGTCCCTCAATGTTGTATCTGTTATTTTGACCTTTGACATAATAAATCCCCTATAAACATAAGTAAAATATATTTACTCAAAGGAGCCTGTGAAGTGGACTAAAGTCCATCCGTATTACTAGAAGTGTAAAACATATATTTAGGCTCCATGATCTCTATATTACTTTGATTTCAAATTGTTTAAAAATATTACTGTTAATTTATTTACACAATTTACTTATTTTTGTCCTAAAATAATCATATTAATCCTAAATTTTACTTATCCTAAAAAATGCAAAGGCACAAATTATCACATGCAGTTGATTTGCCTATTAAATATGGCTAGATACCAAAAACACTACTATTTTATTTGGCCTAGATATATCATATATCCATAAATAAATATAAATATTAGAGATAATTCAAATAATATAAAGTTATCCTATCCAAATGATAAATAAATAAGTTTATTTTTGGAGGTTTAACAAATTGGGAGGCATACTATGAGAAAAAGAATTGGATATCTGGAAGGCACGGATTCAAAGATACTTAGCACATTCATTGCCAGAGGCTATAACACCATGACACTCGGCAACGGGCTTGACGGGCACGGGAAATTTCTCGCCCATATAGACCCAAAGGATACCCTCTGTGCAGTAATAGGTTACCTACACAAATTTCTGCCATTGACAGACCAGAAGATAACGCCAAACGACCTGCTATACGCATGCAGGCTGCACAACATCCCTGTGTTTATAATGGTGCCAAAAGAGGTAATGTTCGAGGGGAAACAGGTTCTTTCTGAAGTCTCAGATTTTGTCAATTTCGTGGAGCCTGAATCAGCACTCGAAGCAATCCTATTTTTCTTGGAAAATAAATAGGCGTAATTTTTTAAAGTCTATTTTTTATCTTCTTTTATGTTTTCTACATTTGACCTCAAGGAGATCTCAAAAGAGCTATCCGAAATTGAGCGGATGCGTATAGATAAGATCTACCAGTTGGGGAACGAGCTTAGGATCAAATTCTTTGGGAGGGGTAGGGAGGACCTTGTCATAAAGCCGCCACTCGCCGTTTTTGTAACTTCATACCCGAAACCTGCGCCAAAAAACCCAACATGGTTCGCAATGCTTCTAAGAAAGCACCTGAAAGCTATGTGGCTCTTTAAAATCGAGCAATATGATTTTGACAGAATTCTAACCTTATCGTTTGGATTCTATGAGGAGAACGAGCCAAAGGTGAAATTTGTCCTGATAGTTGAGATGTTCAGGGACGGTAACATCATCCTTGCAAACGACCAAAATGTGATAGTTGGGATCCAATCAAGAGAGTACATGAAGGACAGGACGCTTGCCCCAAAATCTGTTTACGCATTCCCAGAAAAGAAAAAAAGCTTTGATATCACTACTTCAGAACTAATTGAGCTTTCAAAAGGAAACGAGATAGTAAGGGAGCTTGCGACCCAGCTAAACATCGGAGGGCTTTATGCAGAAGAGGTCTGTCTATTATCGGGTGTTGAAAAATCAAAAAAGGATATCTCTGAAGAAGAGGCGCAAAGGATAAAAGAAGCCCTTTCTAAACTGCAAGACCTAAAAAAGGACCCGATGATTATCAAAAAGAGTGGTGAGGTAAAAGACATAGTTCCTTATGATTTAATTTCATATAGTACTCCTGAATTTGAAAAAATAAGATACGATTCATTCTCAAAAGCCTTGGATGAAGTTTATGGGAAGGCCGAATCAGAAGAGATCTTAAAGGAAGAGCTGTCAAGCCACCAAAAGAAGATCCAGAAATTTGAGAGGATGCTAAAATCCCAGAAGGACCTATACGAATCATACCTAGAGGAGCAGGAGCTCTACAAAAAGATGGGGGATTTAGCATATGAAAGATATGCGATAATCGAGGAATCAATGAAGGTAATCGAGCAGGCAAAAAAGAGCTACTCTATGGAAGAGATAAAGGAAAAGCTGAAGGACAATAAGCTTATCAAAGGCATCGACTTCAAAACTGGGGTAATCACCTTTAATTTTGACATTGAGCTCCCGATAGAGTTCAAACTGAATGTGAATGAAAACGCAAATTCTTTTTATGAGCGCTCAAAGAAGATGAAGAGGAAGATCGACGGTGCAAGGATTGCAATGGAGAACACAGAGAAGAAAATCGCTGAATTGAAGAAAGAGGAAGTGGAGTTTGAAGTTGAGGCACCGAAGATCATAGAGAAAAAAGTTAGAGAGTGGTATGAAAGGTTCAGATGGTTTATTTCTAGCGAGGGAAACATCGTCCTTGGTGGAAGGGATTCCTCTTCTAACGAGGTCATTGTTAAGAAGTACATGGAGGATAGTGACATCTATTTCCATGCAGATGCTTATGGGGCGCCTCATGTAGTGGTAAAGGAAGGTTCAAAGGCAGGCGAGACCACACTGAACGAAGCCGCAGTATTTGCCGTTTCATTTTCTTCACTCTGGAAGGATGGCTACGGCGGCGGAGATGCCTACTGGGTCAAACCAGACCAGGTCACAAAAGAGGCGCCGTCAGGGGAGTATCTGAAGAAAGGTGCCTTTTCGATAAAGGGAAAGAGGAACTACATCAAATCGGTCCCAATAAAACTTACAATAGGAATCACACAGGACGGGAAGATAATGTGTGGTCCGGATGCGCCAGTTCAAAAGAATACAGTTAAAAACATCAAGATAATGCCCGGTAAACATAAGAAGGAATCCTTTGCGAAGAGGATTTCAAAGATCCTAGAGACAGATGACATCGATGGGATCGTTCAAGCGTTGCCACCAGGCGGCTGCGAGGTAAGGGGAGAATAATATGGACAGCTATCTATACATCTTTTTAATATCGATGATCCCATGGATAGAGCTTAGAGGTAGCATCCCTGCAGGAGTTCTGATGAACCTTGACTTCACAAGGGTTTTTTTGATAAGTCTCATTGGAGGAATACTCATAATCCCTTTTGTCTTTGTCCTTTTGGACCATATATTCCCCATCATAAGAAAAATCAATATAATCGACAGGCTTTACCTTTACTGGGAATCCAAGGTTCAGAAAAGATACAAAAAATATACTGAATGGGAGCTGATAGGGCTCATGATCTTCGTGGCAATACCGCTTCCTGGAACTGGTGCCTACTCTGGAACATTCTTATCCTATCTATTGGGCCTTGACCGAAAATGGTCCTTTGTTGCTATCTCATTTGGTGTGCTAATAGCCGGAATACTGGTAAGCATTATATCTCTTGGGATTGATACTATATTCTAATTTAATTTTGGTGATACCTTGAAAATTGCCGTAATGTCAGATATCCACGGTAACAGTGTGGCATTGAATTCTGTTTTAAGAGATATAGAAGTTTCTGGTGTGGACAAAATAATCTCTACTGGTGACTTGGTCGGCTATGGGCCATTTCCTAATGATGTTGTAAATGCTGTGATTGATAGGAAAATTACTTCAACGCTTGGAAATCACGACCTCGCGACATTTGATATGGACACCCTAATTGACCTTGGAGATACTGCAAATCAGAGTATTGTAATCACATTGGATATCATGGGGGCAAGAGAGAAGGATTACCTCACAACCCTACCAAAGGCAATTGATTTCAGAGGATTACACTTTGTGCACGCATCACCAAAAGAGAACGTCAGGGGATACATAACAAACAAGAGTGAAAATGAGATCAAAAATTTATTTACCAAGTTTGATGGAGGGATATGCTTCATCGGCCACACCCACCTACTGGCGGAATATTATCTAGAAAATAATGAATTAAGACACGGGCCTCTATCAGAAGGTGTTGTCTCTCTTGATCCAGAGAAGAGGTACATCATAAACGTAGGAAGCGTTGGCCAACCGAGGGACGGGATATACAAGGCGAAGTATGTCATCTTCGATGAAGAAGATTATACCCTTGAATCTAGATTTGTGGAATATGACATAAAAAAAGTCCAGAGGAAGATCTTTGACCTAGGGCTTCCAAGGAAAAATGCAGAGCTTTTAGGCCCTATATGACCATGAGGTCCTTTGTGTAGTTTGTCAGTATCTCTGGCTCGCCCTTTCTAACAACTACAGTGTCCTCTATCCTTACACCACCAAATCCAGGGATGTAAACTCCGGGCTCAACTGTGAAGACCATGTTCTCCTCGATAGGGTAATCGCTTATCGGGCTCAAACCGAGGGCATCATGAGTTTCAAGACCGATCCCATGGCCAAGAGAGTGGATGAACTTCCCCTTGTATTTTGTCGAGTCGATAAATTTGGCAACTGCATCGTGAACATCCTTTGCGATAGCCCCAGGGATTAGCGCATCAAGGCCTATCATCTGTGCCTCAAGGACTGTGTCATAAATCATCTTCTGTTCGTGGCTTGCGCTCCTAAAGAAAAATGTCCTTGTCATGTCCGAGCAGTACCTGTTGTATTTCCCAGCAAAATCAAGAAGTACGAAGTCACCTGGCTTTAGTTCTGAAGAGGAGCTCTCGTAATGCGGGAGTGAAGAGTTTGCACCGAAGGCAACAATGCTCTCGTATGATAGGGAGGAAGCGCCGTTATTTCTTAGGTCAAACTCAATCTTGAGTGATAGCTCTGTTTCTGTCATCCCATCTTCAAGCATTTGGGGCACATGGCTGAAAGTCTTCGATGTGATTTCAGAGGCCTTCCTTATCTGTTTTATTTCGTCCCTGTCTTTAATTGCGCGTGTATACATTATCTCTTTTGTCACGTCGACGAGATTGCCCTTGAATGTCTCCTTAAGCTTTTCAACCTCAAGGTAAGCGATAGATGAAAATGAGAATCCTAGGTTATCCCCCTTGATATGCTCTCTAAGAAGCCTTACCTTCTCATCCCTAGAGTTATAGACAAATATTTCAAAATCACCATTTGATTTCTCAGCGGCCTCTTGCTCCATGCCGGATGTGAAGAGCTTAGAGCTCCCATCAGGGTATAGCAAAAGGAAACCCCCATCAAAAAGCCCACCTGATGCGTTACTGAAGTAGAAGAAGTTTATATCAGGAAAACTTGCCCTAGAAACAAGGACGCAGTCGACTTTCTTATTTGCCATAGCGATATATTCAAAAAGCCTATCGATTCTATTCTTCATCACAATCACTGATAGTAAATTATATAACAGAATTAATAGATGTCTATAAAAGAGTGATGCCCTGGTGAGATAATGGATGATAAATCGCTAAAAAAGGACTTCAAGAAGAAGGCAAGTCAAAATTATCAGAAGTATTATGCAGTTGATACATTAAAATCACTTGGTTTTTCAAGAAAGGAGTGTAAGAAGTGCGGTACCTACTTTTGGTCTGTAAACGATAGGGATGTGTGTGGGGATCCAGATTGCGAGGGAGGTTACTCCTTCATCGAAAATTCTCCCGCAAAGAGGAAGCTGGACTTCATACAGGTCTGGAAGGAGATGTCATCTCTATTTGGAAAGAAAGGTTATTCAATAATCAAGAGGTACCCTGTAGTTGCAAGATGGCGTGACGACACGGACTTTGTCCAGGCTTCAATATACGACTTCCAGCCACACGTTGTGAAGGGCGTCCAGGAGCCACCGGCAAACCCGCTGCTTGTCCCACAGTTTTGCGTCAGGTTCAATGATATCGATAATGTGGGAGTCACACTCCGGCACTACACAGGATTTGTCATGGTAGGCCAGCACGCGTTCTACCCTCCAAAGGAGTTCTCACAGGACAGGTTCTTGTCTGACATTTACGACTGGTTAAAGACCGGGATGGGCATACCTTCAGAGGAGATAATATTTCACGAGGATGCATGGGCCGGTGGGGGAAACTTCGGGCCGTGCATGGAGTTCTTCTCAAGGGGGCTAGAGCTCGGAAATCAAGTTTACATAGAGTATGAGGTCACACCCTCTGGCGGAAAGGAATTAAATCTTAAGGTCCTCGATATGGGTGCGGGGCAGGAGAGATTCTCTTGGTTTTCACTTGCAAACCCAATCGGTTATGAGACGGTATTCCCGACAGTGTGCGACCACCTCTACAGAAGGACAGGCATAAAACCAGACAAATCATTCTTGACAAAGTTCATACCATACTCAGGGATGCTAAACATGGATGAGGTCGAGGACATTGAGAAGGTCTGGGACAACATCGCAAAGAAGCTTTCCTCAGAAAAGGATTACTTAAAGAAGCAGGTTCTTCCTTTGCAGGCCATATACTCAATAGGGGACCATTCACGATCATTATTATTTGCACTCTCAGACGGTGCGCTTCCATCAAACGTCGGCGGAGGGTATAACCTTAGGGTAATCCTTCGAAGGGCGCTCTCCTTCATCAACGAGTTCTCATGGGACATCGAGCTTGAAAAGGTCATAGAGGAGCACGCGAAATACCTGGCGCCCCAATACCCAGAGCTAAAAGAGAACATAAACGACATCTGCGAGATTATTTCCTATGAGAGAGAGAAGTTTGAGGCAACAAAGGACAAATCAAGAAGGATAGTTGAAAGGCTCACAGAGAAGGGCGAGGAGCTATCCCAGGACAAGCTTATCGAATTATATGATTCCCACGGGATCACACCGGAGTTCATGGGGGTCAAACCTCCAAAGGACTTCTATAAGAGGGTGACAGAAAGACACGAGAAGAAGGAAGGGGTAGGAAAGGAAAAGGAGATCCACTACGATATGCCCGACACCGAAAGGTTGTACTATGATGGATTAACAGAGTTCACAGCCAAAGTCCTCGATATTTCAGGAAACATTGCAATCCTTGATAGGACCGCATTTTATCCAGAAAGCGGTGGCCAGGAAGGGGACAGGGGAACGTTAAACGACTGCCCTGTTTCATACACTGAAGTTTCTGGCAATGTAATCCTTCACATGATGGAGAAGATTACCTTCAAGAAAGGAGACACTGTAAAGGGTGCAGTTGACAAGGACAGGAGATTGAATCTCACAAGGCACCACACAGCAACACACATCATAAACGGTGTGAGCCGGCAGATTCTGGGAAATCATATTTGGCAGGCCGGTGCAGAGAAGACTGAGGATAAGGCAAGGCTTGACATAACTCACTACAAGCTGATCGATAACGAGGACCTATTCAAGATTGAAAGGCTCTCAAACGAGATAGTCCTAAAGAACCTCCTGATAGAAAAGGGATTCTTTGACAGGGCCGAGGCCGAAAGGAGATACGGATTCAGGCTTTATCAGGGTGGGGCAGTGCCAGGCAAGAAGCTTAGGGTAGTCAATGTCAAGGGGATCGATGTTGAGGCTTGTGGAGGAACACACGCAGACTTCACTGGACAGATAGGACCAATTAAAATCCTAAAGCAGAGCAAGATCCAGGACGGGGTCGTTAGGCTAGAGTTCTGTGCTGGGCTAAAGGCACTAGATGCCCTGCAGGAAGAGTCCATGCTTTTGAGGGAACTATGCGACGTCTTTAAGGTAGAAAATGATAAGCTACTCGACACAGGAAAGAGATTCTTCAACGAATGGAAGAGCAGGGGCAAGGAGATAGAGAAGCTCAAAGCCGAGGTCTCATGCCTTAAGAAGGAGGGGCTTGAATGCAACTTTATCGAATCAGGTGATGGAATCCTCGTAATGGAGGAAAAGGTGGACACATCGCCGGATGAGATGAGAAAGATTGCAAGAGAGCTTTCTGGAGAAGACAAGGTCATAGTCCTTACAAACAACGAAGGCAATGTAGTCGTCTCATGTGGAAAGAAGGCCATCGAGAGCGGTCACAAGGCTTGCGAGATTGTAAAGAAATACGGCAAGGGTGGAGGAAAGGACGACTTTGCCCAGGGTGTTAAGAATTAATTTTTTTATTTTCTTCTCTTATTTAATAAGATTTTTATATTTGAAATCAATACTCTTTTGAGGATATTATGACCAATCTGAAGATTAGTGCAGGAGGATTTGTTTTTAAAGCAAGATTGGAAGAAGAAAAAGCGCCAAAGACATGCCGAGCTTTTCTAAAGCTATTGCCTTTCAAGAACAAGATAATCCACGTGAGATGGAGCGGTGAAGCTGTTTGGATACCGCTTGGAGATTTTGATCTAGGCCTAGGGTATGAGAATCACACAAGCCACCCTTCAATAGGTGAGATACTGCTGTACCCTGGCGGCATAAGCGAAACTGAGATACTCTTGCCTTATGGGAGCACAAGCTTTTCAAGCAAGGTCGGCCAGCTCGCAGGCAACCACTTTCTGACAATAGTTGAAGGAAATGAAAAACTTACAGAGCTAGGAAGAAAAGTCCTCTGGGAAGGGGCCCAGGACATCATATTTGAAAGGATATAAAAAATTAAATATTTTTCCAGATCTCGTCTAGCTTTACCCTGTGCTGATTCATCGAGTCTCGTTCCCTGATTGTGACAGTGTTGTCCTCTAATGTCTGGAAGTCTATTGTTACGCCGAACGGTGTCCCGATTTCATCCTGCCTTCTGTACCTTCTTCCTATGGAGCCAGAGTCATCGTAGAAGACATCGTAGCACTCTTTAAGCTCATTGTAGACCTTCTTTGCAACCTTCTCTAAGTCTTCTTTTTTCTGTAATGGGAATATGCCTGCTCTAAATGGGGCAACGTCCTTTGGAAGTGAGATGACTTTTCTGTCACCCTCATCCTTGTAGAAGACATCAAGTAAAGTCCAGAAGTTTCTGTCCACACCAAATGAGAGCTCTAAGACATGAGGGATGAACTTCTTGCCATCAATGTTCACATCAAGCCTCTCCCCGCTTGCGTTCTGGTGGCCGCCGAGATCGTGATCTGTCCTGTAGTGGAGACCCCCCATCTCTTTGAATCCTCCCAAGGACTCTGTGTAAACTTCAACGTCCCAGTGGATCTTGTTGTAGAATGCCCTCTCCTCTTCAGAGAGCTCCCTGAACCTGAAAAGCTCCCTTGGGAACTTCATCTTGTCAAGGTAGAACTCCTGGATCTTTGCAAGGTGGTAAATGTAAAATTTGGGTATCCCAAAGTTGGTGTTAAGATCTGATGCAGTGACATCATCGACCTCGCCGCTTGCCCTGTTCTGGAGCGGGAACATCCTGAGCTTAACATCCTTTATAGACTCAAAATCCGGGTGGTCTTCGATTGTATCTGGGTCAAAGAAGACCTGAAGCTCTGCCTGATTAAACTCTCGTAAACGATAGAACCCCTGCCTCGGGGATATTTCATTCCTGTATGCCCTCCCCACGATTGCAAGACCCATCGGGAGCTTTCCCCTTAAAGCATTAAAGCTCCTCTTGAACGCTAGAAATGCGCCCTGTGCAGTCTCTGGTCGGAGGTATGCTATTTCGGATTCACCGCTTGCACCGACTGAGAGCTCAAACATCATGTTGAACATCCTGACATCTAGAAGGTGGCCCCCGCACTTCGGGCACGGGATGTTGCTCTCCTTTAGTAGTGAGGACATCTCCTCAGAAGACATTCCTTCGGCGCTCCTCTCAAGGAACTCCTCGACAAGGTGATCTGCCCTAAATCTCGAGTGGCACTTCTCACACTCTGTCAAGGGGTCGTTAAAGTTCTCTAAATGCCCGGAACCAACAAAAACGTTCTTCGGCATGATGTGCGTGGCATCGATCTCAAAGAAGTTTGGATTTAGGCCAAGGTAGTGCCTTCTCCACGCATTCTCCCACTTTTTCCTCATAAGTGTACCGAGATGACCATAATCATAAAAACCGGAAATACCGCCATAAATTTCAGAAGATGGGAATATAAAACCCCGTCTCAAAGCAACGTCCATTATCTCATCAGACTTCATGTGAATACCTCTACTTAGCAAAGAACAGGAAAAATGGCTTATAAATTTTATGCACCCATCAATATAACAAACAACCCTTCCTATAAGGAAATCTTTATATTTTGATCAATGTTAATATTAAGGGATAGATATGAAAGAAATTAAATTCCCGAAAGGAGAAGAGCCCTGGAACGAAGAGCAGGTCGATGCTTTACTTAGAATCGTTGAAGATATATTCCACAGAAAGGACCTTGATGCTTTGATCAACGGCTTCACAGAAGATTGTATGTTCAGATTTGCCGAGCAGCCCGAGCAGCATGGAAGGGAAGCGCTACGCAGACTGTTTGAAGCACGTATGTCAAGGCAAAAAAATTACAGGCTT
>JAMNZA010000094.1 GCA_023622545.1 Methanobacteriota archaeon | reverse complement strand
GCATACCAAATATACCTTATCACGAGGTATTATAGAGCTTAGAGAAGCTCTTTCAAAAAAAATGCGTGAGTATAATAAAATTGATGCCAATCCTGAAGAGATGCTCGTCACTGTCGGCGTGAGCGAGGGTATCTCGATTTCACTTCTTACCTATGCTGAGAGGGGAGACAAAGTTATAATCCCCACACCGTCACATCCTTTTTTTAGGATAATGGCGGGATTTGTAGGCGCAGACATAGTTGAAGTTCCATGTGTGGAGGGCGACTTCTCACTTGACATGAAAGCAATAGAAGAAGCTATTGATGATAAAACTAAAGCCCTTTTAATTAATACCCCTAACAACCCCACGGGGAAAATCTATGATGGAAAGCAGCTAAAGAAACTTCAAAACTTGGCAGTAAATGAAGATTTCTTAGTAATATCCGATGAGATTTATGATTATATTACCTTTGAGAAAAAACATGAAAGTATTGCAAAGTATGGAAAAGAGAATATTATCACTCTATCCGGTTTTTCTAAGGCTTATTCGATGACAGGCTGGAGAATCGGGTATATGCATTCAACTGAGGACATCATAAATAATATTTTACCAATACACAACAGCCTAGTAGTTAGCGCCCCTGATTTTATACAAGTAGCAGCGTTAAAAGCAGTTGAAGATATCACATCAATGAACTTTGTCAAAGCAACAACTGAAGAGTACAGAAAAAGAAGAGACTTTGTTGTTAAAAGACTCAATGAAATAGGCCTTCCTTCAAATTTACCTGAGGGCGCGTATTATGCATTTTCTGATGTTTCAACATACAAGATGGGCTCTTTAGGTTTTGCTAAATTCTTGCTTAAAGTAGCGAAGGTCCTATGCGTTCCTGGTATTTCTTTTGGAAAGGATTGGGATGGATACGTAAGATTTTCATTTGCCGATGTGCCACCAAACGAGCTTGCAGAAGCTATGGACAGGATTGAAAAAGTAATGAAGAGGATATGATATTATGGAGTTTAAAGAATTTCTTGATAAGAAGAATGTTATTGCAGTAGTAGGTGCTTCTGATAACAGGGAAAAGTATGGGAATATCATCTACAGAGATCTTAGAGACGCTGGCTACAAAGTAATCCCAATAAATCCGAAGGCAGATTTTGTTGAAGGCGACAAATGCTACCATTCAATTTCTGATGTTCCAATTAAGATAGACGTTGTGGATACGGTGGTCCCGCCCCACATTACTGAGCAGATCGTCAAGGAGTGTAAAAAATTAGGAATCAACAAAGTTTGGATGCAACCTGGATCTGAGTCCCACGAAGCAATAATATTCTGTAAGGACAATAATATAGATGTCGTCTATGAGAACTGCATTATGGCCCAAAGACGATTCTATGAAGCTGATAAAGAAAGAAAATCCAATTAAAAACGCTTATAAATAGTTTAAAATATTAATTTCTATGAAAAAAGTCATACTTACTTTATCAATTCTAATATTATTATCTTTAAATGCAGTTTCTGCTGAAAAAACAATTTTGATAGATAAATATCATGACACGGACAATTGGTGGGGAGATCCAGAAGGCACTGGAAAATTCTTATTCACAGAATTATCAACATTGGGATTTAAGACAAAAATTAACGAGTCACCACTGACTGCTGAAACTTTAAGAGGTTCTGATATCTTAGTTTTATGGAATCCAAATAATGCATTAGAAGAGAATGAGATAAGTGCACTGACAAAATTTGTTGACAATGGCGGGAGTGTACTAATATTTGCATCACATGAGCAGGATATGATTGCCCCGTCAAGAGATTCCCTGAATACTTTTCTTGAGCCTTTTGGGATAAGAATAATGAAAAATGGAACAGATGATCCTTCAAACAGAAAAGGATGTAGCTGCACCCCAATAATACATAATTTTATTCAACACCCAACTACAGAAGGCATTGAGTCCATACTAATGTACAAACCCGCCTCTTTAGAAATTAAAGGAAATGCGATAGCAATTGCAAAAGGGGATAACGACACCTTTTCTGTTGGAACTGAGCCTGTTGGTGGAGAAAATGTAGTGGTAGTTGCTGTTTCTGAGAAAGGAAATGGAAAAGTTGCTGTTATGGGTAGCCCATATATTTTTGACAATGGTAAGCTTGGCGAGATGCAAAATAAAGAGTTTAGTAGAACTCTATTCACCTGGTTGTCTGACACAAGCAGCGCTCCTATGTGGCCATACTACCTTTTAGGGGTAATAGTTTTATTCTTTGGATACCTAATATATCTAAAAAAGATTAGGAAATAATTGATCTTATGGAATCTAAGGAAGATTTTTTAGGTATATCTTATACATTTTTTGCAGTCATTTTATGGAGCATCATAGGTATATTTGTGAGATGGATCCCTGAAGTAAATTCAGGTATGATAGTTTTTTATAGATTTCTCTTCGCGACAATCGTCCTATTGGTATATGGAATTGTCTTTAAGAAATCTGAATCAATGAAGATAAAGGCGAAGGATATACCATACCTCCTTGTTCCCTCAATATTACTGTCATTTACTATCTATACGTACACGATTGGTCTAAAAACAACAACAATAGCAAATACAGTGTTTCTCCAACAGATGGCGCCGTTGTATGTGCTCATTATATCAGCTTTTTTATTAAAGGAGAAGGCTTCTAAGAAAACAATCTTATCAGTTTTAGTTGGTATCACAGGTGGATTCATAATATTTTATTATGATCTATCAACAATGAATGTTTCAAGTAATTTCTACGGAAATGTGATGTCTACCCTCTCAGGATTCGGGTGGGCTTTGTACACAATAAGTATAAGGGCGCTTGGGAAGAGGTATGACGGCCTTACCACAACGCTTTGGATGTTCCTATTTGCTAGTTTAATTATGTCGCCATTCTTTGTTGGATCTGAAATATTAACACCATTTTCTCTCCTGATGCTATTCCTCTTGGGATTCCTTTGCACAGCCGGTGCATTTCTTTTATATAGTATTGCCCTAAAGCATCTAGTCGCCACAAAAGCATCAATCATAGTATTAGCAGAAGGTGTGCTAGCAGGCATACTATCTTATTTCATACTTGGAGAAACAGTAACACAGGGCACCATAATTGGCGGAGCCCTAATTTTACTAGCGATAGGGATTATTTCTAGGGATAAAGAAAAATAGAATTATTTTTTAATAAAATTAATAGCCCTTTTGTATCCCTCATTATTCTTTAGCGGCATTGTGGCGTCTATCCCCATCTTTGCCGTAGTTCCGTCTCCTTTGACTGAAGGGTCAAGGCTAGATCCAGCTGCATTGTTTACTATTAATAGATCTTTATCGGCTTGGAACCTTGTGGCTATCGCCCATTCGACATCTGTATCGTTATAGATATCAATATCCTCATCAACTACTACCACCCTCTTCATTGAAGGATGTGATGCAAGGGCAGCCATAATTGCGTTCTTACCATCCCCTTCCTTCTGCTTTTTGATTGATACAACTCCATGGAGCCAGCAGTTGCCCCCTTCTGT
The DNA here is from genome assembly GCA_023622545.1 of Methanobacteriota archaeon. Taxonomy (GTDB): domain Archaea; phylum Methanobacteriota_B; class Thermococci; order Methanofastidiosales; family Methanofastidiosaceae; genus Methanofastidiosum. The sequence goes on along the minus strand of JAMNZA010000094.1, from coordinate 1,319 downwards.
TAATCGGACACCGTATACCTTTGGCACGACCTTGGATACGCCTTCGTAGATTATTGGCTCCCTTGGCATGCCCATCAAAAGGAAGTGCTCATATCCCCCTGGCATGAGTGCATGGAAAAAGGCGTCTTTTGCAGTATAGACTTTATCAATTTTAACGATAGGCTGTTTCCTGACAAAATCATATGTGCCGGTAATGTCAACGAAAGGTCCTTCGTCCCCCTCTTCCATCAAGATCTTACCACAGAATACAAATTGAGATGATGTCGGCACATCTATTCCATTACCAAACCTATATGCAGTAAGCTCACTTCCTATTCCCATCTTCTTCAAAGTGTTTGCTATTTCTAGTTCATTGATACCGTATGATATTGACATGGCTGCTGGCAAGAGCACATAAGGAGGAAAACCTATGGCCATGACTATCTCTAGATCCTTTCCCTTGGCCTTTGCTTCGTTATACATGGCAAAAAGATGTCTTGGGACGATCCTTATTGTAAACGTGTCCTTTCCTGTGACCATCATCCTGTGGAAGGACATGTTTCTATTTCCTTTTGAATCCTTAACAAAAACAACACCTGATGTAACATAAGGCCCACCATCTTCGGGGTAGTGGTATTGGATAGGTATTTTCCTAAGGTCAAAGTTCTTAATTTCAGTGTCTAGAAACGGAGCCTTACTAACAACTTTATAGGGTGTGGGTTTATCCATAGAGTCTTTTAGTGAAAACAAAAGATTTGATTTGTCTAGATTAAGGTATTTTGCAACACGATCCCTTGTAGACCAAATATTGCAGTAAACGTCATACCCTTTGTCCTTAAAGCATAATATCTTAGCGGGGTTCTCATGAACAATCTTGGCCATCTCAAATTTCTCTAGCTCTCTGTCCATTTTGATAATGCCCTTTTCATGAGATAGAAATTCTCTTAATTCCATAAAAGCACCTAACTTTAATTAGATGTTAAAAAGGATAAAAGCCTTTCTCATGACTCAATCCAATCAAATAAGGTTTTTTGCTTGTGCTTAAAACTAAGGAGTGTGCTCTTTTCTTTATAACGCTCATATGAAAGGGAGAGTATTTCCCCGATTCTTTTCTCCGCTTCCTGTTCTGTGTCAAACTGTTCAGGCTTTTTTTCAAGTGCTAATCTAGTTATCTCCCTCACCCTCCACACACCGACAGGAGTATGATAGTTGGGGTGGACCTCCATGAACACAAGTGCGCCGGATTGCCTACTTCTCCCAAAAAGGTACTCTGTGACTGAAAATCTTGCAGCATAATATGCACCTACTGTCAAAGATGCATATCCCTTTCTTCCATCGAA
>JAMNZA010000007.1 GCA_023622545.1 Methanobacteriota archaeon | reverse complement strand
GATCAGGCAATTACTCTTCTTCAAGAAGGGGGATTTAACGTACGCTATGGAGAAGATTTAGGAACGGAAACAGAAAAGGCTCTTGGAAACATTGTCAAAGAGAAATATGGCGATGATCTATACTTTCTGACAAAATACCCACTTTCAACTAAACCATTTTATACAAATTTTGATGGAGAAATAGCAAGAGCATTTGACCTTGACTACAAAGGTGTTGAAATAAGTTCTGGTGGTCAGAGAATTCATAACGTCGATGTTCTGAAAACAAGAATAAAAGAAAAAGGCCTCCCCGTCACATCATTTGAAGCTTATCTAAAACCCTTTAGATTTGGAATGCCTCCACACGGAGGATTTGGTCTTGGAATTGACAGGCTACTTATGCAAATGTTAAACCTTGAAAACATACGAGAAGGCGTATTATTCCCACACGATAGAAGAAGATTAGAACCATAATTTTATTTCTAATTTTTTATTAAATTATTAACTCATTAAGTATTTTGATAAAGTTTATAAGTTACTAAAAAAAGGAATATTTTATGGGCGCAATTAAATATTATAGTACTAATCGAAATATTATTGAAAGTGGATTTAAGCCATTCAAAGGGACTGTAAGTTTTAAAGAAGCACTTATGATTGGCCAGGCTCCAGACGCAGGATTATTTATGCCTGAAAGAATCCCAAACATATCAAAGGGGGATCTTGAAGATCTTCGTGGGAACAGATATTTTGAAGTAGCTCATTTTATTTTAGATAAATTTCTTTATGGGGATATTGATTCTGATTATTTACTTAAATTATGTAAGGAAGCATATAACTTCAAAGTGCCTATAGAAAAAGTTAACGATAGAAAATATATTCTAAGACTTGATCAAGGGCCTACAGCTTCATTTAAAGATTTTGCTGCGAGGATGATGGCAAGATTGATGGGAGCTTTGAAAGATGAAAATAAAGATTTGAACATACTAGTTGCAACATCAGGTGATACAGGTAGTGCAGTAGGTGAAGCTTTCAAAGGAGTTAATGGAATTAATGTATTCATACTCTACCCAGAGAAAGAAGTTTCAGGACGACAAAAAAAGCAACTTGATACAATAGGTGAAAATGTAACAACTCTTTCAATTAATGGAAAATTTGACGATTGTCAAAACTTAGTAAAAATGGCATTTCAAGATAAAGACTTGTCTGACCTAAACTTAACTTCAGCTAATTCTATCAATATAGGTAGAATTCTTCCTCAAATGGTCTATTATTTCTACTCTTACCTTGAAAAATCAGAAGAGGGAGAAAGTGTAGTATTTTCTGTTCCTTCGGGAAATTTTGGTAATTCTCTCGGGTGTGAGTTTAGTAGAAGAATGGGATTACCTGTAAGCAAAATAATAATGGCCGTAAACGAAAATGATGAATTCCCAAATTACTTAAATTCAGGTAAATATCAGAAACTTTCTCCATCCAAACCTTGTATATCAAGTGCCATGAACGTTGGTCATCCTTCAAATCTCGCAAGATTTTTTGAATTGTATGGTGGAACTGTTGATAAATCTGGTAAAGTTCATAAATACCCAGATTTGAAGAAAATGCAATCCAAATTATTCTCTATTGCAATAAGTGACCAAATGACTAAGGACGCAATAAAAAGTATTTATGAGAAACATAATGTTATTTTAGAACCCCATGGAGCAGTCGGCTGGGCTGGATTAGAAAAATATTTGCATGAAAATGGAGATTATTCTCCTTGTATTTCATTGGAAACAGCACATCCTGCTAAATTCCCAGAGGAAATAAAATTACTATTGGGATTTGAACCAGAATTACCCGAATCAATGAAAGACGTAGATAAGAGACAAGGCGAACCGATAAGGCTAGAAAATGATTATATACAGCTGAAGAATTTCTTAATATGTAGCCTAGAAAATAAATAATAACCGAATATTTTTAATTTTATTGCTTATTAATTAAATTTTTTATTTTTTATTACCACAATACTTAAAAATATATATGTTTTATAGTTAGTATACTGGAGGAATAAGATGGAAGCAAAAGTGGAGAGGATTGTAAATCTTGACCCAACAACAAGACATGAGGGGCATGCAAAACTAGTTCTTCATGTGGATGAAGAAGGTATTGTTGAAAGAGCTTATTACCTCTCAACTACTATGGTAAGAAGTTTTGAATCATTAACCTTGGGCAGAACTTATGAGTTTACTCCAAGAGCATCAATGCGAATATGTGGATTGTGCCCGGTATCACACGCCGAAGCATCATGCCAAGCACTTGAGGATGCTTTTGAGCTCGAGATACCTCCAGATGCGCTAATATTAAGGGAAATCTTAGGGCTTGCAAGTAAAATGCAGGATCATGCACTTCATCAATTCTTAATTTTAAATGATTTGGTCGATGATGAGAAAATAAAAAAGGAATCTGTTGAGAATCTTCAAGAGATGAGACGAATTGGCCAAAAAATGAAGGACATTGTAGGGGGAGAAGCAATCCATCCTTCTAATTATTGTGTAGGTGGATTTCGTACTAACGTAAGTCAGAGGGCAGCAGCAAGCCTTTACAGATTAGTAAGAAAATACGAGAAAAATGCCCACATACAAAAAGATTTGATTATAGAGTCTGTAGAAAAAAAACTTGAGAATTTACCAAATAATATTGGGGTATCTAATTCCAGTATTTTTGCAACACATATGACATATGGTGACAAAAAAGAGGTTAATCTTGAAGCAATAAGAGAGGTAATACCTTCAAGATTTTATGGTAAAGATGAAGAAGGCAGAAACACAAATACTATGATACCACTATACTACGGGGAAACAGTTGAAACAGGACCTAGAGCTAGATTTATTAAATTTAAAAGGTTCTCTGGAGATTCTGCACTTTATATCAATGTTGCAAGAGCTAGAGAGATGCTTGTTATGGTATATAGGGCAGAAGAACTATTGGATCAGTTAGATGTAGATGGGAAGACAAAGCCTGACCACATAATAGTCAAAGAAGGGGAAGGGGTAGGAGTATATGAAGCCCCTAGGGGAACTTTAATCCATATGGCAAAAACTGATCATAATGGGATAATGAGAGATTATAAAATAATATCCCCAACTACCTGGAACATTCCTACAATAGGAAAGGCCATAGAGGGTTCACCTCAAGAATTTGCAGAAGTTATAATGAGATCCTATGATCCATGTTTAGACTGTGCAACACATTGCATAATCGTCAAGAACTTAAAAGGTGAAGTCATCGAGAGGAGGTATCTTTAATGGATTACCTCTTAAAAGAGAATCTAATACTAGGGTGTGGAAATCCTCTTTTTGGGGATGATGGATTTGGTCCAGAATTTGTTAATCGACTAAAAGGTATTGCAATCGAAAATAAATATGATAATCTATCTGTTATAGATTGTGGATCAGGAATATCTGCATTTTTAAATTTGATAAATGGGTCAAAGCACAAAATAAAAAATTTATTCATAATTGACTGTGGAGATTTTAATGGAAAGATCGGAGATGTAATTGTATTGGATGGAAAAGAAATATCCTCAGATGAATTTATAAAATCTTCACATAGCATGAATATTTCTCATGAAATAAAAAATTTTTCTTCTAATATTAAGATAATTTTAGTTCAGGGAAAAGTAAATCCAAGTATAATGTCCCTTGAAATGAATAAAGAAGTAATAAAGGCATTTGAAAAAGTTGAAAATATCATATTTAATCTAATGGAGGGATCATAGTGAAACCAAAAGTCGGTATTTTCCAATTAGCTTCATGCTCTGGATGTCTTCTATCACACCTTGATACTGGAAAAATTGTACAATTTATGAAAGACTACGATGTTAAATATTATCCCTTAGTTATGGACTCAAGAACTATCCCGGATGAGCTTGATTTAGCTGTATTTGAAGGTGCAGTTGGAACAATTGAAAAAGGGCACATGAAATTGATTACAGACATAAGACAAAAATCTAAAAAAGTTGCTTCTTTAGGGGCTTGTGCAGTCACAACAGGAATACTGATGCATTCTGCAGGGAATCAGATGCCAATGCCAGAGACTGATGCCTTTTTACCGATAAGTGAAATAGTAAACGTAGATTATGCTATACCTGGATGCCCTCCTTCACCAGAGATAATAGAAAGATTTTTCGATGCATTCTTAAGAAAAGATGAAAAATATCTTCAAGCTTTTACCAACATTGAAGAAAATTCTGAAATCAACATAAGGTATATCACCCAAAGAGCACTATGTATTTCATGTGGGCTTTGTACAGCAGTATGTCCCACGTTAGCTTTGTCTGATATTGAAGGAAAACCCGTTATAAGAGATGAAATATGTGTAAAATGTGGGGAGTGCAGATTTCAGTGTCCAAGAAGCTATATGCCTTTAGATTACATTAATGAAACTGTATTTAAAGATGAAAGTACTTCTATAGACGAATATCTTGGTAGATACATGTCAATATATACCGCAAGAGCAACTAAGCAAGAAATATTAAAAAATGCCCAAAGTGGAGGAACAACAACTGCTCTTTTGAATTATTGTCTTGACTCAAGAATTATTGATGGTATTTTAACTGGCGGTAAAGACAAAGAGAAATACTGGTTGGCAAGATCGACACTTGTAACAAATTATGAAGAACTTATAGAAACTACAGGAACTACTTACAATTTATGTCCAACTTTAAATATACTAAAAGACGCAGCAACTTCTAATTATCTGAAAAATATCGCAATAGTCGGGCTCCCCTGTGTTCAACAAGCAATAAGAAAACTGGAGATATACCCTCTTTCAATGAGAAGCGTGATAGATAAAATCTCTCTCAGAGTTGGACTATTTTGTACTCACAATTTTAGATACAACGCTATGATAAAAATGATGGAAGAATTAGGAGAGATAAGAGCTGAAGATACATATAAAGTAGACATAGGTGCTGGTAATTATATGATCTATTCTGTTTCTGGCGATGTTCAAAAAATACCAATTGACGTAGTCAGAGAATACGAACAAGAGAGCTGTTCAATTTGTCCTGATTTCACTGCAGAACTTTCTGATATATCTATCGGTTCAATAGGTGCGCCAGATGGGTGGAATACAGTTATTGTAAGAACAAAAACAGGTCAGAAAGCTTTTGAGGCGGCAGTACAAGGGGGATATATAGAAATAGGAAAAGAAGGTAAGATCCCGATAGACATTGAGCTAGTCAAGAAACTTTCAAAGATAAAAAAGAACAGAAGTAAAAAGAAAATAGAAAATAGAAAGAAGTACAATCTGAAAGTTCCTTTTTAATTTAATTTTTCTCTATTTACAATTAATTTTTATTATTGTTTAGCAATAAATAATTTCTAATTTTTAAGTTGTTTAATATTTTTAGCGAAAACTTTATATATTAGTATAGCAATAATAACTAATAATACTGATATCTAGGATTATCATTAGCTTAAAGATATAGGGGCATTAAAAGATGTTTAAGGCTAAATTAAGATTTTTAAATATTCAAAAATCAAAACTCATTCCTATACTTTTTATATTATTGTTACTCTCATCTGTTGTTTATGCTAATGAAATGTCCATGAAATTTTCAAGTAAGCCTAAAGGTGACATGATAATGTCTATGAGGCTAATAGACTACTCTCAAGATTCAGTTGGAAAACTTCTTGTAACGACTGGATTTAAGAGAGGGGAGTCTTATGAAAATGGGTATATCTACCTGTTTAATTATAATGGAGAAATAATTTGGAATAAAGAAATAGGAAATGTCGATAGCACAATGTCCTCAATAACAGATTCTCATCCTGATCCAGCAAAATTTTATCCAAAAGATGCATATGGAATTGATTTTAATGGAAATGGATTTAAGGATATCCTGTTACTTACTGAATCACATTTTTACATTCTAACAGAACAAGGAATGGCCAAAACTTATTTTAAATCTGTTCCAGTGAGTGAAATAAAATGGGCAGATGTTTTTGGAGACGGTAGAGAAGAAGCTTTATTAGCCGGAGCAAATGCAAGTATGATTGGCTATGAAGGTGGCGAATATATTTTTTCTACAATAGCTACACCTTCTAAACCTTTAAGTAGCATTGCTTCAGGTAATCTTGATTCAGACATCGAAAGAGAAGTAGTAACTGCTGGAGCAAATGTATCTGTGTTTGATTATAACTCTTCAACTACACCAAAATGGACAAAAAAATACTCTTATAATACTAGTATAGACATAAAGAAAATCATTGCAGTCAATCTAGATAATGATAGTGATACAGAAATAGGCGAAGAGAAAATAGAAATAATTGCATTATCAGATAGATATGTTTATTGCTTCCACACAAAAGAACCAGATACTTTAGATCTTCTCTGGTTATATCCAATAAAACAAGGATCAGATATCATTGTATCTAATATATCTGGCGATGGCGATCTTGAGGTAATTGCTGCAGGAGAGAAAGTATATGTTTTAGATAATTCTGGCGGAAGAGTTTGGGAGAGTGATCTTGGGAAACCAATATCTAACGTTCATTCATCAGACCTAAACGAAGATGGGTACGGTGAAGTTGTTGCAGGATCATCTTCTACTTACAGACTCAACAAAGCATATGGTGAGATATTCCTATTGGACGAATATGGAAAACTTTTATGGCAATCCAATACTAATTTCATGACAGAATATGTAATAATAAAAGATATGGACCACAACGGTGGACTTGATCTTGTTCTAGCAGATTATTCTAATGTTATCTCTGACTATGAAAATATGATGGGTGCAAACAAAGCAGACATGTATTTTAGCCAGGCAATGAATTCTTTCAATAATGAAAATTATAGGGATGCCCTTGTATATTTTAAAATAGCACGTGAAGAATATAAAAAGGATAAAAATCTGACAAAGACTTTGGAAGCAGACGGATATATTGAAAAATGTGAGCTTTTCTTGAATACAGGGTCTTCTTACGATAAGGGGTTATACTATTTCGATATGGCTGAATACCAAAAATCTATACTATACTTTGAAGATGCAAAAACAGCATCTCTTAATAAAAAAGATTTTGACGGAGTATTGAAAGCGGAAGAAATGATTACTAAAGCTACTAAGTATATTGAGGCTCAAAATTACATTAATCAAGCAAATGATCTCGTATTAGAAGAAAATTTCGATAAAGCTTATGGAATTTATAATAATGCCCTCATGATTTACCAAACATTAGGCGATAATCAAAAGGTAACCTCAATACAAGATAACCTCTTAAAAATAGAGAATTATAAGAAAGCTTTAGATTACTTCAATATGGGTAAGAGTTACTTTTCTTCAAACGATTATACAAATGCAAAATCTTATTTCCAAAAAGCAAGTGCTGAATTCAATAATCTTGGTGATGTTGGCAAGGTAGCCTCTTGTGAAGATTATATATCTCAATGTAATAAACTAATTGACTCCTCTAAAAGTATGAGTTCAATGAATGATATACTCCTTTATGGAGGAATTTTGATTGGATTCCTATTATTGATAGTATTGCTGCTATTTTTCCTATTACTTAAATAACCAAAACGTTTTTTAATCAAACTTATTCTTACTCATTATGCCCAAACTTTCATTAAGGGAGATATTCTCAGTTTCTAGCCAGAGTTTTCACTTCCAGATAGTATTACCCTTCATAATTCCTACATTTTTTTATATCATGATTACTTCATATCTCTTTGAATATTTGGGGGAAGGGCTTCTTCTTTTTCAAAAAGGTGGAGACGCTGTTGGATTTGTATATAAGTGGGCATTGTTTATTCTAATAGCATTACTAATCTATATAATCTTACTAACTTTTGCATATAATCTGTCCTCAATAATTTTAAGAGACTTTGCGACCATAGGGAAGAAGAATTATATTAACTCTATTAAAGAATCATACTCTAAGACTTTCAAAGTTATTTTTGTCAATATATTGGCATCAATTATATTTCTTACAGGTATTCTATTTTATACTGTACATCCTATACTTCTTTTAATGGGTTTCTTATTAGCACCCTTTCTTTATTTTGTTTCCCCTTCGATAATCATAGATAATCTTGGCGTATTTAAGTCGATAAAAAATAGTATATTATTGTCCTTACACTATACGTTTCCTTCTTTTATTCTATTCTTATTCTGCTTTTCTGTTTTAGCGGTAATCCCGGCAGGTATTTCTTTTATCCTATACGAATTTATTTCAATAGAAATACTAGAAAAGTTTATTATATATGGAATTCCTATAATAGAAATGATATTTGTAACTTATGTAACAATACTAAAAGCAGTTTCCTATCTTAATTACAGAGGTTATTAAATGCTCTATACAGAGCTTGTTGAAATTTATGAGAAATTGTCTGGAACAAATTCTAAACTTGAGAAAAGAGATATTTTATCTGATTTCTTTATTACTATTCCAGAGGACATTTTACCATTTGTGACAGGTCTCTTATCAGGATATGTTTTCCCAAAGTGGACAGAAAAAGAGCTTGGAATAGGGCCAAAACTTTTGATAAAAGTTATATCTAAAATTACTGCTATAAGTGAGGCTAAAATTGAAGAATATATCCTCTCAACAGGAGATTTTGGAGAAGGAATAGAAAAAGCGGTGGATCAAAAAAGACAACAGACTTTTTTTAATATACAAATTGATGTAGCATATCTTAAAGATATTTTTGAAAAAGTATCTGGATTTCAGGGAAAAGGTTCTCAAGACAAGAAGATTAGTTATCTTTCCGAATTATTTTCCGCAGCAACATCCATTGAAGCTAGATATCTTTCAAGGACAATTCTTGAACAGATGAGAACAGGTGCAGCGGAAGGAATTATAATAGATGCAATATCTAAATTTTCAGGAATCCCTAAACAAGATGTTGAAAAAGCGTATCTTTTAACAAATGATTTAGGATTAGTAGCACTCTATTCTAAAAAAGGAGATCAAGACCTCTACAAATTAGATGTTATTGTAGGAAGGCCATTGAAACCTATGCTGGCTCAAATCGCTGGGTCGATTGAGTTAGTTCTTAACGATATTGAAGAACCAGAAATGGAAGTAAAATACGATGGTGCAAGAATTCAAGTTCATAAAAATGGGAACACAATTAAACTTTTTTCTAGAAGATTAGAAAACATTACACAGGCATTACCAGAAGTTTTGTCAGATTTGAAATCATCACTAATTCCAAACAATATTATATGTGAAGGCGAAGTAGTTGCATATAAAGATGGAAAGATAGCACCATTTCAATATGTTCTTAGAAGACTAAGGAGAAAATATCAAATCTCTGAATTGTCAGAAAAAATACCCTTAAGATTATTTCTTTTTGACTGTCTTCTAGTCGATGATAGATCTTTAATTGATTTAACTCTAAAAGAAAGAAGAAATATTTTAACTTCCTCTGTGAAAGAATCAGAAATAGTTAAAATAGCTGAAAATATAGTTTCAAAAGATCCATTAGTAGTTAAAGATTTTTATAATAAAGCTGTGAAAGATGGGCACGAAGGTATAATGATAAAGGACAACTTGTCACAGTATCAACCTGGCGCCAGAGGAAAGAAATGGCTTAAAATTAAAAAAACAATGGAAACGTTGGATTTAGTTGTAATCGGGGCAGAATGGGGGGAAGGCAGAAGAAAAGAATGGCTCTCCTCACTACTTCTTGGTATTCGTGATGATGAAGGAAAATTTTTACCAATAGGAAAAGTAGCGACTGGTCTTTCAGATGACCTTTTTACTGAAATTACTGAACAACTTACGCCTTTGATTATGGAAGAAAAGGGAAAGATAGTTACATTAGTCCCAAAGATTGTTGTTGAAGTATTATACGACGAAATTCAATACTCCCCTAAATATGAAAGTGGATTTGCACTTAGATTTCCTAGAGTATTAAGGGTCAGGGACGATAAAGATGCTTATGACGCAGATACTATATCAAGAGCTTATGAGTTATATGAATCACAACAGAAAACTTTTTAAATATATTGTAAACTTAAAAAATAATTAAGTTTACAATGTGATTTAATGTTAAAATCTAAAGAAGTATCTTTGGTAGCACTATTTTCTGCCCTGACAGCAGTTGGCGGATTTATTTCAATTCCTTTTTATCCTGTACCATTAACTCTTCAAGTTTTTTTTGTTTTACTATCAGGCGCAATTTTAGGGAAAAAATTAGGTGCGCTAAGTCAGATGGTATATCTTGGTCTTGGAATAATCGGAGCCCCAGTATTTCATAATTTTACTGGAGGGATAGGAATACTATTTGGACCAACAGGTGGATTTCTTCTTGGATTTGTACCAGGAGCTTATATTTCTGGTTTATTATATGAAAGATTTAATAAGGATCTTATTCGATTTTTTGGACTTATAACATCTTTAGCTCCAATTTATTTCATTGGAATATTATGGCTTTCATTTATCACAACTATACCAATTGAAAAAGCTATTTTAGTTGGGGGTATTCCTTTTATCCCTGGGGACATTGTAAAATCTATAATGACACTTCTAATTGAGAAAAAAGCAAAAAAATATCTAAAATTAAATTTATAAATCAATTATAATAATTTTCAATTTATTCCTCAAATTTTGGAGGAAAGGCCATATTACATAACTTTTATAAATACATTTATAAATTAATCCTTATAAATTATCTTATAATCTTGGGGGTATCATTTGTCAGAATCTAAATTAGATAAGTATAAAATGACTGTTCAAAATGTCGTTACTTCTGCTAACTTATTTAATAGGATTGATTTAGTTAAGGCTGCAAGTTCTTTAGACAACATAGAATATGAACCTGAACAGTTTCCTGGAATGGTTATCCGGCTCGATGAACCAAAAACTGCCACATTAGTTTTTGGAAGCGGTAAACTTGTATGCATAGGTGCTAAATCCCCTGAAGAATCAAGAAGAGCTATATTCAAAATAATAGAAATTTTGAGGGATTACGGAACTCCAATGGAAAAAGACCCAGATATAGTCGTACAGAATATAGTGGCTTCTGGAGACCTCGAGATGAAACTAAATCTTGATGATATTATTTTAACTTTACCAAATTGCGAATATGAACCAGAGCAATTTCCTGGATTAATATATCGATTAAAAGAACCAAAAGTCGTTTTACTACTTTTTGGAAGCGGGAAAGTAGTTTGCACAGGAGCTAAATCTGAAGGCGACGTTATTAAAGCAATTGAAAGAGTTAAAAAATCACTAATTGAAGAAGGATTAGCTTAAATTTCAACTTATGTTCTTATTTTATTGAATATTATTGCCTTTAAATAATATTTTCTGGCATAGAAAATCCAAGAATTCATAGATAAATATATAAAGGATTTTTTCTTAACTAAAGTAAGTTTTCAAGTAGTGATTAGATGGAAAAAGAAGAGATACTTCAAGAGATAAAAAAGGCAGAGGAGAAATCAAAAAAGATTCTCGCAGACGCAGAAGAAAACCACAAAAAAAATTTAGTTGAACTAGGGTCAGAGATGGAAAAACTACTTGAAACAAAGAAACAAGAGCTTGATTTGGAGATAGAAAATTACCTCCGCATAGAATCAGACAGAATTACTATGGAAAAACAAAGAGCAATCTCAGAGGGCACAATAGAAATTGAAAAAGTCAGAGAGAAAGCAATTGATAAAAAAGAGAAAGCAGTTGATTTTATTATTGAAAAATTTATGGTGTACATAAATGCTCTCGAACGAAAGAATGATTAAAATAGCACTACTTGGTACTAAAGATTTAATGAAGGATACCATTGATATTCTTCATTCATTAAAGATAATCCATATAATAGATTTTAAAGAGCAGAATGATACATTTCAAATAGGAAAACCTCTTGGGGAAGTTTCAAAATACTCAGAGATTTTGTTATCTATACGTTCTATTCTTAGCTCTTTTGATATTAGGCCCGAGAATATTAAAGAGACATATACAAAAAGAGAATTTACAAGAGAGCTTGAAATTGACGTTCTAAAGACAGAAAAAGAAATTAAATCATTGAATGAAAAGATATCAAAACTTAACTATGTTATAATTGAAATAGACAAACTGAAAACTTTATCTGATATTGAAGATATAGGTCTTGATAAAAGTTTTCTTAAATCCTTCAATAATATTATAACTTCTAAATCAGATCTTGAAAACCAAAAAAAGATCTATAATGATAAACTTGAATTATTAATAAAAGAAAAATCTTCTCACTTTCTTCAATATGAGGATTTCTTATCTTCAGAAATAGATAAAATGGAAGCTCCATTAAGATTTACTACATCAACAAATACTTTTTTAGTTGAAGGATGGATTTCTGAAAATAAATTTAATCCACTTCAAAAAACTATAAAGAATAAATTTGGTGATCGTGTTCATTTAGAGAAAGTTAGATATAGTGATCAAGAATCAATTCCTGTTGAGTTTAAACACCCTTCTCCAGTAAAACCATTTGAATTACTACTAGATTTATTTGAATATCCTAAAAGTAGAGAAATAGATCCAACATTTGCCATATTTATTACATTTCCACTATTTTATGGTATCATGTTAGGGGACATTGGATATGGATTAATTATCTTCTTGAGTTCTTTATTATTGAAAAAGAAATTTAAAACTGAAGGATGGAAAATGCTCCTTGGAATCCTAGAATATTCAAGTTTATACACAATAGCATTTGGTTTAATCGATGGCGAATTTTTTGGATTTGATATATTTCACCTTTTAGAAATAGAAGAAATATTCGGGATACACATGCCTATCATAGATAGAATAGTTGATTTTATGCCAGTCCTAATTTTATCGATAAGCATAGGAGTGTTACATATTTTGTTAGGGCTTATACTTGGATTTATTAATATAAAAAAAGCTCATGGTATAAAAGAAGCTATATTAGAAAAAGGAAGTTGGATTATTCTAATAATTTCTTTCATAGTCATTGTTATAAGTAGTTTCTTTTCACAGGCATTGATTTATCTTGGTGGAGGGCTTTTCGTAATATCTATAATATTATTGTTACTTGGAGAGGGATTTATAGGTCTAATTGAAATATTTGGTATAATGAGTAATATTCTTTCATATGTTAGACTTATGGCAATAGGACTTTCTTCAGTTGGAATTGCTATAGTTATAAATAGCATTGTAATGGATATAGTTATCCCAAAAGGCGGAGTTTTTATTCTATTGGGGTACATAATCCTTATAGTTGGGCATGTAGGTAATATTATGCTTGGGATACTAGCAAGCTTCTTACATGCATTGAGATTACATTATGTTGAATTTTTTACAAAATTCTATGAAGGTGGAGGTATAAAGTTTAAACCATTCGGTACAAAATATTGAAGAGGTGATATAATGGCAGAATTAGCAGTAATAGTTGTAGTTTTGAGCGCCGCTATTTCAGTTGCAGTTACAGGATTTGCAGCAGCATGGGCTGAAAAACATATTGGGTCGGCAGCTGTAGGGGCAATGACTGAAAAGGAAGAACTTTTCGGTAAAGGATTAGTATTAACAGTAATACCTGAAACTATAGTTATCTTTGGACTTACAGTAGCGTTAGTTCTACTTTTCGTTGTATTGCCACAAGTTCTATAGGTGGAGGAATTAAATGAGTGTTGGTACAGTATCAAAGGCAATCATAGAGGATGCTAAGAAAATTGCTAAACAATATACTATTGAATTAGATGAAAAAAGGAATACAGAATTAAGCGAAATTAATGAATCAATTGATAAATTGAAAGAGAAAAAAAAAGAAGCTGTCGCAATTAAAATATCCTTACTCGCCAAAACAGAAACTTCTAGAACTAACCTTGAAATAAAAAGAAAAAGACTTAGAATGGAACAAGACATTCTTGAAGTAGTATTAATCGAAGCTAAAAATAGATTAGAGAAGTTGGAGCCAGAGAAAAGGGAGATAATATTAAATAAATTAATATCTGTAGCAACACTTTCAAATATCTATTCAAATGAAATAGATGAGAAATACGTAAAAAAAATTGTTAAAGATAAATATAAGGGCAATGTTACCTGCATGGGCGGAATTTTAACTGAAGACGACTCTGGAAAAATAAGAGAAGAATTTACTTTTGATTCAATACTTGAATCTATTTTTAATAACAATCTAAGGGAGATAAGGGATATCTTATTGGGTGAGACGGAATATGGATTCCAATGTAACATTCTCTAATTATATTCTGGAAGAGACTAATTATAGTTATCTCAATACTAGAGTTAGAGCCATGGAGAGCAAAGTGTTCAAGAAAGATACTTATATGAAACTCTTGAATATGGAAGTTTCTCAAATAGCAAGATACATTGGAGAATATGAATACAAGGAAGAAATAGATTCTCTATCAAGAGAATATAGGGGCATTGATTTAATAGAACGTGCTTTAAATCAAAATCTAGCGAATACTTACAATAAAATTTTGGAAATGGGCGGAAAAAAGGCTGCTACTTTCGCATTTGCAGTTTTAAAAAGATGGGACATTCATAATATTATATCTATACTAAGAGGTAAATTTGCAGAAGTCTCCCCAAAAGAAATAGAAAAGACCCTTATCCCTATAGGAGAGTTGTCATTTAATTATATTTTGTCCTTGGGTAACCTATCAACGTATCAAGAAGTAATTCAAAAATTAAAAAAACTTAAAGAATTTAGTTTCTTAGATGAATCAAAAGAAATAGCAGATATTGAATCAGAACTATATATAAATTACTATAAAAATATACTTGAAAAATTTCATAAAAATAAAAAATCTGTTTTTGTTAATTTTATTAAAATGGAAATAGATATTACCAATCTAAGAAATGTTATGAGAATGAGAAGGTATGGATTCACAATAGAAGAAGAACAAAAAAATGTAATTGATGGTGGGCTTTATTTTGATTTAGAAAAATTAGGAAAATTATTAAGACATTCAAATACGGAATTCTTAAATGAAATTAAAAAAACTCCTTATGGTCAAATTATAGAACCTTATGTATCAGAAATAACACTTTTTAATGTAGAAGAAGAACTAGAAAAATTTCTAATGGGATGTGCAAAAAAACAATTTAAGGGTGGGCATCTTACTATTATTCCTGTCCTCCACTATATTATTTCTAAAAAGATAGAAGTTGAAAATATTAGAAAAATATCTCGGGGTAAGGCATCTAATCTTGAAAGCAAAATAATTGAACAGAGCTTGGTGATCTAATGGAATTTGGTGTGATAGGTGACGACCAGTTCATTTTAGGATTTAAACTACTTGGAATAAATAAAACTAGAAAAATAATTAATGATCAAGATTTTGAAGATAAACTAATTGAAATGTTTCGAGATAAAGAAATTGGAATTATTATTATTCAGCCTGAATATTACAAAAAACTTTCAACAAAAACTAAATTGAGAGTCGATACATCAGTCGTTCCTACTGTTATTGTATTAGGTGAAAAATTGAGCGATTTATTAAGGGACAAAATAAGGCATGTTATTGGAGTGGATCTTTGGGGTAATTAACTTGGAAAATAAAGGTATTATTTATCGGGTGTCTGGACCAGTTGTTACAGTATTAAATCTTGATGCTAAGATGAATGAGCTAGTCAAGGTGGGGCAGGAAGGATTATTTGGCGAAGTAATAGAAATTGAAAATGAAAAAACGATTATTCAAGTTTACGAGGATACTTCCTTATTAAAACCAGGTGATGAAGCAATTACTACTGGAATGCCATTGTCAGTTGAGTTGGGTCCGGGATTATTAGGTTCAATTTATGATGGAGTTCAAAGACCACTTCCTGAGCTTTCTAATATAATGGGGGAATTCATTAAGCGCGGTGCTGAAGCTCCTGGGATTAATAGAGAGAAGAAATGGGAATTCTTCCCTTCAAAGAAAAAAGGAGATAATTTATCTCCTGGCGATGTAATTGGTTATGTAAATGAAAACGATTATACAAAACATCTTGTTATGTCTCCACCAAATATATCTGGAGAAATAGTGGAAATTTCTGAAAAAGGAAATTATACTGTAGAAGAAGTATTGTGCAAACTTCATAACGGAGCTACAATAAAAATGTATCAGAGGTGGCCAGTAAAAGTTCCAAGGCCTTTCAAAGAGAAAATGATGCCCACCGTTCCTTTAGTTACGGGTAAACGTATTATTGATGTTTTATTTCCTCTAGCGAAAGGTGGAACTGCTGCAATACCTGGGCCATTTGGCAGTGGTAAAACAGTTACACAGCAACAACTTGCAAAATGGAGCGATACTAAAGTTGTTGTTTACATAGGTTGCGGAGAAAGAGGAAACGAAATGATAGATGTGCTCACTGAATTCCCTCAATTAGTTGATCCTGTAACTGGTGGCCCTTTAATGAACAGAACCGTGTTGATAGCTAATACTTCTAATATGCCAGTTGCAGCAAGAGAAGCTTCGATTTATACTGGTATCACCATAGCAGAATATTATAGAGATATGGGTTATGATGTAGCATTAATGGCGGATTCTACCTCTAGATGGGCAGAAGCTATGAGAGAGATTTCTTCAAGATTAGAAGAAATGCCTGGTGAAGAGGGATATCCTGCTTATCTATCTTCAAGACTTTCAAGCTTTTATGAGAGGGCGGGGAGAGTAATAACTCTTGGGGGAAAAGTTGGATCTGTAACAGTAATAGGGGCAGTTTCACCACCAGGTGGTGATTTCTCAGAACCAGTAGTTCAGAATACTCTTAGAATTACTAAAACATTCTGGGCACTCGATTCTAACCTTTCTCAAAAAAGACATTTTCCAGCTATAAACTGGCTTGAATCTTATTCACTTTATTATGATACACTAAAAGAATGGTTTGAAGCGAATATCTCTGTCGATTGGGATCGAGTCAGATCGGAAACTATGGAAATACTCCAAAAAGAAGCAGAGTTACAAGAGATAGTTCAACTTGTTGGTGCAGATGCATTACCTCCAGATCAGCAGTTTTTGTTAGAAATCTCTAGAATGTTAAGAGAGACTTTTTTACAACAAGATTCTTATCATGAAGTCGATGAATTTCATTCATTAAAAAGACAGTTTGCTCTTTTAAATGCAATTATCAGATTTTCTCGACTTGGAAACAACGCAATTGAAAAGGGATATGAATTAGAAAAGATACTCAAACTTGAATCAAGGGTGGACATATCAAAAGTAAGATATAGAAAAGACTTCGAGAGCAAGATTACTTCAATTAATGAAAACATGTCAAAGGAATTCAAGCAACTTTTAGGGGAGGCCTGATAATTTGAAAGAATACAAAACAATTACTTCAGTAACAGGGCCTTTAATATTTCTAGAAAAAACAGAGAGCATTGGATATGGAGAACACGTTACAATTACTTTGCCTAATGGTGATATTAAAAGAGGGCAGGTATTGGACACCTCTTGGGATAAAGTAGTTGTTCAAGTATTTGAAGGAACAAGAAATATCGATAAGAACACCTATGTTAAATTTTCTGGTGACGTTCTTAGGGTTCCAGTTTCCCATAATATGTTAGGTAGAATATTCTCGGGCTCAGGAGATCCATTGGATGGAGGTCCTAAAGTTATTCCAGAAGCTCGGCTAGATATAAATGGTCTTCCGATTAATCCTTACAAAAGAGCCCCACCACATGAGTTTATTCAGACTGGAATATCTGCAATTGATGGGATGAACTCATTGATTAGAGGACAAAAACTTCCAATATTCTCTGGATCGGGATTGCCTCACAATCAACTTGCACTTCAAATTGCAAGACAAGCTACAGTATTAGATTGTAAAGAAAGTTTTGCCGTAATATTTGTTGCGATGGGTATTACCGAAGAAGAAGCAAAATATTTTATTAATGATTTTGAGAAAACAGGTGCATTAGAAAGAGGAATAGTATTTCTTAATCTTGCTTCAGATCCATCAATTGAAAGGCTTATTGTTCCAAGAATAGCATTAACAACTGCAGAATTTTTGGCATTCACTTATGATATGCATCTTCTGGTAATTATGACAGATATGACAAATTATTGTGAAGCTTTAAGAGAGATAGGATCTGCTAGGGAAGAAGTCCCTGGGAGAAGAGGATATCCAGGTTACATGTATACAGATCTTGCATCTATTTATGAAAGAGCTGGAAGAATTCAAGGCAAAAATGGTTCAGTAACCCAAGTCCCAATACTTACAATGCCTGGTGATGATATTACTCATCCAATCCCTGATTTATCTGGTTATATCACTGAAGGACAGATCATAGTATCCAGAGATCTTCAAAGAAAAGGTATATACCCCCCAATCGACGTTTTACCTTCTCTATCTAGACTAATGAGTAAAGGAATAGGGAAAGGAAGAACACGTGAAGACCATAAATCAGTATCTGATCAACTTTATGCAGCATATGCGGAAGGAAAAGATCTTAGAGGACTTGTATCCATAGTTGGAAAAGAGTCACTTTCCGAATCTGATAAACTCTTCTTAGAGTTTGCCGATGCATTTGAAAAAAAATATGTAGCTCAAAAAACAAATGAAAATAGAAAAATAGAAGATTCTCTAGATGTAGCATGGGAAATACTATCTAAGCTTCCTGAAGAAAAACTGCTTAGAGTAAGCGATGAACTAATTGAAAAGTACATGAGGCGATTTAAGAATGCCCCAAATAAAACCGACGAGATCTGAACTAATAAAACTTCAAAGGAAAATTAAACTTTCCAAAACAGGTTATACCATATTAAAAAAGAAAAGAGACGGTTTAGTGATGAATCTTTTTGATATGGTTGATAATGCTAAAGAGGCTCAAGAGACTCTTGAAAAAAGTTTTGAAGTGGCAAACAAATACTTAGGGATGACTCTAGCTTTCGAAGGAGAGGTATCTGTTGAATCGTGTGCTTTGATTAAAAAAGGAACTCCAGAGTTCTATTTATCAAGTAAAAATATTATGGGCGTTTCAGTACCAAAAATATCAGATTTATCGATTAAAACTGGCATCAAAGAGAGGGGGTACAGTATTTTATCAACTTCTTCAAAAATTGATGAAACAGTAGGAGAATATGAAAAAGTACTGGAATATGTCGCCAAAGCAGTTGAAGCAGAATCAACTTTAAAAAAAGTCTTGAATGAAATAGAAGTAACAAAGAGAAGGGTAAATGCCTTAGAATCAAAAATAATCCCTAAATTAGAATCACAGAAAAAATTTATTGTATTTAGATTAGAAGAACTTGAAAGAGAGAATACCTATAGACTTAAAATGATCAAGGATAAAAAGGCAAAGAAAGATTCTTCCTAATTCTGATTATTTATATATAGTTAATTTTAATTTCTACCAATGTTTAAAAAGGACAAATTGTAATAAATTTTATGGATAGGATAACTTACATTAAAATATTCATTACGGCTTTGATATTATTAATGGGTGTATACCTCATTTATCCTATAATTCCGGGTATAATTGGAGGTTTAATATTCTCTTACGCCTTTTCTCCGGTTTATGATTATATATTCAATAGAATTAAGAGGGGCGGCATTTCAGCAGCTCTTACTACTTTATTTATATCTGCTCCGTTTCTCCTAGTTTTGCTATATGGATTCTTTAAGGCCATAGAACAGCTAACTTTTGTTACTGAAACTTTAAAGAAAGAATCACCAACTACAATTTTTGATTTAATTGGAGTGGATGTACATAACAGTCCATTTTATGGATTAATATCTGAGATTTTTCCAGGGATACTCAATATCTCAGATTTCTTTTCAAACACTATGAGTGAACTACCTTTATTCTTAATGAATATTGCAGTTCTATTCTTATCATTGTACTATTTTTTGAATGAAAAAGAAAAAATTGAAGAATACTTAGCAAGAATAATCCCTGATCAATATAAAAATGAGATGATTGAAATCCTTGGCCCTACAAAAAAAGTAGTTAATGGACTTATTTATGCAAATGTTATGAGTGCTATGATTGTTACATTGCTTGCCACTGCAGGGTACTTGGTTATAGGTGTCCCTTACTCGTTTCTACTTGGGATGTTAACGGGGATAGCTGCTCTTCTACCTGTAATAGGTCCATGGACAATATTCTTACCTATAGGATTCTATTACCTCTTAACAGATAACATATTCCAGGGTTTAGCAGTATTAATATGGGATAATAACTTTATTCTTCCTTTATAATTTCTATATTTTCCCAAAACTAGGAGGTAATAAAGCTCAGTTACATCCATTCATAGTCTTAGTTGGATTTTTAGGAGGCGCTTACGTATTTGGTGCAATGGGTATTCTATATGGCCCCATAATTCTTGGATTGCTTAAAGGTTTAGCTGAAGGAACATTTAAAGAACCAACTAAAAGAAAGTTTTTTAAATTATAAAAGGCCTTTCTTTCTGTTGATTTATATGGATGATTCAATATTTTCAGAGACTGCAAAGAGGGTTAAAGCGTCAGAAATTAGAGAGATTCTTAAGCTTACTCAAAAACCAGGTATAATATCTCTTGCAGGAGGTCTTCCAAATCCTCAAACTTTTCCTTTGGAAGAAATAAAAAAGATCGTAAATGATGTTTTAAGTTCAAATAACAATGGCCTACAATATGGGCTCACTGAAGGGGATCCAGAATTAAGACAATATATAGCCAAGATGATGTGTAAATATAGTATAACTTGTACCCCTGAAGACATTCTAATTACTAATGGTTCACAACAAGGACTTGACTTAGTTTCAAAGATTTTAATTAATCCAGGAGATATAGTTATAGTTGAAGCTCCAAGTTATCTTGGTGCGTTAAGTGCATTTAGATCTTACCTATGTGATTTTGTTGATGTTCCATCTGATGATCAAGGGATAAGGACAGATCTATTAATCGAAACACTTGAGACATTACACGAAAATGGAAAAAAGGCAAAAATATTATACTTAGTTCCAAATTTTCATAATCCTACAGGTATTACTACTAGTGAAAAGAGAAGAAAAGAAATAATTAAAATCGCTAATGATTACGATCTTGTCGTAATTGAAGATAATCCTTATGGAGAACTTAGATACGAAGGGGAGCATCTTAAAGCAATAAAATCTTATGATACCGAAGGTCGAGTCATATACTTAGGGACATTCTCAAAAATACTCGCACCAGGATTCAGGATTGCATGGGCAGCTGGTAGTGGAGAACTTATTAAAAAGATGGTAATTGCAAAACAAGCAGTAGATTTACACACAAATACATTTGGTCAGAGAATAGCAGCCATTTACACCAAAAACTACTTAGACAACCATCTAGTAAAAATACTCAGTTTTTATAAAAATAAAAGAGATGTTATGCTATCCGCATTGGACGAATATATGCCAAAAGAATGCAAATGGACAAGACCAGAGGGCGGTATGTTCAATTGGATAGAGTTACCTGAATATATAGATACAAAAGAAATGTTTACAGATGCAATTAATTCAAATGTTGCTTATGTAATTGGAAGTGCTTTTTATAAAGAAGACAATCTAGGTAGAAATACAATGAGATTAAATTTTTCATTCCCTACAGACTCAGAAATAGACCTAGGTGTGAAGAGGCTTTCTGAGGTTATCAGGAGATGGATTTAGTGAAGACTCTCGTCGCCTTGATATCTACGGGGAAGGGAACTTGGGGACATGTAGGTAGACTAATTTCTGAAGAATGGGATAAGATAATCATTGTAACAAATGATTTTGGAAGAGAAAAATTTAATCCCAGTAAAGAAGTAGATTGGATAGTAGTAAATCCTTCCATGCCTATTGAAAATATTAAAAATGCCATTAGGGATAGACTTCCAAAGGAAATAGGCGACGAAATTTATGTTAGCTTGATTTCAGGGTCAGGGAAAGAACACATGGCCCTACTTTCCCTCTTGAAAGACATGGATAAAGACTATAGATTTGTATCTCTCACAATGGAAGGAATAGGATACTTCTAAAGGTGTGAGTAAATGAAAATATATTTACCTTACAAGAAAGATAAATTAATGGTAGAAATACCAGATAAGAATATACTTGGTATTGTAGAACCAAAAGAAGTAAAGGGTTCTGCAAAAGAGAATGTATTAAAGAAAGCTGTTGAAAATCCAACTAAGGCTATGTCTTTAAATAATTTTCTCAGAAAACATAATAAAATACTATTCTTGATTAACGATGGCCAAAGACCTACACCAACTAAAAAAATTTTAGATACAATATATCCAATAATGAAACCCTACATGAATAAAATAGAATTCATGATAGCCACGGGTTCGCATAGAGTTCCAACAGAAGAAGAATTTAATAATATCTTTGGACCATACTACTCAGAATTTAAACCGAAGATATCTATCCATGACTCCAGAAATGATCAAGTTCTTGAATACATTGGAAAGACTTCAAGAGGAACTGAATTATATATCAATAAAAAAGTACTAGAAAGCGATGCCATAGTTACGATAGGCTCTTCTGAACCCCATTATTTTGCAGGGTATACGGGTACTAGAAAATCATTTTTGCCAGGTGTATCATCAATTAAAACGATAACAGCAAATCATAAACATGCACTTCACCCAAATTCAAAAACATTATCTCTAAAAGGAAATCCTGTTCACGATGATATGGAAGACGCAGTAAGAGAAATAATGAAATTGAAACCAAATGTTTTTGCAATAAATGTTGTGGCGGATGGTGAAGGAAATATATTTGATGCTCAGGCCGGAGACATATTAGAGATATTGTATAAATCAGCAAAAGCAGTTGACGAATTATTTTGTGTTCCAGTTCCAGGAAAAGCAGACATTATCATATCTGTTGCACCATATCCAATGGATGTTAGCTTATATCAATCTCAAAAGGCAATAGAGAATACTAAACTAGCATTAAAAGATGGGGGAATTCTAATCCTTGTTTCAAGTTGCAGAGACGGGATTGGGGATAAGACATTCTATGATTTATTAAAAGATAACGATACTCCTGAAGAAGTAATCAAAGCTACTGAAAAGAATTATATATTGGGGTATCATAAAGCTGCAAAAATAGCTGAACTTGTAACATGTGGGCA
>JAMNZA010000076.1 GCA_023622545.1 Methanobacteriota archaeon | reverse complement strand
GATGCCTCTGCGACAAATCAGGCTTTGGAAGATCTAATGAGCCTACTGTTTATTTGATTGCCAGAACATCTTGGTCCTCGCATAAACTCTTTCAGCTTCAAGGATATCCTTGAAAAAATCTTCTTCGTTTTTCCTATCCTTTACAAGTATTCTTTTTGCTGTTCTAGGCCCTATTCCAATACCAGCCAACGCAATAATGGCCTTTTTACCATATGACAAGATTAAGTCTCCTGAATCCTTAATCTCTTTTAAAGTCTTTTTTTCTTCTTCATCAAGTTTACCTTTATTTCCTCTATGGACAAGTTCAAGATCATCTCTTCTCCTTAGGATTCCGATATACCTTGCACTGCATAAAGGACATTTGGGAGTATCCTCATAACTATTCACTGAAAGAGTTGTTTTCCATTTACGGCAATGGAGACAGGCAACTGTAATTCTTTTCTCCATAATCCTTTTTTTCAGGTATTTTATTATCTCCTTATCAGGTCTTTTAGGATAAAGCAACTCAAATGAAGATCCTTCAAGCAAATACCTTGTGAAAGTAGAAGGCTCGTCATTTTTAGAAACTGTGATATTGATCATCCCGTTTTTTACTTCCTTGATGAATTCCTTTACGGGTTCAATCTCAAGTTTATCGTGGTATAGTTCATTTAGAGTTTCTTCATATAATGGTGTATTTCTATATAGTTTTAGGATATTCTTCATGAGGTACTTTTCAGAGTTAGCTCTTATGACTCCAAATCGCTTCGCTATCTGTATCATTTTCCATTCAAAAAGAGGGGTATTCTTTAGAATTATATCCAAAATTGGGATTATATGATCTTCATTTAATTCAAAAATCGTATTTTTGACTATTAATCCGCCATCCTTCACTCCCTGTGGGAATTTAATCATTATATGGTAAGGGTCTGTCCTCATGCCTACAGATTCCCCAAATCGCTGCGCAAGAAGAGACGTTATTACCCTTCCCAATGTATCATTTGCCTTAGACCCATTAAATACATGCAATATAACAAACTCACCAAGGTCTTCAATTACCAATGAATTCTTAGAATAAGTAAAATATTTTGATTGTTCAGCGATTAACTCATTTAGTATTTTTTTTGTGTCATTATGCAAAGGTAGCTCCTTTATTCTAGATTTATCAGTGAAAAGCTCTTTTACATCTTGAGAAACAAATAATGGGACAGGTATAAGTTCTCCTTCCCATGATGGAATGGCGCCTACAGACCTAGTTTCTGTCACCTCTATTTTTTCTTCCTCGATATTCAATACCTTCCAAGTTCTGCCACGAACTATAAAATTTCCACCGATTTCAATATTTGAGACAATAAAATTTTCATCGAGTACGCCTAAAGATGATCCCGTACCAACTTCAACTACTCTGTATTGCTTTGTATCAGGAATCATAGATAAATTTTCATAATAATAGAACATTCCCTGCTTAGACCTTTTGTATGTTGTGCCATTGTTGATCCAAATTAGTTTTATACTTTCTAAAAAATAGAGTATTCTCCAAAATTCATCATAAGTCATATTTCTATAAGGGTATGATTTCCGAAACAATGAATATGCTTCCTCGATGGACACTTCATTAGTTTCCATTGAAAGCCCGATTATTTGATGGGAAAGAACATCCAAAGATTTATCAGGGATTAGTGATTTTTCTATTTTATAATTGAGGGCGTTCTTTGCAATAACTGCTGATTCACATATTTCTTCTTCGCTTGTCAGAATTATTCCTTTTGAAACAAGATAAGTTTTATGTCCTGCTCTCCCTACTCGTTGCAAAAGTTTTGAGACTTGCCTAGGGCTTCCATATTGAATCACAAGATCAACAGCACCCACATCTATACCTAACTCCATACTCGAAGTGCAAACGATACCTTTGATTTCACCTTTTTTAAATCTAGTTTCAACATCTATTCTTGTTTCTTTGGAGAGTGAAGAATGGTGAACATCTATAAAATTCATTTCCATTAAATTAAATCTTGAAGAAAGAGTTTCGGCCATTTGCCTCGTATTGACAAAAAGTAGGATGCTTTTGTGGCTATCGATTAAGTCTTTGATTCTTCGAATGGATGAAGCGACATATGGAGATATCTTAAGGTTTTCTGCAACCATTATATCTTCTTCTATTATCTCAGGAGTTTCAACTTCTATATCAAATTCTTTTTTAATCTGTGATTGTATTATTTGAACTTCTCTACCTTCTCCTACCAAAAACTTTGCAACTTCATCTTTGGATCCTACAGTTGCCGACAATCCGATTCTCTGTATTCTACCATTTTTTAATCTTTCAAGTCTTTCTAGTGCAAGGCTTAGTTGGACTCCTCTTTTGTCCTCAGCTATCTCGTGGATTTCATCAACCACAACTGCCAGCACTGACCTTAGATGCTCTCTGAGTTTTTTCCCCGTAAATAGTGCTTGAAGAGTCTCGGGAGTTGTGATAAGAATATCTGGTGGGTTCAAGCTTTGTTTTCTTCTCTCACTTTGAACTGTGTCCCCGTGTCTTGTTTTAATGCTAATATCTAATGCTCCCCCTATCTTTTCTAACCTAAGCAAAAGATCTCTATTCAAGGCCCTTAGAGGCGCAATATAAAGAATTTTAATTCCTGGTGACTTACTGTCCTTTACTAATCTAAGCAAAGGAAGAATTGCGGCTTCGGTTTTACCCGAGCCAGTTGGGGCCATAAGAAGAACGTTTCTTCTATCCAAAATTTCAGGAATTGACCTATTCTGGATATCAGTTGGAGAATTAATATTGAAATCTTTAAGGACATTGACAATATCTTCTCCAAGAAGTTCAAAACTCATATGGATACCTACTAAGAACTTACCAAAGGATTTAAATTTATATTTAATGGTTTTGATTTATGGAGCTATACCCAGTAATAAATAAACCTGCAATAATTATTGAATCAGATAAGAAGTATCTCGTAGTTGCGGACCTCCATCTGGGTAAAGAATATGAATATTATCAAAAAGGAATAAAAATCCCCCATATAGGGGATAAAATGAAAGTCGATATAGAGAAGATCGTCAAAAGAAAGAGTATTGATGAACTTATAATTTTAGGAGACATCAAGCATAATCTGCCTTTTACATCCTATTTTGAAAAACTTAATCTGCCAAAATTCTTAGAATTCAGCGTTCCTGTGACAATCGTTAAGGGAAATCATGATGGGAATATAGAAGAGGTAGTAAACAACGAAGTTGTTAAATCATTGAAAATAGGGGAATATATCCTAACTCATGGGCACATCCTATTCGAGAATAGCAATTTGATAATGGGTCATGTCCATCCAGTTGTAGAGTTTATGGATAGTAATGGAAAGATAACTAGACTAAAATGCTTTCTTAAAATAGAAGAGCCATTTAATGTTGTCGTTCTACCATCATTTAATCCAATACTAGAGGGTATACCTGTTAATAGAAACGAAGATATTCCTGGGCCATATTTTGAGAGCGGTAGATTCCAAATAAAAGATTTTGATTGCTATCTTTTGGATGGAACTTATCTAGGGAAAATAAAGGATATTTATCGTTGACCTTGACCACAGTCTTCTTCAATTGCTCTGATTGCGTCCTCTATTGTCATTCCTTCAGTTCTATCTATATAGTCTTCAATTTTTTTTAGTAAGTATTCTTCTTCAAGTTTTTCTTCTGCGTTGGTATTGAATTCTTTCTTGACTTCATTTATTACCTTCTCAGCAGTTTCACCCAGTTCCTTTGAAACTTCATAGCATTCATTTACAATATGTTTGCATAGAACATCACAGGTTTTGTCGATGTAAAGTTGGCTGTGGTAAATATTATTTATCACATCTATAAGTTTTGCATATTTATCAAGTCTGTTTATGTAAAACTTCTTTGTTTTGATTACTATGTTCTTAATCATTGCCCCAGATATAATTTCTTTTACAGGAACATTGACAAGCCCAAGTTTTTCTACATTGCATATTCTGTTCTTTTCATAGAGTTCATCTAATATAGTATTTTCAATAGCTTCGACAAACTTTTTTGGAGAGCCATATTTCTCAATCTCATTTGGATGAGGAATTAGTTGGTCAATTTTAAGATATATGTCTAAAACTTTCTTTCCTGCATCTCTGGTATCCGGTCGTCCTATTCTAATGTGCTTATCAATTCTCCCAGGTCTCAGAATTGCAGGGTCAATAATATCTGGTCTATTTGTAGCAATAATAACTATAACATCTCCCATCTCTTCAAGACCATCTAAAAGTTGTAAGAATTTATTTACAATGGGATTTTCTAGTCTAGCGGCCTCAGAACCACTTTCCCTTTCAGGTACAAGACTATCAAACTCGTCAAAAAATAAAACTGATGGAGCTTTCTCTTCTGCATATCGAAACAATTCCTCTATATTCTGTTGAGTTTCTCCAAACCATTTGCTTCTAAGCTCCTTGTCAACGTTGATAAAATTCCTAGAAGAGATAGAAGCCGCATACCTTGCAAGTAAAGTTTTCCCACATCCTGAAGGTCCGTAAAGCATTATACCTTTAGTTCTTTCAATTTTTAATTTCTGGACTTTTTCTCTGATGAAATCATAACTTAATGCTGAGCCAACAGCCTGGTCAATTTCAAGAATGGCTTCATCTAGTCCCCCAATTTCTTCTCTTTTTACTTTAGGCCTCTTTTCAAGAAGAAGATCATCGCCGTATTTGACGTTAGTCTTTATATCAAGAATTTCCCAGTCCTTAGAATTCCCAAAAAGAGTTACTGCTGCTCCTGATTTAAGATATGGATTTTTATTATCAATAAATTCTCCTACATCTAATATCATTTCATGGTAGGACTCAAATCTTACAGTTGCATACCTACCTTCTATCTTTATTATCTCACCTAGTGTTGTTTGGACAATTCCTGGATGCCTCTCAAGTATTACAAATTTTCCTCCTTCTTTGGCCTCAATGAATTTGTACCTTATTC
>JAMNZA010000102.1 GCA_023622545.1 Methanobacteriota archaeon | reverse complement strand
AAGGTGTTTTTTGTCCCTATCCAAAACTATTGGGAGCTCAGAAGCAGCGCACATAGTGTGGCCAAAGATGATGTAAGGATTAGAAAGGTCTACTATGGCATGCTCATGCGATTTCCCAAAAAACACATCTGGATGCCTCATGAAATACTGGTCGAGCTGGTTGTGAAATGCGACAAGTGTTGCAACTGAGTCGTTTACACCTCTGCCGGCCCTTCCTGCCTGCTGCCACGTTGATATGACCGTCCCTGGGTAGCCTGATATGATAACGCTATCAAGCCCACCGATATCAATCCCAAGCTCAAGCGCATTTGTTGATGTTACGCCTCTAATGATGCCTTTCTTAAGGCCGTTCTCAATTTTCCTTCGCTCTTCTGGCAGGTATCCCGCCCTGTATGCCATTATCTTCTCCTTTAGGTCCTCTTCTGACGGGTCAAGGGATTCTTTTGACCAGCGTGCAATGAGTTCAGACATCTTTCGTGAAATAGTAAAGCATAAAGTCTGGAGTCCTTCTCTAACGAAAAACATGAAGAGCTTTTTTGTCTCCTGGTGAGTTGATAGGTAATTGCCATCTGTGTGCGGGTTATAGAAGATAAAATACTTCTTGCCTTTGGGCGAGCCGTCCTCTGAGATAAGCTTGTATTTTAATCCAGTAAGCTTTTCTGCAAACTCTATCGGATTTGCTAGTGTGGCTGTTGAGATAATAACTTGTGGTTTTGATCCATAGTACTCGCATATCCTTTGTAACCTCCTTATTAAAAGTGAAACATTAGAGCCAAAAACGCCTCTATATATGTGGGCCTCATCTAGGACGATGAACTTTAGATTTGAAAAGAAATGCTGCCACTTGTAATGCCATGAAAGGATGTGGTGGATCTCGTAAGGGTTTGAAACTATAATCCTCGATTCATTTCTTATTTTTGGTCTTAAGGCTGAGGGCGTATCCCCGTCATAGACATTCGGGTTAACCCTTATCTCTGTTTCAAGCTCAAGCTTTCTTAGGACTTTGAGCTGGTCATTTGAAAGCGCTTTTGCAGGGTAGAGGTAGAGTGCTGTTGCTTTGGGGTCGTTTTCCATCACTTCAAAAATTGGGAGATTGAATGCAAGTGTTTTTCCTGAGGCAGTCGGTGTTGTTATTATTATATTGTTTCCTTCCCTTATCGCATCTAAGCTATCGCACTGGTGTTTATACAATCTAATATTGTTTATTTCCAAGTAATCTGTTATTTTATCCGGCAGCTCCTTCTTTATCTCAGCGTATATCGCCCCTCTTTCAGGTAAAAGCTCAACATGGGCGATGTTCCTATTAATAGAAGGCTCTTTTCGTAGTTTTAAAATTATATTTTCAATCACTGGCTCCATTCCTCATAGAGTTTTGAAAAAATGTTAGTAAGTGTGATAAGATCCTGCCTGTTGTGTTCTATTATCGGGATTACAGGACCGATATTGCCTGTCCTAAGGTAAGTCTCATAGAACTCTGGAACAAGTGCACTAGGGACATCATCATGCCTCTCCACACCAAATAGGTATTTCTCTAATGTTACAAGCCTGCAGTTTGGATACCTGCTCCTCCACGCCCTTCTTGAAAAATGGAGCATATCAAAATGGGTCATTTCATTGATGTGGGGCATCCCATAGTAGGAGAGCCTTTCCCGAATATAAGGGACATCAAAGGACTTCCCATTATAAGATACAAGGACTGTTTTTGGCCCAATTTGAGAGAGAAATTGATTCAAAGCTTCAGGCTCTTGGTTCAAATCCTTCAAGAAATACTGATTTATAGAAAGATCATCCCCGTTGAATTTTGCTGCGCCTATTAGGATTATCGGTCTATTAAATAGGCCTAAAGTTTCAATATCAAAGAAAAGAAAATCCTCCTTCTCGTGAAATCCTGAACAACAGTAAACGAGCTCATCTGACTTTGAGAGCCAGTGGGAGATCCTCTCCATCATCCTCTTTGAGTCCATAGAGTTAATTAAATCAACTAGGGACTTTGCGTCGTTTGAAAAAGCTGGATGGTAGATAAGGTCTTCTATCGTCTGATATCCTCTGCTATTGAGATATTTTTTCTTTGTGTCGCCTATACCATAGAGTAGCCTTAGCTCAGATAGCATCTTCTCCTTTGCCTTCTCCCTTGAGAATTTTTTAAGATCGAGTTTTAGCTCCTCATTTATTGTGAAGACGCATCCAAAATCACCGCTAGCCTCATTGCCCTTGATTGCTTCTGATAGCTGCATGTCCCTATATTTAGTTATCAGGCTACTTTTCAGCTTCTGCGCGTTGAGGTATTCATTATAGCCCAATCCAAATGGCATTCCGTAAAAATAATCATCCTTTATCTCTTCATTTTCTTCCAGTATCTCATACTCTTTTACAGAATCTATTTTTGATCTGAAGCTCTTGCCGATGCCGCTAAATGGGGATTTAGGGTATGGGGTACAGCCCTTATCTGACTCAATCTCGGTGGACATAAACTCACAAGTTAACTGGAAATTGACTAGTAAGTTTTAGTTACCAATTTCTATTTAAAAGTTGTTATAGAAAAATAGTAATAAAAGAAAAATAAATTAATTTTTTATTGAACAACTAGTGATAGGTCGATTCTGTCTCGTGGTCCTTTCCTAGAGTACGCTACTGCCCTTATCTGGTATGTCCCTTCTGGGACTTCTGGGGATACAGTCAGTGTTACAGTATATGTTCCTATGTTGTGCGCTGTTATCTTCTGTAATTCCGGATCCAATGAGTAAGTTACTCCTTCTGGTAAACCTTGTAACGTTACCTTGACCTCTGCTTGTGTTACCATTCCCCTGTTCTCTACTTCAACAATAAGGCTTTGAGTTCCTGGGACCACTTCTAGTGCAGATATAATCTTACCATCAGATATAATATTGGCCCCTGTTGCGGGTATGCTTAATGTCTCTAGACCTAAATCTGGGTAGAGTAATGATTCAGATAGTGGAGTCTTGCATGGTATTGTCACAGTGACCCTTGCAAGTTTAGATTTGTCACACCCATTTTCAGTTGCAATTTGGTAATAGAATGTGTCTTCTCCACAATAGGTAGTCATCGGGCAGTAGTAAATCTTGTTTCCAGAGATGGTGGCGGTACCGTATTCAGGTACTGTTACATCAACTATTGTAAGATCAGGAGATGTGAGATCTTCTGGATCTATATCGTTTTCAAGTACATTGAAAGTAGCACATGTATTTTCATTTGTTCTATACTCATCATCATTTGCAATTGGCGCAGTTTCACATGGGGGTACACAGTTGACAGTTATAGTAGCCTTTACAATTTTTTCAACTTTCCTTGTATCCCAGCAACCATGCCAATCCCCACATGAATAGTAACAATGATCTTTCCAATAGTCCTCTTCAACTTCAATTTTGAAATAGAATGTATTCTCTCCACAGCAGTCCCTTGTTTCACAATCTTCGCACACCCAGTCGCAGTCCCAACACCTAAAGTCGCATCCATGACAGTCCCAGTGGCAGTTTGAACAGTTTTCATCGTAAGGTACATATAGGATATAATCAGGACCTTCAACGTGCTTATAATCCAAGTCTCCACATATGCCTGAAGAACAATAGAACTCATCCTTTATATTTGCCCCTACAGGCAATTGAGAGTCATTCTCGTATAGTTTGTAGATTTGACCGCTATTGATTGTAGCTGAAATAGCATAATCATAGCTTTGGACAACATTCACAGTAACTTTTACTGTTTTGTTAACGCCACTTTTGCCAACTTTGAAAAAGAAAGTAGCTGTTCCACAACAACGAGTATCTTCTGAAGGATCGAATTTTATGTATCTATTAGGGTAATCACCTTTAACGTCCGCGTCCCCACATGATTCACAGTATGGCTCATCACTTTTAATATAATAATCAGAAGGTAAACCAGGTATATCGCCCTTATAAATCTTAAATGTGGAGTCACTATTGACAGTGCCCGTCACATAATAATCAGCAGTTGTTGGGCATCCGCCACCTCCTCCTGTTGCAAGAACAAGAGGCGTTAAAACAGTTAGAAACAATAATAATACTAACGTTATTGAAATCAATTTTCTTACAGTCATAATCCCCCCTTAGTATATTTTTAATCTAATATACTGCTTACCTCTCCCATCTACATATATAAAAAGTTTGCGGTTGACGCAATGAGTATCGGCTAATGTCTTTAATAAAAATCAATAAAGAAAAGTATTTATTATAAAATGACAAACTAAAATTGATTTGTATGGATCAAAAAGATAACTACAACAAGAAGGGCTTTGACTGGCGAGGGATTCACAAGGACACCGGTACGATGTACGACAAACGAGGTTTTGACAAAAAGGGGGTTCATAACAGAACTAAGAGCAGATACGATCTAGAAGGTTACAACTCAGACGGCTTTGATGTCTCTGGGTTTGATAGGGATGGATTTGACCTTTTAGGTTTCGATAAAGAAGGGTATTCAAGAGAAGGCTTCAACAGAAAGGGATTCAATCGAAATGGTATCCATAAAGAGACTAATAATAAATACAATCCTGATGGTTTTGATTTATTTGGGTACAATAAAGAAGGATTCGATAAAAATGGTAATCATATAGAAACTAAAAGCAAGTTTGACCCCGACGGATATAGTTCAGAAGGATTTGATAGTAGGGGATTTGACAAAAACGGTATCCATATAATCACATGGGACAGGTTCGATCTTTTAGGCTTCGATAAGGACGGTAACAAGATAGCACCACCTGTAGAGGATCTATCGAAGATAACAGGAGCCACCCCAGCAAAGAAAAAACAGACAAAAGAGCCTGTAGTAAAGCACAAGAAAACAAAGAAAAATTTTCTTATAAATTAAACCCACAATAGATATAAAGCCTTTAATGATTTTTTGAAATAAGTCCTAATAATTAATTAATTGAATATAAGCGAGACAAAAGGAGAGATTTTTTGAGAGAGATAAGTGACGAAAAACTTACAAAATACTTTCAGATAGCAAAAGAAGCATTTGATGACTTGAAGATTAACCCGCCCAAAGGGTCACATATGGAGAAGGTTGCAAACGACTACCTTGATATGGCCAAGAGGTATTACGAGGACGCGAAATACTTCAAGGAGAAGGGCGACTATGTAACTGCATTTGCTTCATTAAATTATCTGCACGGTTACCTTGATGCAGGCGCAAGGCTTGGAGTGTTCAAGGTTTCAACAAGCAAGTATTTTGCATTTGAGGAAGAGAGGTGAGGAGTTGGATTACAAAGTTACTTTAGAAGTTCCAATTATTGTGAGAGATATAAAAACTGGCGAAGACGCGATAAAGGTCGCCATGTCAAATGTCAATAAAAAACTGAAAGAGAATAAGCTTGAGTACGTCAAGGTCGAGATAGGCATGTCTCAGTGCCCAAAATGTGGCGATTATTTTGAAAGCTCATTTTTTGTCGGTGATGTTTCACTTGTGGGCATTTACCTAACTGTTGATGTATTCAACGCAGAAAATCCAAAACATGCTGAGAACATAGCAAAGTCAGTAGCTGGCAAAGCACTAAAAGACGTTCCTTTCAAAACATTCGAGGTAAAAGACAGGGTAGAAAAGGTCAGAAAGAAGCGTCGATAATACCGGGGTCCCCGATATCGTATAATACAGATTCGCCTTCCTTCTTGTAAGGGTGCCTAAGCAAGGTAGCTTTTCTTTTATTATTATCTTCTTCATCCCTTTCGAGTTTTATTATTAATTTTGACCAGTACTTTAGTAAGTCCCCACCGATTGGGATTTTTTCTTTGCCACCTGAAACATCGTCATAGACTTGATTTGTTATTATTAGTGGTATATTATAATCCCTAGCAATCCTTGATAGGATCAATAGGTCATTTCCAAGTTGCCTTACAAGCTCTGTTCTTTTTTTGTGATCGTATCCCTCAAGCCTGTACAATGAAACAAGTGAATCTATACATACAAATCCAATTCTACTGCTCATTATCCTTTCGAGTTTAACAAGTGCCTCTTGTTGGGCCGCATAGTCCCTTGGTTGGAACACCACAATATCTTCAAGATTCTTTACGCCCATCAAGTCCAATCTCTTCGGAGAGAATCCACCTTCGGTATCAATAAAAATTGATTTCTTGCCTCTGAGTAACGAGTACTTGCAGCACATCAAGCAGATTGTGGTCTTGCCAGTTGCATGCTCCCCGTATATCTGGGTCAATACGCCTTCTGGAACCCCGTCTATAAGCAGGTCTAAAGGATTTCCTCCGAATTTTATTTGATCACCTTGGATAGATGTATCTAGTTATTCTTGGTATACTTATAAATTATATTCTAAGATTGATTTCATAAATACTCACTTATATAATAATACCGAATTCGATGGCACAGAAAATCTTTTATATGGGGAGCCTAGTTTTGAATTAAGGGCCCATGGTCTAGTTGGTTATGACGTCACCTCGACACGGTGGAGGTCCTGAGTTCGAATCTCAGTGGGCCCACCATCTCTTTTAATGTGAATATATG
>JAMNZA010000114.1 GCA_023622545.1 Methanobacteriota archaeon | reverse complement strand
TAGTGTAGAAATAATTTCACTTGCACCAATGGAAAGAAAATCTTGAGATGGAAACTGTCTATTTTCGGTGCACATACCAAAATCTTTGATTCTGAATTCTATGTTCTCTTTAATTGATTCTTTAGTGAGTTTTTTTATTCCACGATATTTATCAAAAAGAGGGCAATAATCTACAATAGGGTCTTCAACGCTTACTACCTTTCCGTCTCTAATTATAATCTTCGATTTTCCTAGTGCCTCAATAATATGCTCATCCATATATCGCAATAAAAATAAAACTTTAAAAATATATCTAGCTACAATTTATTAATGATGAATGACCCCTTCTGAGCAACAGCTATGATGATGATTTTGAGTTCTGAACTCATAATCAGGTCATTACCAATTAAAATTAGTATATTTTTTCTATTGAAAGACATTTTGGGCACATGTAAATTGTTATTATATTCCCCTTTCTTTCAGGAAATTTGTCCATATCTATATGTAATACTCCAAAATGTCCTTCATAGGAACAATTTTTACATTTTAATTTTTCTATAGAAACAAGTCTTTTTTCACTTATGCGATAAAAATTTTTAATGTCTGCCATTTTAATGGGCTCAGAAAGTAGAATTTCAATTGATTCCTCTAAAGTCTCAGCTTTAATAGTTTTAAAAATATTAAATACATACTCTTTCATGTTCTCGTTTTCTTTAATAACTTTTAACTATTTAAAATTACTTAAATTATCAATCAATTAAGATATCTGATTGACTTTAGAAAGATAAAGTGCAAGGGGTATAAGTAAAATAATTAATGGATAGGGACTTATCTCTATTGATACTAAAAATATTGACAGTATTAAACTATAATACGGTATTAAAGAATTATGAATTTTTGTTTCCTTGTATATGGTAAATAAAGATATTGATGTAAACAGTGTAAATATAATAATCTCAGATAATCCTCCATCGAATATTGGGGGGCCAAAAATAGTTGAAGTAATGTTGTGTGAATAGTTTAGTATATTTTCACTGATTATATAACCTGTAGTAGTTTCTGTTAATAGAGAGTATTCTCCAAATAACTTTAATCCAACATTATAGCATATTCTATCGAATACATCAAAGGTGAATGTAAACCTATACCATAACAACTCTAATGGATTTAATTTCCAGTTTTGGGGCAATAATAATACTGTTAGATATCCGAAAATTATTGTTAATATAGATCCAATTAAACCGAAATAAATTGTTTTTTGTTTGTTTCCAATTAAGTAAAAAGTAGCCATAGTTGAAATTACTAAAATTACGATATAAGTTCTAAATCCATATAAAATAAATAAGAAAAGAGAAAGAATTGGAAAAATCATTTTGTTAGGATACTTCTCTTTTAATAAACCAAAGTTATTTGATATTAAAATGAAACTATATCCTAATACAAATAATGGAGTGAGATAAGATTCTCTAATCGTTGGATTAATCAGGGGTATTTTCCCTATAATCCCAATATTTAAAATACATAACAACACTCCTATCCCAAAAATTTGTTTGTAGTATTTAGAAAAAATATCTTTCTTTATCATGGATATAATCAGTAATCCTAATAACAATAAAATAATGGAATAATAGTTATACCTCTTAAAACTAAATAGTATTATCAAAAATAGAATTAAGCCTATCATCAAGTTTTCGTTTATTATTATATTGATCTTGCTACCCAAAATAAATACTAAAGTTATTAGTATAATGTAAAAAAGAGTATATACCGATATGTCAGGATTAAAATATTCAACAAAGTAGTACCTACCAAGAAGTCCTATTATACAGAATATAATAAAACCTATTAAAAAAATATAAGGAGAAAATATTTCATCTTTAAATTTCAAAGTAGTCCCCAGGTTCTAAGATCTTCACCTCAGTATCCAATTCCAACTCTTTGATAAATAACTTAAGATCATTTGGATTTTGTCTTATCAGAGGTGTTGTATTATAGTGCATCGGAACTATAATTTTTGATTTTAAATATTTCGCAGCATATGAAGCTTCTTTTGGCCCCATAGTGTATCGAGATCCTATTGGTAATAAAGCCACATCAGGTTTGTAAAGCTCACCAATCAATTTCATATCTTTAAAAAGTCCAGTATCTCCCGAATGATATACTGCTTTGGATCCATCTCTTATGACAAAGCCAATTGGATTACCGCCAGAGAGCCCTCCTTTATCCATTACATTTATACATGCAGAATGATCTGCTCTTACCGCTGTTATTTTAATCCCATCGATTTCTATTGTTCCGCTGATATTCATGCCTTCAGTTTTCATAATTCCATTTTCTTGAGCATAAAGAGTAAGTTCATGTATCCCTACAAATACCGCCCCAGTATTTTTGCATATTTCTAGGGAGTCACCTAGATGGTCTCCATGCCCATGTGAAACTAAGACCATATCTGCTCGTCTGATATCGCTTGCTTTCATACATGCTCTTGGGTTCTTATTAAGGTAAGGGTCTATTATTATCGTTTTAGAACAAGTTAATCTAAATGCCGAGTGGCCTAAATATTCAATTTTCATGTTGAACACCATTTTAAATTTGTTTTAGGGGTATAAATAATTTCTCTTTTAAAAAATACTTCATAAGAATGTATACCATACTCCGACTCCTATACCTACGCCTTTTCCACTTTGTTCTAGTAAATAATTCTTAATTTCTTCTTTTCTTAGCAAAATAACTTCTATTTCTTCTGAGGGCTCAAGCTCTTGTCGAGGATTTTTATTTTCCTCCAAATTTTCATCTATTTCAACTATAGCCACCCTTACAGTTTCGTCCGTCAAACCTGGATTAGATTTAAGAATTGGGCTGATGTTGATAATTTTTCCAACATATCCAGTTTCTTCTTTTAGTTCTTTTTTAATGTCTTTTGATATGTCCTTGCCATCAGAAACACCAGCCGGAAAACCTATCAAGTAGTTCTTAATCGGTATCCTGTATTGCTTTATCAGGACATATCTTTCTGAAGGAATTAATTTTGCTATAATTGCAACAGTTATTTTGGAAGTTTTCCTATCTACAGTTTCCCATTTTACTTCTACTCCATTATTATCATAATAATTTTCTTTCAGTTGCAGCCAAGTTCCATCAAAGAGTATTTTTTCTTTTATTTTTTTCATATAGTTCATCCTAATTAATTAATACTACTTAATATTCTTCCAATTCCACCATTTCAATAGTTTAGGGTCGTGTTCCTTATTTGAAGCGAAATATACTGCAGTCCTCAAAACATATAGCATGCATCTATCTATATTCTTTCCTTCAATTGCACAAAGTCTAGTATATAATTCCTCGGGGTCTTTTCCATTTAAGTCTTCAATATATTTTAATCCAAGGTTCATAAGATCCTCTGATATCTTTTTTCCAACTCCTGGAATAATCATGAATTCTTTAATTATTTTCTCTTTATTTGATTGCATATTTACCCCATAATACTGTCTTTTATTGATTCGAAAGGTAGAGATTCTAACAAGGCTATTTCTATCATCTTTTCTAGTATCTTTCCTATTTCAAAGTTTCTTATTTCAAGAAATTTTATTTCATCTTCATAATTATTTGCATCTAATGGAGGGAGGACTATAATTATATTCTTTCCATCAAATAGAAACAATAAAACCTTAGGTGTGAAAGGCAATATCCTGATATTAAATGTTTTAGATATTTTTTCTAAATCACTGATAAACTTATTATTGAGTATATCACTTTTTACAAATAGATTTTTTTGATAAAATTTGTTCACAAATATTGCATTTATTTTTTCAAAAACATTTTTGTTGTGAAAACCAAAAACACAAGTTAATTGTTTTGAAGTGTTGCTAAGCTCTTCAATTTTTTTATAGAAGTTTTTCCAACTTCTTTCTACATTTATTGTTGGTAATAATTCATATCGATTTATTTCTGATAAGCTTTCTAGATTTAATTTAATTTTCTCTGCCATAATTTTGTTTTCATTAATATATTCGTTAATTCTATTATCTATGTCTCCGGCACAAAATAAAGAAGGCCGGCCTTCTTTTTTCTTTACCCATCCCTTTTTTAATAGATCATTAATTGTATCATATATTCTAGAGTAAGGTACTCCTGAATTCAATGATAGATCCTTGGCAGGAGATTCTCCGGATTTAACAATAGAAATCATTACTTTAGACTCGTATTCCGTTAATCCCATCTTCATTAGCTGTTCTTCAAGTTCCATGAATTAAATAATACTTTTAATATATTAAAGTTGTGGAAATATTTATATTATATTTATAGATTTCGGAAAACATGAGTATTAGAAGAATAATTCAAACTCTGACTTTAGCCATTTCTATAATGGCATTTATCTTTTTTGTCATGAACAAAAAAGAATCCATCTTACTTATATGGATGTTAAGTTTTTCTTTCGCATCAATAATATTTGGAAAACTATTTTGTGGATACTTTTGTCCATTTCATGCTTTCGATAAAGCCTGGGGTTATTTACTGAATAAAATAAAAATTAATAGAATTGAAACTCCTGAGCTCATCAAAAAAAAATATATCTCATTCCCAATAAGTTTTATTTTACTTTCTTTAGTAGTAATTAAAATAGCCAGTCTATCTTTACCAATTAAACTTAAGATTCCTTTTTTGATTGCAACATTTCCAATACTGGCTATTTTCGCCCCTGACCTATGGCACAATTACTTATGTCCATTTGGTCTAGTAATGAAATTGCCCTCATTGAGAAGAATATTAATTCCCAAGATAGATAATTCTACTTGTACTAATTGTAATCTATGCAAGAAAACTTGCCCTACAGGAGCAATAGAATTAAATAATAAAAATCTATATATTAATGGTAACAAATGTATTTTGTGCTATCAATGTGAAAAGGAATGTAAAATCGATTCAATAAAAATCTAATTTGGTGATTGAATGAAGATAGTTAAAGTAAGCGAGCAAAAAATTAATGAAACACCTCATAAAGTAGATGTAAGGAAGCTATATGATACAGAAAAAGCTCAGGCCATACACATTACATTAAAGCCTGGAGAAGCTTTGCTGAAACACATAACTCCCGTAGATGTATTTTTTTATGTAATTGAAGGAAAAGGAATTGTTGAAATTGGCGATGAAAGAGAAGAAGTATTCCAAGATTCTCTAATTGAAAGCCCAGCAAAGATTCCACATAGATTAATTAATCAAAGCGATAAGATATTCAGATTCCTTGTAGTGAAAATTCCTAGACCAACAGAACAAACAAAAGTTTTATGAATGTACTAATTATTGGGGCAACGAGATACTATGATCGGAAAACTTGAAGGTAAAATGCTAGAATCTATACTAGATACTATCCCAATTGAATTTTCAGTTCTTGACGAAAACGATAAGGTATTAGCCTGGAATAAACATGAAACAAGGATATTCAAAAGACCTGAGGCCGCTTTGGGTAGAGATGTTAAGCAATGCCATCCTGAAAGAAGCTTAGACAAAGTAGAAAAAATAATTGGTGAAATGAAAGAAGGAATAAGAGATAAAGCCAGGTTTTGGATTGATTTGCCCTTGAGTAAGAATGGAGAAAAAGAAAAAGTCATGATAGAATACTATGTAATAAGGGACAAAGAAGGAAATTATCTTGGGTGTCTTGAAGCAAGTCAGAATATTGCAGAAATTCAGAAATTAGAAGGCCAGAAAAGACTTCTGGAATAAATTTTTTAATTAAATACATTTTTTATTAATTTTTATATAATTTAGAATTTCGAGCTTTTTTATTTATTCAGGTATTTAGATTCAAGTATTCCAATACCAAAAAATAATGCGAAACATACAATTAATGTTATAATTGGTGTCGGCAAACCCATTATAGAAATCTTGAAAAATGATAGAGATGCAGCTGTCAAAAATCCACCAACTAAAGTTACAACTCCAGTAATGTCTCTACCAAACTTGAAGTGGAATATACCCAATATTAAAGGTAAGAGACAAAGAAGAATTGTTGAAGATAAAACTGATAGTTCAACTATGTAGCTTATTTTTTTTATTGCAAAGAGCCCAATGAAAATAGTGATGATAACTATAGAGATTCTACCAAATAGGATACCCTTTTCTTTAACAAGATCTTTAGATACCATCGAAGATAAAGTCAGAACTATTGAATTGGCTGTAGTAATGGCTGCAGCTAATATACTTAATGCTAATATAATCGATAGCCATTCAGGCATCAATGAAAGAAGTGTCGGGGTAACATTATCTCGGTATTGGACCAATGGGAAAAGACCTTGAACTGTCATAACCTTTAGTTCAATCCCAATTAATGTTACGATTACGGTGTACAGTAATCCAAAAATACCAAAGTATACTATCATCTTTCTTAAAGCAGACAGGTCTTTTGGGATAAACATTCTTTGGAATACTTGTGGATTTGTAAGGGCAAAGAAAAACCAAGGTATAGTCAAGTTCAAGAAGAATTTTGGTGTCCATACAGAATTGGGGACATACATTAAGTCACCCATAGATGAAATAGCCGAAAAATCAAATTTGAGAGATACCCAGATTAATGCAAATATAGCAACTATGATCATAAATACTCCTTGGATTGAATCAGTTAACGCTACTCCTCTTAGTCCGCCAAGAAATGCCCACAAAGCAATAAGAATTCCAACAATTAAGATCGCAGTTGAAAAATTAATATTAGAATTTTTCTCAAGAATCAGAGCAACTCCTGTCAATTGAACTGAAGTATAGGGGATTAGTGCTAATAGAGATATAATGGCAGCAGTTTTTGCAGTTTTTATCCCATATCTACTCTCTAGCAACCCCGAAGGAGAAACAATTCCCTTTTCTTTTGCAATTTTCCAAATCTTTGGTCCATAGTATGATAAAAAGAATATAGTGCCAACTAAATAAGTTAACTCAAATCCAAGGGCACCAACACCAGTTGCGTAGGCAAGACCAACAAGTCCAACCATCATGAATGCAGAATAGGTTGTTGCTGCATAAGTTAGGGCTGAGACAACTCCACTAATGTTTCGATCTCCAATAAAAAAACTCTCTTGAGTTTTTGCACCCCTAGAGTATAATGCAATTAATGTGCCTAATATTGCATAGATTCCAATTAGTATTACTATACTATCCATTGGCCCACCCTTTAGTTGAGAATATGATGTAGATTAGGTACCCTAATGTTACAACAGTCCAATAGATATAAACTGTGAAATCTTTGCTTCTAAATACAAAGAAAGGAAGAGCCATCAATATGACAATTATTAATAATTCTAATTTTTTCATTAACGTTCGTTTATATAATTAGTTTATATAATTTTCTTTTGTCTAGGGGCCTAAATAAGGATTGAACAAATATTAAACGTATTAAATCTACCATAATAAGATATTTATACTGTCGCCCCAATCTATTCTTATGTTTCTTCTCGACTCGGACTATAAAACCTTTAACGATAAGCCCTATGTTCGACTAATCCTAAAAAATGGTACAAAGAAGGAAGTTTTCTATAAAGATTTTGAGCCATATATATGGGCAGTATGTGATGAGCGAGAAATTGATTCGAAAATAAGGGTAATTGAAGACATTACTACAGAAGTTCAAAATAAATCCTTAAAAGTTAAGGCCTGCACTATAGAGGATAGATATCTATATGGGAATAAGGTCAAAGCAATAAAGATTATTTTTAATCATCCTTCAGACGTTCCCAATTTGCGAAAAGAGATTGAAAATGTCACTGATATCTATGAATATGATATCCCCTTTGCAAGAAGATTTCTTATCGACAAAGATATCCTCCCTGCAACAGAATATAATTTCAATTTATCAGAAGAGGGAGAGTTCTCGATTGTAAATGATTTTCAGATAATTAATAAGAAAAAAATTTCGGTAAGGCCATTGGCATTTGATATAGAAGTTTACTGTAAATCAAAACCTGATGCACAAAGAGACCCAATTATAATGATTGGCATTTCTACAAATGATCTTGATAGAGTATTTACGTATAAAAAAGTCACAGCCGACTATATCGAAGTAGTTGATAATGAAACTTTAATGGTGAAGAAATTCTTAGATTTCTTACAGGATTATAATCCTGATATAATTTATACCTATAATGGGGATACCTTTGATTTTCCCTATATTTACGAAAGAGCTAAAAAATTAAAGATCAGTCATCCCATTTTAAATGATATGAGATTTGATAAGCGTGGGATAAATGATAGTAGCAAGATACCAGGTATGGTGCACATTGATCTTTATCCATTGAGTAGGAAACTACTTAGCCTAAATAAATACACCCTCGAAAATGTTTACTTGAACTTTTTGGGCAAAGAGAAAAGCAAAATATATTTACTCGAAATGGATAAATTTTGGGAGGAGGGGACTCAGGATGGGCTATTGGCTATTGCACAATACAATAAAGAGGATGCAATAGCTGCTAAAGAAATTGGAGAGGCTATAGGTCCCCTTGAAATTGAACTTTCTAGAATAGTTGGTCAGAATATATTTGATATTTCAAGAATGGCATCTTCAAATATGGTAGAATATCTTCTCATGAAAAGAGCATTTGAAGAGAAAACAATTGTTCCAAATAAGCCTAAGGGAAGTGAGTATCTTGAAAGATCATCTACCTCCTACGAAGGGGGTTTTGTTCTTGAACCTAAGAAAGGTTTGCGTGAACACATAGCAGTTTTTGATTTTAGGTCACTATACCCATCTATTATTATTGCACACAATATAGACCCTAATACTATTGGGTGTGATTGCTGTGATAACACCTCTCCCGAAGGAGTTAATTTCTGCCTCAATAAGAAAGGATTCATCCCAGAAATACTAAAAGAAATCATACAGAGAAGGGTCGAAATTAAGAACAAATTGAAATCAACTTCGGATAAAACTGAGAAGACAATTTATCAATCTCAGCAATGGGCTCTTAAAATTCTTGCCAATTCATTTTATGGATACATGGGATATCCACGTTCCAGATGGTACTCAAAAGAAGCCGCCTCAAGCATTGCTT
Source organism: Methanobacteriota archaeon (assembly GCA_023622545.1). GTDB lineage: Archaea > Methanobacteriota_B > Thermococci > Methanofastidiosales > Methanofastidiosaceae > Methanofastidiosum. Next base: position 14,220 of record JAMNZA010000114.1, on the reverse strand, counting down.
CATGGGGGAGAGAGTACATCCATAAGGCGATAAAGATAGCCGAAGATATGGGGTTAAATGTTCTATATGGGGATACCGATAGTTTATTTGTAGGACTTGGCTCTGAGGATATGGAAAAATCTAAGGAGTACAGGGACAAAGTTAACTCTACTCTCCCTGACTTTATGGAACTAGAATTTCAAGGTTATTACCGAAGAGGATTTTTTGTTTCAAAGAAAAGATATGCGCTCATAGATAAAGAAAATAATATTTCAACTAAAGGTTTAGAGGTCGTAAGAAGGGACTGGGCGGAGATAGCAAAGAAAACACAAGAGGCCGTGCTGAAAACTATACTTGAAGGAAAAGGTCCTGAGAAAGCAGCAGAGATTGTTATTAAAACTACAGAGGAATTAATCGAAGGTAGAATCCCAGTAGAAGACCTTGTTATTTACACTCAACTTACTATGCCTCTAGCTAGCTATAAACAAATTGGCCCCCATGTAATCGTGGCAAAACATATGCTAGAAAGGGGGGAAGTTGTTGGAGCAGGATCAATTATTTCATTTGTTGTTAGAAATGGAGATGGGATGGTAAGAGACCGATCATATGACGTTGAAGAGTTCAAAAAAGCTGGCTACAAATATGATTCAGATTACTACATTGACAATCAGGTCTTACCTGCAGTAATGAGGATTCTAAAAGGATTTGGTTATACTGAGGAGAACCTAAAATTTTCTAAGCATAAGCAGATGACTCTAGGAGATTTCTTTTAAGTAATAGGATATTTCAATTTTTTTATTTAATTCTTCTTGATTTTCTCATTTGATAACACTCTTTACAGTATACAGGCCTAATACCATCAGGTTTGAAAGGAACTTTAGTTGTTTTGTGGCAATAAGCACAGACTGCCTCGTGCATTTCTCTAACTTCGCCCCTAAATCCTTCTCTACCTCTTTCACCCATAATTAATAACCTCTTTGACTACCTAAATTAGTCGATTATAATATTCATTTATTATATTTAAATATTTCTCAAAATAGCATTTTAACTCTCTGAACCTACGAGTTACTTATTAATTTCGCCGAGAATAATCCTTTTCAATTTCTTTTTAGTTTTGTAGTCATGGATTACTTCTACTTTTTTCATAGTCTTGGGATTTATTCCAGTCCAATACATACAAGTTGAATTGGTCATTGGAGTTGGGGTGAATACCTGAAAACTTTCTACGTTTGATAGATTTCTAATCTTATTCTTTAACTTCATTATTTCTTTTTCATTATCTCCTGGGTGGCATATCATTAGGTAATACTTGAGGGATTGTTTTTTATTTCGATTAATATCTTCAAAATAGGAAACAAATTCATCAAATCTTGAGTTGTCCTTATTCATTGAGGTTAACACAGCGTCTGAAAAATGTTCAGGTGCAATTTTGAGGCATCCTGATATATGATGATCGGATAATTCTTTGATATACCCCTTGCTTTCAATCGCTAAATCGTACCGTATTCCGCTTCGGACAAAAATCTTCTTAATTCCTTTTATATCTCTAGCTTTTTGAAGGAGTCTAATCATTTTTTTGTGGCTTTTATCTAGTTTGTCACAATTAAGGCACTCTGAGTCGCATTTATCTTTGCAATCCATGCCGTACATATTTGCGGAAGGTCCGCCAAGGTCATCAATATATCCTTTAAATTCCTTGTTTAATGTTAACGCCTGAATCTCTTTTATTATAGATTGCTCGCTTCTAGAAATGATTTTATCTCCTTGGTGTAGTTTTAACGAGCAGAAGTTACAGTTTCCAATACACCCTCTATGTGTAACTACAGAAAACTTCGCCATCTTCAAAAGGGATTCAGGGTGAAGTTTTCTTGAATATGGAAGAGAATATGTCCAATCTAAATCTTCAGAGGTATAATCTGGATACGAATATTGGAGTAAATAATTATTATCGTAGGGCTGTGCAAGATTCTTATTATTAGAAAGAGTCTTTTGCATTTCACAGAATTTTGCCGGATCTTCTTTTACTTCTTTGAAAGATGGGAGAATCTCAAAATCTTTATCTAGTTCTTTGCTTATTATACACGTCCCTTGGATTCCTTTAAGGCTCTGATTGTTTTCAATTCTATTGGCTATCTCGAGAATTTGTTTCTCACCATTCCCGTAAACTAGAATATTCGCTCGGGTATCAAAGATTATACTTCTCCGAATATCATTGTTCCAGTAGTCATAATGGGCGAACCTTCTCATCGAGGCTTCAATTCCCCCTATCACTATCAAAGAGGATTTAAATAATTCTTTGATTTTGTTGCAGTAAACTATTAAGGCTCTGTCGGGCATCAAGGATACATTAGAATGTGGATCTTCTGATCTTCTCTTTTTAAGAGGGGTATAATTATGCACCATACTGTCAATTGAGCCTGATGTTACTGCAAAGAACAATTTTGGAGCACCAAGTTTTAGGTAATCTTCTTTGTTTAGAGGTTTTTCTATAATCCCAACTTTGTAACCTTTACTATCTAAGACTCTTGCTATAACTCCAGAAGGAGACAATGGGTGATCATCGTAATACTCTGCCGTAATTAATAATATGTCAAAATCTTTCCCTGATTTAGATATCAAAAAATCCCTTCCAAACGCTTGATTTGTCTATGTAGAATATATATTTAAGCTCTTTTGAAGAGAAATAAACTTAGTAAAATTATTAAGTTGATTTATTTCTTATATTTTATATGCCTTTTTCTATTTTCTTAATTTCAAAAAAATAGCATTATAGTTTTATTATGTCTATTACAATCAAAATCTTTTTATTTGAGGGATTTCTAATATTACTATATTTTTTGGGGATTTAAATGAAATACAAACTGATTGAAGTCGAGGACCTTTCGTTCATTGTTGATAATGCTACTATATTAGATAATATTTCTTTCTCTATTGATGAAGGGGGTTCATTGGGGGTCTATGGCCCTACAGGCAGCGGAAAATCTGTTCTATTAAACATCTTAAGAGGAACAAAAGGTTACAAACCATCTAAAGGTAAAGTATTCTATAATGTTTCATACTGTCCAAAATGTAATATTATTACCCTTCCTAGCAACGTTGGAAAAAAATGCCCAAAATGTGATTCAGACTATATATCCAAAAGAGTAGATTTTTGGGAAGATGAAGAATTTTTCAACATGATAAAGCGAAGGACTGCAATTATGTTTCAAAGGACATTTGCCCTATTCGGTCAGAGATCTGTCCTAGAAAATATGTATGAGGTCTTCTCAGAGATGCAGCTCCCTGAAAAGGAGATAAACTCGAAAATAATAGAGATCCTTCAAAAAGTCAATTTGATGCATAGAATGGCCCATGTTGCAAGGGATTTATCTGGCGGGGAAAAACAAAGACTTGTTCTGGCAAGACAGCTTGCATTGGATCCAATTGTATTATTTGCTGATGAACCTACTGAAACTTTGGACCCTGTAACATCTGACATAATAGAAAAAACATTAATTAGCATATTCAAAAATGATAAAAAGGGTTTGGTAGTGTCCTCACAAAAATCATCTATTATTGGCAGGGTAACTGAAAGGGCGCTTGTTCTTGATAAAGGTAAAGTAATCGATGAATTGGATTCAAAGGAACCGATATCTGAAGACAAATCCGATTCTTCAAAAGAAGTTAAATCTATCTTCGTTGATACCGGTAACGAGATGATTTCACTCAATAATGTTAAGAAATATTTTTATTCAATATCCAAGGGTGTAATAAAAGCGGTCGATAATTTATCACTTTCAGTGAATGAAAAGGAGATATTTGGGATAGTTGGAAAGAGTGGTGCTGGGAAAACCACAGTTTCTAGGATTATCGGAGGATTAATGCCCTTCAAGGAAGGAGAGTTTAAACTGAGAATTGGTGACGAATGGATTAACATGAAAGAGGATGGCTCTTTGGGTAGGATAAGGGCGGCGCCTTATATCGGAATTCTTCATCAGGAATATTCACTATACCCAAGTAAAACTGTTCTAGAAAATCTAACTGAGTCGATTGGATTAAGACTTCCTCAAGACATAGCTAGGAAAAAAGCTTCGGATGTTTTGGAGGCAGTTGGATTTGATAACGATTTTATAGAAGAGTTGCTTACAAAAACACCCGAATCGTTATCGGAAGGTGAAAAACATACAGTTGCACTTGCTCAGGTATTAATAAAAGAGCCAAATCTAGTGATTCTTGACGAGCCAAGAGGAACAAAAGAAATAGCTAATGCAATTAGAAGAACACGAGAGTATCTCGATGAAACGTTCATTATAATTACTCATGATTCAGATTTTGTCGTCGATGCATGTGATAGGTCTTGTTTCTTACTTGAAGGTAAGATCATAGAGATCGGGCCTCCAGAGGAAATCAAAAATAGGATGATATCGAGGGAGATTGAGGAGTTCAAAAAAGAAAGTATGAAAATATCCGAATCAATTAAGAGGGAACAACAAAGCTTTGACACAACTGAAAGGCAAGATTCAGGTTACTAAATCAGTTTCTCTCCCATTTTTCTTTATATTCTTTAAATATTGGATTTTTTGTATATTCATAAAGAGAATTTAATTGAGCTACATGCATCTCGTGATAGTGATCATTAGCTATATTTCCAAGAGTGTCGTAGTAGCTTCTCTTATTTCCTGCATCATAGTTTGGCAAGTAATGCTCAAGTGAAAGTAATCCTTCTTGGTACAATCTTTCTGCTTTCTTGTCAGTAGTAATTAGGTAGTACTCTCTCAAACGAATTATGACTGTAATAAATCCATTGAGGACATAAGGGGGATCCTCTTTTGCATACTCAGGGTACCATACATATATTTTTCCTTCATCCTCTCTCAAAACTTTGAGTCCACCATCTTTAACTTCAACATCAAATGCATTTAGGGCCTTACCTATCATTTCAGTATACTTCTTGTCTCCCGAATATAGGTGAGCAAAAGTCAATGCCTTTATTATAGTTGCTTGATTCAATGAACCTGTCCACTCAGGTTTCAAGTCGTAAGGTGGCCAGGGATAGGAATACTCCCAGACGACAAAATTCCCATTACCTCTATATTTTGCATTATCTAACAGCCAATCTGCTAAGTATAAACCTCTGTCCCTATATGATTGATTTCCAGTATCATGGAATTTATAGAAAGCTTCAAGGGATTTCATAGCTACGTTATGGGGGGCAATCTGATACCCAAGCTCAACTCCATCAATATTTCCATAATAAGTGAGTGGGATATCTGCCTCAACTACAGAGTATTTAGACGGGTGAACAATACTATTATTTTTTTCTTTGTCCTGATTAGAATTCAAATTGATGCATGCTGAGAATAATATAATTGGAATCAGTATAAATACAATTTTCTTCATTATGGCCACTCTAGAATTTACTTTAAGCCACACTTTATAAAATATTATGGTTATCCGTAAAGTCTTTAATCTGAATTAATCTACTGAACATGATTGAATGGACAAAAGAAGTTTTTATGATTCACTTTCACAGGATTATGATGCTAGGTATTCCGATAAATTAAATAGAGAAATGAGGAAGGAAGAAGAAAAAATTATAAAAAAATTGCCATGTGGAACGACTCTTGATATTGGCTGCGGCACAGGATACCATTCAAAGATCTTAAAATCAGATGGACATTCAGTTGTTGCTGCGGACATCTCTTTAGAGATGGTGAAGAGAGCTAAATCAAATCAAGCCGGAAACTATTACATAGTCGCAGATATAGAAAAACTTCCATTCAAAAAAGACGCGTTTGACAATGTAGTTTCGATATTTGGTGCATTGAACCATGCAAATATCTCAAATTTTAGGACATCTGTTGATTTCTGTTTGAAAAAAGATGGGCGATTAATTTTTACCGTAGGTAATATATACAATATTTCATGGATATCAAAATCCTTAAGAGAAGGTAAAAATCCATTCAAGGCAATAAAAAAAAGAAAAGGTAAGATATCTGTATTTTCAGGAGGGAAGAAGATATCCGTAAGGATAAGATACTATTCTAAAGATGAGATTGATAATATTTTTTCAAACTATGATAAAAAACTTGGATCTTTGTACCCTAAATTAATATTCTTTCCCCTTCTTAATCGATTTGGGCGATATATAGTTCTTATTGGAAGAAAGTCTTTTTAATTAATAAATTAAAATGTATTTATGAAAGTAAGTTTTGTCCAGATGCAAATTGAAATACTGGATATTAAAAAGAATGTTGAAAATGCAATAAAATTAATGCGAAAGAGCAATGCAGATTTAATTGTATTGCCTGAGCTTTTCAATACAGGATACAATTTCAAGAGCAATAAGGAGGTATTAGAAGTCTCAGAAGAAATACCAGATGGCTATACTACTTCAAAGCTAAAAGAATTCTCTAAAGAGAAGAATGTAACAATAGTTTTTGGGCTAGCTGAAAAAACGGAAAAAGGTCTTTATAATTCACTTGCAATTGTAAGCAAAGGTAATTACATAGGCAAATATCGTAAGATACATCTTTTCTATGGGGAGAAAGATTTCTTTGCTCCAGGGGATCTAGGATTTAAATTATTTGAGGTAGATGGAGTAAAATTGGGTGTAATGATATGCTTCGACTGGTTCTTTCCAGAATCAACAAGGACTCTATCTCTAATGGGGGCAGATATAATATGTCATCCTGCAAATCTAGTGATGCCATATTGTCCAGAGGCAATGAAAACAATATGCTTACAAAATAGAGTTTTTGTGATAACTTCAAATAGAGTAGGTGATGAAAGAGGTCTAAGATTTATAGGTCAAAGCCAAATAACTGGGCCCGATGGTAAAATTATATATAGGGCATCCGAAGAAAATGAAGAGATATTTGAGATAGACATAGATACATTAAAGGCTCGAGATAAAAACCTTAATCTAAAAAATAATATTTTTAGAGACAGAAAACCAGAGTTTTATGAAATACTGAAAAGATAAAATAACAATCTCATACAAAAAGTTTAAAAGTATAATAAATTTAAAAAAGAAGGGATAAAATGATTGCATTTATAGTATGTGTTGTACAACCAGGAGCAGAAGAGGATGTCGTTGAAAAAATTTCTAATATGAAAAATGTATTAGAAGTCCACGAGCTCTATGGCGAATATGATATGATAGTTAAAGTAAATGTAAAAGAATTAGGCGAACTTGATATTCTCACCAGTTCTATTAGAAGAGTTCCTGGTGTACAAATGACCTCCACAATGATCAAAAAATGAGTATTACAGTTCTTAGAATTGGCCATAGACCTGAAAGGGATCATAGGATAACAACTCATGTTGCATTAGTTTCAAGAGCCTTTGGAGCCGATTCAATTTCTATTTGGGAAAGGGACGAGAAGATTAAGAAAAGTTTAGATAGCGTAGTTAAAAGGTGGGGGGGTAACTTTTCTGTTTTATTTGAAACATATAAACAAGCATTCAAAAAATTTGATGGTGTATCGGTTCATTTGACTATGTATGGGATGCCTTTTGAAGATAAAATTGATGAAATTAAGGATCTTGTGTTTAATCAGAAAAAAGATCTAATGATTGTAGTTGGAGCTGAGAAAGTTCCAAAAGAGATCTATGAATTAGCAAATTATAACCTTTCAGTTACTAACCAGCCTCACTCTGAAATATCGGCATTAGCTCTCTTCTTAGATAGGCTAAATAGTGGAGAAGAGATAAAAAAAGAATTTAATAATGCAAAATTAAAAATTATTCCTTCTGAAAAAGGAAAAAATATTATTGCGGAGTAACTCCACCTGGGGTCTGAGTAGACTCTGTCATTTTCTGTTCGTATTTCCATACCCCGTTTTCTTTTCTATAGGTCTGAGTAAACTGAGAAGTTTGTGTTCCTTGATTATCTTTTATTGAAACAACCCCTGTAACTTGGGCGGTATCGCCTTGTATTGTTACTTGACTAATATTTACTAAAGTAATAGTTCTTCCTTCGTAGGATACCTTGTTTAGTAAGTTAGCAATGTCGTCCAATGTAATGTTATATTGGGTCTTTGAATTTTGAGATACAAGATCGTAGTAAGCATCAATGTTTCTAGTATTATAATACTCGATATTTAATTTTACTGCCTCTTCAACTTTATCCTTTTCACTTCCCTGAGTTAACATAAATCCAGCTATTGCAGCAATTACTAGGACTAATGCTAATACACCTATTATAACAATGTTCTTTTTGTTTTCAAAAAATGATGTGGAAGCTTTAGTAGTTTTTGCAACTGTTTCAGTTTTTTTTGTTGTAGATTTTGTTTTTTGAGTAACTTTTTTTTCAACAACATCTTTCTTTTTCTTCGTGGCTATTTTATCACCTTGAAAAGAGAGAAATAATTTAGTTTAAAAAACTTTTGTAAATATTTTATATACTCTAACGTAATTTTGAATCTATAAACTGAGATATCTTCAATGGATTCCTCTCTCTAAAAGACAGAGGCTCTTTATTTTCATTGTATATCCCTATGTTTTCTTCAAATGTTTTTCTCTGATTTATATAGAAGATACCAAGTGGCAGTTTTTCAGTTTCAAGCGATCTCTTAAACGCTTCAATTCTATCGTGTGGATCATAAGCATCCTCTAAGTAATAGGTATTTTGCCTAAACCATTCGAAAGTCTGTGTTTTGTTGTATGATGGACAAGGTTGGAATAAATCAATAATTGCATATCCTTTATGATTTATAGCTTTCTTTAGGATTTCTTTAGTTTTTTCAATATCACCAACAAAGGCACGAGCAACAAACGAAGCATTAAGTGCTATAGCAAAAGCTATAGGATTGAAAGGCTCCAATATAACTCCATCGACCTGTAAAGTTGTTTTTACACCTAGCATAGTTGTAGGTGAGGCTTGCCCCTTTGTTAATCCGTATACCATGTTATCATGTATTATATTTGTTATGTCCGGATTCCTCCTTATTGCATGGAGTAAGTGATTTCCACCTTCACCATACATATCTCCATCTCCGCCTTCTGCAATTACCGTAAGATTCGGATTAATGGCCTTTACTGCAGTTGCTATAGGAATTGCTCGTCCATGCAAAGAATGAAAGGTATTGGTCTTGAAATAATGTGGAGTTTTGGAAGATTGACCTATTCCTGAAACTACCGTGAGATTTTCAGGTTTAATATCTAATTCTGCAAATGTTTCTTTTAAGATCTTTAATATGCTGAAATTACCACATCCTGGGCACCACGAAATATCAATATTTTCTAAGTCAAAATCTTTAGAGTCCATTTTATTCACCCAAAATCTCCCTTACCTTTGTAGCAACTTCTTCAACTGAGAAGGATCTCCCGTCATATTTTAATATTCTATTTTTAATTTCAAAACCAGTTTCTCTTCTAATTAGATTTGCAAACTGTCCAGAAGCATTATTTTCAATTGCAATTACTTTTTCTGCGTTCATTAAGTATCCCATCACTTCTCGTGGCAAAGGATATAGCTGTTTGAAGTGCAGGAATCCAAGCTTTGGGTCTCTCAGCTCTTTTAAGGCTTCTTCAATAATACATCTAGTGGAGCCCCATCCAATCAATAGATTACGATAGGCTTTACCTCCAAGAAGCTCTGGGTAGATTACCTCGTTTTTCAACTGATTAAGTTTTTCATTATATCTTTTTTCTACCATTTTCTTTCTTAAAATAGCGTTTTCTGTACTATGACCAGTTTCATCATGTTCGTTGCCTGTTTGGACAACAGTGCCTTCGCCAAATCCAGGGATCCCTCTAGGAGATATTCCAGTTTTATTTAATTCATATCGTCTGTAATCTTTTTCAGTTTTTACAACATATCTCTTCACAGGGTACTTATTGTAATCAAGAGATGGTATATTATATTGAAGGTTTAATAGGTATTGATCAGTCAATATAAATACAGGTATTTGAAGTCTGTCCGCCAAGGAAAAAGCATATTTTGATAAATAAAAACAATCTTCAAGATTACCCGGGGATAATACTACTCTCGCGAAATCACCATGACCAGCATATAAAGCTAAATCAAGATCTCCTTGCTCAGTCCTTGTTGGCAGTCCGGTGGCTGGACTAGGTCTTTGACCAATATGGACGACTACAGGAGTTTCAGTCATACCTGATAAACTCAAACCTTCTTCCATTAAAGCAAATCCGCCTCCAGAAGTAGTTGTCATCCCACGCCCACCTGCATACCAAGATCCTATCGCCATATTCATAGCACTTATTTCGTCTTCTGCCTGCTCGGCTATTACTTCAAAATCTTTTGAATTTGAAGCCATGAAAGAGATTACACCAGTTGCAGGTGACATTGGGTAAGCTGAAATGAAATTGCATCCTCCGGCAAGTGCACCCAGAGCGACAGCTTCTGTTCCAGAAAATAGAATATCTTTCCCTATGTCCCTTGAGAGTTCCTCACTTTTCTTAGCTTTTATACTAATACCTGATTCGAGAATATTCTTAGCTAATTGGAATCCTTCAGTAATAGCTTCAAGGTTTTTATTGATTATCTCTTCTCCTTTTCGTTCAAAATATTTTTTGATAAAGTTCCTTAGCTCATATTCCGATAAATTGAGTAATCCCGATATAACACCTGCAGTAACGGTATTCAAGTAGAAGCTTCCGCCGATTTTTTTTGTAGTTTTCAATAATGGTATATCCACTACATTTTCTAAATTTCCTACTACTTCTTTGTCTCCAAATATTATTGTTTTTTCAGAAATCCTTTCCTTTAAATGATCAATGGCATTATTACTAAATGCAAATAGTAAGTCTATTCTATCTACATAAGCTTTAACGGGATTTGGAGATATTCTAATCTCAGTAGAGTTTACTCCACCTCTTATCCTTGACATATACTCTCTTGCAGAGAATATATTATACCGTGATTCTTTCAAATATTTGGTCAAAATGTCTTCTATAGTTTCTATACCCTGTCCAGCTTCTCCACAAAGGACAATAGAAATATCTGTCATGTTAAGCCCTCTATAATTATTAATATCTGTTTTTATTATGTTCGATATATTTTTCCATAATATATAAGTTTACTTGGAACTATCGAGATAATGATTCATATAAACAAATTTATCTATCGTTATTCGTTCTGGTCTTTCTTTCTCCGTTTCTATTTGTTTTTCAGTCATCAAAGTATTAGTATTCTGTGAATGTTTTCCTACTATGACTAATGTTATAACATTCATCTCATCAGGTATCCCAAGAATTTCTCTAGTTTTTTTTGGGCTGAACCCTGCTATTGGATGTGCGACTAACCCTAATTCAGTAGCCCTCAATATAATCAAAGCAGTTGCCATACCCGTATCAAAAAGATAATACTCTCTGTCTTTTATCATGCAATCATTTTCTTTCTTTGAAAAGACTGCGATTATCATTGAAGATAATCTTGCCCACTCATTCCCTGATGAGAGAGCAGAATGCATATCTTCCAGAACTTTTTGATCTGTAACAAAAATATATCTCCAAGGCTGGTTATTAAAACATGAAGGAGATAATCTTGCACTTTCAACAAGTGAATTAATAATCTCTTGAGTTATTTCTACGGGTTCTAAGGATCTATAAGCTCTTCTTGAATTGATGGCTTCCTTTACATCCATAATGATCACTATTTTATGATTTTAAGTATATTTCTTTTTAAAATAAATTGTTATAAATTAAAAAAAGATAGACATTATTATTCTTTATTTTTATTTACCTTTTTCAACAGTATCAAGTTCTTCACTTCTATCCTTTCCAGAATCATACATCAAGAAATCAAGATTATCTGGAGAATCTAAGAATAGATCTGAGGTATAATCAATTTCTACTATTTGATTCTTAATTAATAAGTCTAGAACATGCCCCCCTGTCTTTTTATCATCTGTAATAAAATGAAAATGGTAACCTGGGACATTAATTTCCCCAATATTCTCTGGAATTCTAAATCCTATAAGAGTTCCATTTACATTGTTCAATTCGAAGATTCTCTGATTCTCTACAGCCTTGGAAAGAGGTGGGTAAGGTTTCGACTGGCTAGGGACGCTTCTTGTTTTAACATATTCAAAGTTTCCATGAACTTTTATTATATAATATATATTCTTTGTTGGAATATTGGAATCAATTAGCTCTGTTAATTCTTTGTAATCTAATTCACCTTCAGCAACAAAACTTTTATCAAGATCAAAAAAACTAACCACAGCAAATGGTGTTTTTTGATCATCAAATACAGGATAAGCAATTCCATCCACCTTTATTTGGTAAAAATTACCTTCAACTTGTATCATCTCCCCATCTAAAGAATCAATTGTACCAAGCCCATAATCCCCGTGATTTTTAAGTTCTCCAAAAGTAAGATTGCCATCATATACGCCTTCTAAGAGAGATTCAATGGTAGAAAATTGGTATATAACTTCTCGATTCTTTTCAGGAATTGTATTATCATTTAAACAACAAGCTAAAATAATAATAAAAAATAATGATATTAAAGAAATGAATCTTTTTTTCATATTCATCCTTTTTACTTATTACAATATCTTGGAAATGAATGATTTTGTTCTTGGATTTTGAGGATTTTCAAATAATTCTTTTGGCTCATTCTCTTCAAGTATGTAACCTTCATCCATGAATATAACTCTATCTGCAACTTCTTTAGCAAATCCCATTTCATGAGTTACTACAATCATAGTCATTCCCATCTTAGCAAGTTCTTTCATTGTTTCAAGAACACCTTTTACTAACTCAGGATCCAATGCAGAAGTAACTTCATCAAATAACATAACGTCCGGATTCATTGCTAGAGCTCTTGCTATTGCAACACGCTGCTGCTGTCCACCTGAAAGTTCGTGGGGGTATGAATTATACTTATCTTCTAGTCCTACTTTAGCGAGGAACTCCATCGCTGTATGTTTAGCTTTATTCTTTGATATTTTTTTCACTATTATTGGAGAGAGCATAATATTATCTATTACTCTCATATGTGGGAATAGATTAAATTGTTGGAATACCATACCAACTTTTGTTCTTAGTTGATGAACATTCATATCTTCTGAGTAAATATCTTTGCCTTCTACGAATATTTCTCCTTCATCAATTTTCTCTAATCTATTGATACAACGAATCAATGTACTTTTTCCAGATCCAGATGGTCCAAGAACAACTAAAACTTCCCCCTTTTTGACTTCTAGGTTTATATCTTTTAGAACAACAAGGTCTCCAAAAGCTTTTTTGACATGTGTCATTTTTATTATAGTCTCGCCATTAGAATTTTTTTCTTCATTTTTTGATTTTTTCTTTCGGAGGAGGTTCTCTTTAATCATGAATTTCCCACCTCTTTTCTAAATATTGAACTGCCCTAGATAATGGTATAGTTATACAAAGATAAATTAAGGCAACGCCCAATAGCGGTGTCCAAGCATCATAGGTTCTTGAGTATACGATCATACCTCTCCTTAGAAGTTCAGATATAGCTATTACTGAAACAAGTGATGAATCTTTTAATAATGCTATAAATTCATTTCCTAAGGCGGGAAGTATATTCCTAGTTGCTTGGGGTAATATGACATATCTCATGGTCTGCATATAGTTTAATCCTAAAGATATTGAGGCTTCAGTTTGTCCTTTTTTTATTGATTTAATCCCTGCTTTGAATATCTCGGCAATGTATGCCCCGCTGTTAATAGATAAAGCCAGTATACCAGAAGTATATTGGTCAAGATTAAGTCCAAGAGCGGGTAATCCATAGTATACTATCATTATTTGGACCAAAAGTGGTGTTCCTCGGATAAATTCAACATAGACGGCCGAAGGTACACTGAATATCTTGTAATTTGATATCCTAGCCATTCCCATAAATAGTCCAATTAGGGTACCTATGGCTACAGAAAATGCAGTGAGTTGCACCGTTATAGATGCACCTCTTAGTAATTCCGGTAATATTTTTACAAATAAATCAAATTCAAATCCAAGTCCTGCCACTTTGGTCACCTTTTGTTTTATTCTTCAGACCAGTTAACTATATACTGATTGTATATCTGATCGTAGGTTCCGTTTTCTTTAAGCTTTTTAATTGCTGCGTTAATCTTTATGAGTAATGCTTCATTTTCTTTTGGTACTGCAATTCCATATTGTTCTACTGTTAATAGTCCGCCTACTACCTTAAAGGATGTAGGATCAGATGCAATGATTGGCTTGTTAACAACATCGTCGTTAATTACTGCATCTACTTTTCCGTTTTTCATATCTAGGAAAGCATCTGGTGCATGAGCATAT
>JAMNZA010000009.1 GCA_023622545.1 Methanobacteriota archaeon | reverse complement strand
GCTAATTGAAGCTAAAATTAGAAGACTCGGGAAATACTACACTGAGAAGGGTAGGATACCTGAAAAATGGAGATATGACCCAGAAAAGGCTCAGCTTATTGTTAGATAATCTATTTTTTATATTTTATTATTTTTTTATTATATTTTCTTCTACTTTAAATGATTAATATCAAAACTAGATTGTATTTATTTAGGAATTCTTAAAAAGATAGTCTAGAGATGTTAATATATGGACAAATATGGGAAATTGGTTTTCCTACTAATAACATTCGTACTTTTTGGTGCAACAATTCAAGTAGCTTACTCAGAAACATCTGAAGAGTTTTATATGCTTTCATTAATCAATAAAGAGCGCCAAGCACAAGGTTTGCCCACTCTAAGTATGAATTCTGCACTATCTTCAGCAGCAAAATCCCATAGCCAAGATATGATTAATAGAAGTTACTTTAATCATATAAATCCAGATGGTTTAACGCCTTCTGACCGAGCACGAAATTCAGGGTACAACTTCATTGCATTGGGGGAAAATATATGTGGAAATCCATCAATCGATGCAGGACATACTTCGCTAATGAATAGTATTGCACATAGAAACAATATATTGAATCCATCATTCAAAGAAGTTGGCATAGGTATAGTCGATGGCGGACCTTATGGAAAAATGATAACACAGCTCTTTGGAACTCAAGTTGGGGAAACAACACCCTCCTCAGAAATTCCACAAGAGGCAGAAGGGAAACCAGACATCCTTATTGAAAGTATAGATGTTTCTGGCAAGGCTGAAGTTGGAAATCAAATAACAATGAAAATCACTTTAACTAACAAAGGCAAGAAAAATGCAGGTAATTTTGTATTTGCAGTCTTTGATGGGAATCCAGATAATGGAAAACTCTTGGGAAAATCTAGTATCAAATCATTATATGTAGGATACAAAGTTACTGCGACTCTAATTTGGACACCACAAACTTCAGGGGAGTATACTATATACTTTGTTTCTGATTATGGGAACGCTGTTATTGAGGAAAATGAGGGTAACAATATTTCAACATACAATCTTTCAATATCTGGACCTTCACAAGGTACCTCTTCGGGGAATACAGTAAATAATCCAAGCGTTCAAGAACAGAGAGAGAGTTATAAGCCTGATTTATCCATATCTTCAAACGATTTATCTTACCAATCAACTATTTATGTAAATTCATCATCAAATGTGTACTTTAGAATAAAAAATATAGGGCAATCTGCTGCATATAATATTCCAATGAAGGTATATTTAAATGGAAATCTTAAGTCATCTTCGACTATTCCACAAATACTTCCATCTTCCTTCAATGATTTTAATGTTTTCTTGACTTTTACGTCTCCTGGTGAATATTTAATAGAGGCTAAGGTAGATCCAGAGAATACACTTCAAGAGATTTCTGAAATGAATAACATAGTAACCTTAAGATTTAAAGTAATTGAACGAAATACAAATTCCATAAATACTACAAAAACAGTCAATTCACCAAAGGACATTGATCTTTTGATATATCCTTATTATATAATGCCTGAAGAATTAGTAAACGGAGATTTATTTATTAGAGCCAAAATAAAGAACAAAGGAAACTCCATAGTTGAAGAAGCAAATGTTTCATTTTACGAGAGGGATATGAATAGCAGTGATAGGCTAATCGAGAAAATCGGCATTACTTTAGGCCCAGATGAAATAATAGAAAAGGAGATTACTTTTTCACCTTTTAGCAGGGAAGGGGAGATAATCGTTGTTATCGATGAGGAGAATAAAATTAAGGAATCTGATGAAGGGAATAATATAGCTACAAAAATATTTTCTGTTAAAGCCCTAGATATGAATGCTTCTTATATTGATGATCAAATAGTTAACACTACTCCAGAAGAAGCAAATATATCCGAGTATCTTAGAGTAACAATGAAAGTAACGGATATGAATGCAAGTAATTCATATATATATTATACCCAAGATGCCAATAGAAGTTTTACAATATCAAAAATGAACAATGAAGGAAATGGAAGTTACTTTATAGATATTGATGGACTAGGAAATGACTACTTAGAATATTATTTTGAGGTCGATGATGGTTACACTATGATTAAATATCCAGAAGATGCTCCAAATAGCACATATATAACAAGATTACACTACCCCAATAGAAATGAACGAAAAGAGCAATCTAATATAATCGACAATATAAAAAGAATATTTTCTGATATATTTTAAAAAAATAAAAATAAAATATTGTTTAGGCAAATTTCTTTAAACCTAGAGATTCTAATTTGTATGAGTCTATTGCTTTATTCGCTGCTCCCGTACCATACTTCGTAGAAATTTCTGACAAAGCAGACTCTATGGCTTTGCGAGCCGCGGGGTTTGATTTAGCATTTCCAACTTCGCCTTTTATTATTTGAACAAGATCTAAATATGTTTTTTCTACACCCATTAGTTTCAACTCCTATAAAATATGCCATACAGCATATAATTACAAAATTAAATATGTAATTCAATATATAAATATATCGTTGATTAAAGAAAAATAAAAATAATTATCGGCAATTGTAGGAATATAAAAAATAATTATACCTTCCTAACAATTATAACAGAAAAAATAGAATAATAGTTATCAATGACTAAAAAGACAAAATATTATTTGGACATACTAAATTATAAGGAAATTGTAGTGTAAAAAAGTGCGGGGGATGGGATTCGAACCCACGAATACCTACGTAACAGGACCCTCAATCCTGCGCCTTTGGCCATGCTCGGCAACCCCCGCGCTTCAAATATTATCGACAAGGTTCTTTAATTGATCCAATTTTGTGGATAGCATATCCAATGCTTTTGTTACTAAATCGTTTGCTCCCATATTTCCATACGATTCTACAAAAAAGACAAAAGCATCATTTTCATGAGATATTTTTATTACTCCTTGCTCACATGTTTCTTCACATGCTCTGCACATCGTACATTCGTAAATATCTCTTACTTTTAATTTATTCTTTTCTTTATAGAATAAATTCTTTGGACATTTAGGGATACATTCCTCGCATAGATCACATTTATCTAGATTAAGTTCTATTTTTGGAACATATTTATATGCTGCATTGGCTATTTGCCATTTTGAATGATCTTCTGCTGTTCCTATTCTGGCTACTGCATCGAACTTTAATTCCTGACCTTCGCCAAGTTTCGTGATTGGAATTGTATCAATGATTGGATATACATCTTTATCCCCAGATACTAGATCGCTTGAATAGACTGTACAAGGACCTGTTTTTTCTAAGGACAAAGTAACTGAACATTTCTCACAACCTTCTTTACATCCACATTCTTCAGGCGTTATATATATTTCAGAGGCATTGTTTAATGGTATTAATCCTACTCTATGGGCGATAATTTCATCAAAGACGGGAGAATCGTTCTTATAAAATTTAAGATAATCAACAGCTAGAGATGGCATTTCAGCGATGAATATACGTCTCAATGCATTAACCATTGGTACAGATACTCCTCTGACCAAAAATTTCAATTCTCTTTCATCTTTGTTGAATATTTCAATTTTCATTAAACTCTTCTACCCCTCTTGCCCCCTTTAGCTCTTGTACCATCGTGTGGTATCGGGGTTGCATCCTCAATCTTTCCAATTCTAAGTCCTGCTCTAGTTAGGGCTCTTATTGATGCTTGAGCTCCTCTGCCAGGAGTTTTTGCTTTGTTTCCACCCGCTGCCCTCACCTTTATGTGGACCCCTATAACACCTTTTTCAACAGCTTCTTCTGCAGCTTTTGCTGCGGCTTTCATTGCGGCATAGGGAGATGACTCTTCTTTACCTGTTTTAACTATCATACCCCCTGAAACTCTGCTTATAGTTTCAGCACCTGTTAAATCTGTTATATGAATAAGTGTATTATTATATGATGCATATATATGGGCTACCCCCCATCTTCCTCCTTCTTTTGGCATTAATTACCCTCCTCAACTACTGTTTTTCTTGGAACTTCTGGATGACTTGGGTCATTCAGAGATGATCTAGCTGCATATCCGATAGAATCTTCTATAGATTTAGGAACTAGATAACTTGGAATTGATACTTTAGCACCATTTAGGATAATGTGTTTGTGTACTATAAATTGTCTTGCCTGTTTTGGAGTTTTTGCGAGACCTTTTCTAAATACCAATGATTGTAGTCTTCTATCAAGAATATCCTCAAGAGATAAAGTCAATACATCTTCTAATGTAGACTCGTCTTTCAGGATTCCATATTTCTGAAGCATAGTGATTAAATCAGCACTCTGTTTCATTGAAGCTTCATCATGGCTTGCTAAAAGTTCTCTAGCTTGTCTCCTTGCATTTCTAAGAAAACTCAAGGCTTTCCATATTTCTTTTTTATTTGCAAGGCCATATTTCTTTACCAACACATTTTCAGAATCAATTCTATCTTTCTGCCATGGATGAGATGGTTTATCATATTTACGCCTGATTTTTTTAGGATCTCCCATTTAATCACTCACCTTTTTGTGGTACCGTTTTCTTTCTTTGGACACCTAATGAAGTTCCTTTTCTAAATGAAGATTTTGTTCTTTGACCTCTTACAGGAAGACCAAGCTGATGTCTTACACCTTTGTAGCTCTTCATCTTCTTCATTTTATTTAGATCTTCCCTTAAAGCCATTAATAATTTTGGTCCAATAACATGTATATTTTGACCTGTTTCATAGTCCTTTCTTCTATTAACAAGCCATACTGGTATACCGTTACTAACAGGATCTTCAATAATTTTTTCAATTTCTTTTAACTTTTCTGGAGGTATATTTCCTACTTTATCTTTTGGGGAAATACCTGCAACTTGGGCTACAGCCCTTGCCATAACTGGTCCGACACCTCTAACTTTAAGTATCCCTACCTCAAAGATGTCGTTACCCATTATGTTTGTACCTAGTACACGAACAATACCTTTTATTTCTTCAGCCATATAATCACCATAGCGCCGGGGATGGGATTTGAACCCATGCACTCCAAGGGAGAACGGGCTTTCCAGGCCCGCGCCGTACCAAGCTCAGCAACCCCGGCTATGAAGCAAAT
>JAMNZA010000062.1 GCA_023622545.1 Methanobacteriota archaeon | reverse complement strand
GCATTATATTTCTCTCTTATTTTAAGTGTAACATTCTCAACAACGTCATCATCGCCTTCAATCATGATACCATAGCATGTATCTTTAATATTCAAAGTCTTGCCCAAGCTAACAATGTAATTAATTACAGTTTGAGGTGTCAATGATGAGGTATCGGCGATAACAAACATTCTTGTTTTCATATTTAAACTAAAGATAAACAACCATAAAAGAGTTTCGACTATTTTTTACGTATTTAATTAAAATAAAACAAAAACAAAAGACAAATCTTAACTAGTATAGTCATAATCAAATAAGGATACAATAGAAAAGTTTTTATAAAATAAAATACTAATAGTTATGATATTATGGCATCAAAATTTGAAGTATACAAGGACAATAAAAAGAAATATAGATTTAGATTAAAAGCTGGAAACGGCCAGATAATTGCAACTGGAGAAGCATACGAAACAAGGGATGCATGTATAAATGGAATCCAAAGCATTAAAAAGAATGCACCGTCTGCCACAGTTGTTGAAGTAGAAAAATAATATAACAATATTTCTATTTATATTTTGAATTTTTATATATGATAAAATTGTATTCTGTCTGTTCCATTTATTTTTGATCCTTATATTGATAATTTTAAAATCTATCTTATGGAAGTGATTATAATGGATTGTATTTTATGTAAGAAACAAATCAAGGGGTACAATGTAAAATTTAATCAGTTGAAAATTGATGACTCACATTATGTAGACATATGTTTAGATTGTATCGATAAATTTCTCAAGTGGCAACAAAATATATTTGCAACTCTTTTCCCCACAAAAGCAGCAAAGAAGTTGTCTAGTAAGAAATGAATTTTTAAATATTCTAAAAAAAATGGCGATGTATTTAGGCCATACGATAAGACTATGATTTTAAATTAATTTTTACTTTTAACTCTACTTTTGAATTCTAAATTATATTGCAACTACTTATAATAATGTAAAATATTAAATTATTTGATTCTATCAATCTTTTCTTTTATTGCCTTAATCACCAGTGGATCATCATTCCAAGCTCCTAAATTTATAATCTCGATATCATTTGGGATTTCTGCCTTTGCAATAAGTTCAGGTACATCACACATACTATGGATACTATCGGCACTAATTGCGGCTGAAAAATAAAATATTTTTTTAACACCATTTTTTATCAATTTCTTAATCGCTTCGGAAGGACAAGGATCTCTAAACTCCATCCAAGCAAGGTTGAGATTTTGACGGTCGTATCCATCTCTCACAAATAAGTCTAAGACATCTTCTCTAAATTTTATTTCGTGTGCAGTTTCTGTTGGCCAGTTCGTGTCCCACTCTTTAGGCTGACCATGGCCCACCAATAATACTCCGACTTCTTTCTTATCAGCATTCCCTAGATTATTATTTACTCTAGTAACGAACATCTTCTGTAATATTCTAGAATCCCATAGAGGACCAGTAAAATATATTGGGACAGAATATTCTCCCAAATTAAGTTTTTCGATTAGTTCTTTACCTTCTGCCGTATGATTGGAGATTGTCAAAAAGACTTCACTTAAAATTATCCTGCTAGCGCCATCATTTAATGCATTAATAACAGCTGCATCGGGTCTTGGCTCATCCTCTAAGAATGAAAGATAGAATTTAGTTTTGTTGTCTCCTTCTTTTCTATAACTATCTTCGAGAGATTTTAGCATTTGGGTGTGCATTTTCTTGTGATAGCTAGTTCCAACGTGAATATATTTTTTTCTTAACATATAAAGGAATAAAGGTCTGACTAAAAAAGGAATAAATTTAATTTTTTGCTGATCAAACTCTCTGAACTGATTTATCCATCCTATTGGATTGTAATCTTCCGGCTCCCCATGAGTAAAATAAACTATGGCTGTGTGTCCATCACCAAGATCTTCCTTTTTTCTAATAATTTCTGGAACAAATCTTGTGTCTTTAGTTGATAGTAATTTAACTGTTGAAGAGTAATATCCAAGTAAAATACTAAATAGACATAGGACAATAAAGATGAATCCAATATCATAACGATTGTACCATATAAGGGAAATAAAAACAGCTATTTCAATAAATAGTACAATAGAAAAGGTTCTAATCCTGCTCTGGTGAACTGTCAAGTATCTAACTATTGTGTACCCGATTAAAAAACTAATAATAATTGTTATTATAAATGTGGTAAAATAAATAATATCTCCTCTTTACTATTATTTTATCTTTGGATTAAAAAAGTATTTATTTATAATTATGAATCAGATAATCATTTAAATATATTATTTCTCATTTTTTTCAATGAAAGTAGATTTGCACGTTCATACTACAGCTTCTGATGGGCTTCTTTCACCTACAGAAATCATAAATAAAGCTAAAGAAAGCAATCTTGATACTATAGCCATTGCTGATCATGACACTATTGATGGCATTACTGAAGGTATGGAGGCTGCAGAAAATCATGGAATCAGACTGATTCCAGCTTTAGAGATAAGTGCTAGACACGAAAAACAAATTCATATGCTTGGTTATTTCGTTGATTATAAAGATCTAAAATTTCAGACATTTGTGAATAAACTAAAAAATTCTAGAGAAGAAAGAAATCAAAAGATGCTAAGAAAGCTTGATAATTTAGGATTTCATATTACTATGGAGGAACTTAAAGCCAATGCTGAAGGTAATATCGGAAGACCCCATATTGCAGACCTAATGGTAAAAAAAGGGTATGTCTCCACATTTGCTGAAGCTTTTGAGAAATATATAGGAAATGGAAAACATTGTTATGTTCCTAAGGAGAGGCCGGATATAAGGAAATCTATTGAAATAATAAGAAAATACAAAGGTATTCCTGTATTAGCACATCCAAAATATACTTTTCTAGAAGATGAAGAGCTTGAAAACTTCATTTCATGGTTGTCTGATCTGGGGTTAGGTGGACTCGAGGTCTTCTACTCAAAACATAGCAAAGAAGAAGAAACAAAATATCTAAAACTTGCAGAAAAATATTCACTTATCCCAACGGCAGGTTCTGACTATCATAGAAATGGTGATGCTTTCGGGATGGAATTAAAAAAAGAGTATCTTGATATCTTATTATCTTCAGAGACTATCTAAAACATCTATTATTTTTTCAACTAAAACCAAAGGATTTTCTGAAGAAAATACATTATCTGTTGATTTTTCCATATTTTCTAATATACCTAAAAAAAGATCAGATGCCCCCCCTGTTCCAGATAATAATCCGATAATCTTTTTTTCATCATAAGCTATAGTAAGCTCGTTTAGTGTTCCCATCATACCTTGAACAGATATTATTGCATCGCAACTTCTTACTAAAGTTACATTTCTTCCTTTATATCCGGAGCCCGTGAATACTAATGAATCAAAAACGTCAGTAGGATACTTATAATCCTCAATATGCTCTTTTAGATTAATTGCAGGAGAAACTCCAACTGTAGTCCCATCGTTCTCTTTTGCCCCAATTGTAGCTTCAAATGGTAAACCAGGGCATGCTCCTGAAAATAGTATATGGTTTTCAGAAGCAATTATTTTTCCAAGTTCTCTTGCGACTGCTCTTATTTTAATCGGTATCTCCCCACTAGCAGAGCCAATGACACCTATTTGATACCTTCTGATAATCTCACCTATATAGCCTTCTTAAAGTAGTTTACTTTTGGCTCATAAAGGTCTCCCCTTGCCAAAAGTTCTCTTAAAGCGTTATCAACATCCTCTGCCAAGTGTTCATCTTTTAACTCATAGAGTATAAGATCAAGGACCACTCCATCACCCTCGTCAAGTTTGTCAATTGCATCTAGAACTTTTGATTCAATCGCAGATTCAGAGTCAAATACATGTCCTTCCTCTGCATATTCCGCTAAATAGTTCAATTCTTCAATTGCATCGATTAGTTCTGGGTTTATCCCTTCCTTTTTCGCACGATCCATTGCCTTTCTAACATTTGTTTCCTCATTGTGTATTTTCTGTGCTATTCTGAATTGTTTTCTCTGTTTAATCGTGTTGAGTACAGATTCAGCCCGATGAAGTGTCAACATATTTGATGATACAACAGATATTGCCTCGAGATTTACTTGCTTTTTACCTTGCCATTCACTTAATTTCCCCATAAACTGGACGAGATTTCCTTTCTTAATAGATTTTAGAAGTCTAGTATTCTCTCGAAATACAAGCCCGACTATACTCTGAGTTCCATCATCTAAAAATAATGATCCATAAGTTCCATCTTCAGATAATCTTGGTTCTGCCATAACTGTAGCAACACCCTTTAATCGGTATACCTTCAATCCATCTTGGGTAATAACATAATTAGTTGCAAAGTCATCCTCAGGTTTTACAAAATAACCTTTATGAATATCTGCTAAGGAAAGTCTTGAAGATGGCATTCTTTTTTTCATTCGTAGACCTCCTTTTCCAGTTGCTGAACTTTTTTGTAGAGACTCATATTAAAATCTCTAAAATCTTGTATTATCTCAGAATCAATTATTACTTGGCCCCCCTCTTTGTAAGGATTTCCAATAACTCTTAGTATACTCTCCATATCATAGAGAGTATCAGAGGAAACACTTATTGCTCCTGTTCCATCGTCAAGAACTAACATATAAGTCGATGGATCTATTGATACAACAACACCTATGAAAGACACCAAAGTCTCATCCCCCTTGATATCACGAATGTCCTTTTCGATAGAGAAGTTGTACTTCATTTAATCTCCTTACCTATTGAGTCCAATATTTTTTCAATTTCTTCTTCAAGTTCAATTTCAAATATATTGTGAACTTGGAAAACGTTTCCAATGTATTCGTTCTCGGCGACATTTCCAGCAATCAAAATTTCTTTACCCAATAAATCATAATGATTATCTGAGAGATATGTTTCTCCAGCATTTCTTAAATTAAATCCTTTTTCAAGGAAACTTTTAACACTACGATAAATACTTTCAGATTCTGTACCCAATATCTTCTCTGCTTTATCTTTGAAAAATGAAGCTCTAATATAACCAGTTGAATCGTCTATACCCAAATCTAGTATAACAACTTTTGTTGGAACGACCTCATTTTTACAGTTCTTACAGAATCCCTTTTGGGAATTATCCAATTTCTTAAAACATGTGGGGCACGCATCGTAAAAGAATACTGAGTATAGTTTTGCTATAGTTCCTCTTATCTCTTTGAATTTATCACCAGGATTTAATTCAGATATCGAAGTCCTCTCATATTTAAGGGATTTAAATGTAGTTAGGTCAGGCAGAGAGGACCCATCAATACCTTCTGGATTCAAGATTACTTTACTTTTAGAAGAAATATAAAGCTGTGGACCTTTCATGCCCCCTTTAATTTGTCCACCAATTATTTTTATGACATCTCCCCGATTTAATGATTCAGAGAATCGTCCAGCATTTTCATCCCAAAAGACAACAGTTATCTCACCAGTTTTATCTGCGACGGTAACA
Organism: Methanobacteriota archaeon; assembly: GCA_023622545.1. GTDB lineage: Archaea > Methanobacteriota_B > Thermococci > Methanofastidiosales > Methanofastidiosaceae > Methanofastidiosum. The sequence continues at coordinate 18,416 of JAMNZA010000062.1, read as the reverse complement.
TTAAGAACTGCACCTTGAGATCCATCGTCCCTTACAAATTCTTTTGGTGAATACTTTCTCGTTACTCTACCAAGGATATTTACGTCTTTCATTCCCTCTGTAAGTGACTCAATTTTCATGTCCTCTTTACCAGGAATGGATATTCCTTCCTCTGATGCAATTATAGAAAGTATACCTTTTGTTGTAAGATTAAACATAGAGGATTCTTTTTTTATCCTAATTTTCTCTTTTATTTGAGCTTCCGTATAACCCTTTTCCATCAATTTTGACATTATAAGGGATACGTCATCTTCCATCAAAGCACCTACTTACGATTTATTTAACGAATATTAAAATACTTTTCGATTGATCAATAAAGATAATTTAATCCTAAATAAATTTAAATTATTCATTTATATAATTTATCAGAGTTATTGGATTAACACTCATTTTCCTTGTATTTTATCATATTCAATAGTGTTTTGTTGTAAGGGGCAGGGATACCCAATTTATCCCCGAGCGCTACAACCTTTCCAGAAATAAAGTCAATTTCAGTTCTTTTACCTTTTCTTAAGTCCGAAAGCATCGAATTAATATTTTTTGAAGTATTTCTAATAATTTCAACTGTGGTATCAAAAATATCTTCAGGTATCTCAACTCCTTCTTTTTGAAGAATGTTTTTGCCCTCGTTTGTTACTTCTCTGACTATCTCCATCAGATTTTTGTCTAGGAGAACTCCGTTTTCATTATCTAAAATCGAAGCAATTGTATTAATTCCAGAGTTTATGATTACCTTTGACCATATGTCTCTGTATATGTCATCTGAAAATTGAGTTTTAATTTGAGCTTTATTGAATATATCAATTATTTCCACAGCTTTCTTTTTGTTATCAAATGCCGACCCAATAATTGTAGTTCCTTTACCTCTAAATTGAATTCTTCCTGGAGCTTCTACAAATGCTCCCATGCTTGTAATAGCTCCTAAAATTTGTTTTTTATTTACAAGCTTAGAAATCTCTTCAATGTTTCCAGCGCCATTCTGGAGGGACATAACAGTGACATTATCATCTATAAATGGAATTATTTCATGAATTGCATTTCTTGTGTCATAGGCCTTTGTGGTAATAATGAATATATCAGAATCCTTTGCGTGTAGAGGATTGCAAAATGCATCGATGTTAATATTAAATTCATCTGATCCTGAAATAGAAAGACCATTTTTCCTTATAGCATCTACATGATTCTTTCTTCCAATAAGTATACAATCAAACCCTTCTCTTTTTAGAAGGGCGCCTAAGAGACTACCTATTGCTCCCGCCCCAATTATGGCGATTTTCATCTGATCACATAGTCAATAATGATTTAGTTTTTATATTTGTTACCAATAAAAATATTTATTCAGTAAAGATTTTTAAGTATCTTCCACAAATGAGGTACTAGGTGATATAATGCCAATACCCGAAAAAGTTGAGTTTATTAGTAATTATAAGGGATGGAAATGCTACAAAGGTTTTGATGCAACTGAGGGAAAAGATAAACTCGATATTGCAAGATTATTACTCTCTATAAGAGAATCATTTAATGAAAAGATATTTGATTATTTAGGCCAAGAGTTTAATATAAAATTTATTGGAGAAATTGTTGACTCTATAATAAGAGACGAAAAAACTATTTCTGGTGCCCTTTACAAAGTTAAATCCCCTACAACAACTAAGAAACTATCAGAAATTGTTGATTTGAAGGAAGCAAAGGATATTACAAAAGGAATGCTTACTGAAATGGTTCTTCAGAAACTTGGTATTGAACGACTTACTCCAAATGTCCTTGATGATTATCTTGGACAAAAGCCAATTGAGGACAAGGGAAATGAAACTGTCAAGGGTAAAGAAATGGTTCATTTTCTAGGTAACTATAAAGGTTGGAAATGCGTAAAGAGAATGGAAATAGAAGAACTTACCGACGATTTGGACATAGCGATGCTTCTTCTTTCAATTAGAGAATCTTTTAATAATAAAATCTATGACTACATGTCTGATAAATTTGATATGAATTCAATTGATGGAATTGTTTCTGACATACTCCCAAGCAAGAGCAGATTTAAGGAAGAGGACATAGCATCAACGCTCTCAAAACTAAATAGCCTAGAGTTAATGGCAAAACTTGAAAAAATAACTTCTGACCCAAAAGGGAAAGATATATTGAGGAGAATTGCTGCTGAAAAGACTCTTGCTGGATTAAAGCTCTCATTATTGAATGCAAAGATGGTAGATAAATATATCGAAAAGAAGGCCTTGTTATCTAAGTCCACCTAATACATAGATTGTTATCACAAACATTGCAAATAAGACAGTATAAATTAATATTCTTATAGCTACATGCTTTGAACTTATTGTATGCTCGTACGCCACATAAGGTCTACTCTTAACAAAAGTTCTGGTATTTGAATTGAAAAGTGAAGATGGAACATTCTGTTTGGAGGTGTATTTCCATCCAGGTTTTCCTTCATAATCTATTTGTTTTTTTAAAGAAAAGAATTTTTCTCTTTCTTTATCGTACATTAATCTTTTCTCAGGGTCTATAATTATCTCATATATCTCTTTTAACTCAAGAAATTTATTTTTTGCCCATTCTTCCTTTCCTGGATTCTTATCAGGATGATATTCCAGAACTTTTTTCCTGTATGACTTTTTAATCTCTTTAATATTGGAAGAAGGACTAATTCCGCCAATCATCTCATAATAATCTTTTTTTGGATTGTATGGCATCTTCAAAAAGACCTCATCTGTTATTTATTAAAAGATGGTAATATTATAGAATATAAATCTTTTATACTTAAGTAAATAAAACGACCAATATTATTATCAGTAAGAAGAGACTATTTATCTGAATTTTGAGTATTTGGAAAGAACTCTTAATATATCTAAAGCTATTTCCTTATCAATAACTCCTTCATCTTCTTTTTCCTTTAAGAACTTCTTTGCTTCTTCTACACCTATTTTAGAAGCTTTGGCGTATAGAGGGCCTCTGATTAAGCCCGCCTTATCCTCTGGTAATTTATTTAATACTTGATTTAGGTCCCATTTAAAATCTGAAACTCTGCCCATATTCAATTTTTTTGTTTTCTTAGATTGTATTTTTTGTTTAAATTTCTTAGAACTCTTTGAATAAAACATATTTGATTCTTCAGCCATCTGACCCTCTCTTTTCTCTATTTGCTAAATAAAACTTTTTAAACCTTTGCTTAATTCTAATAGTTTTATATTGCCCTTTCTTATAATTATGTCCTCATAAATTTGTTTATCGATTAAAATAAAGGCCCAACCTCCATCTTTCTTTGAAAACTTAACAGCAAGAATTGATTTTGGAGACAAAATTGTTTTTTCAGAGATTTCAGATGCAGTTTTTAATAGTGAATTAATTTGAGTATTTTTAATTTTAATACTAGAAAGTTTTGTACTTTTCACTTCCATAACAATAGCTCTTTTGTCTTTTATTGCAATAATGTCGGGGCCACTCTGACTTACTCTTTTACTAAAGACAAAGTAATCGTTGCTCTGAAGATATTTTTTGATTTCATATTCTGCCCTAACCCCTCTAGATTTATTATTAATCACTGACATTAGTATGAACGCTTCCAACTTAAAATTTTAAGTTTTGGACCAATAAGCTCTTTCGAAATATCCACTCTTGAGAAATTGATAAAGCTACCATCCCAAACTATTACTGAAGAATCTAAATCTTCTTCATAGTCATCACAATAAAACATATCTTTAATAAATTCAAACTCTTCATCTTTTTCTCCTTTTATGAAGAATCTTATGTCCTCATCAATTAAGGATTCATTGAAATGAATTTTCATCTCTCTTCTGAGTGACACATTAATATCTATTACTCCAATCCATTTCCAATCTTTCTTGTCAACATACATAAAAGAAAGTGCAGAAGGGTTTCCATCTTTTGATTCAACAATCATTAATCGTCTGCAGCCTTTTAGAACAGCAATATCTTTTAATTCTTCTATAGATTTTTTTCCTCGAGTAATATAAAAAGAAAGGGGGATTACACCCAACAGTTCTTTAACAAAAGATCTTGTTCTAGTGGATGGCCTTCTAGAAGTTGAGATAAGCATCATACTAACGTGCTGGAACTGTCTTTGCAAATTCAGGTCTCATTTTTATGAATAACCTATTACCACAGTACGGGCACTTAATACCCCTTATCTCATCAAGTTCCTGGGGGGTGAGTATCCTCTTACATTCAATGCATTTATACAATTACTCACTTCCTACTTTACTAAAGGACTTTTGTGATGCCCTCCCAACGGGCGTATCGGGAAGATATGTACCTCCAGCAAATGTAGTTTCACATTTTGAGCATTTCCATATTCCAGTGCTGATTCTCTTAACGGATTTTCTTCCGCATTGTGGGCACTTGTGTTTCTGTTTCATCATATTTTCGATATTAGAAACTTTAACTCTGATTCTTCTACCATATCTTGGCCCAAATCTTCCAGCACTACTCACTTTACTTGTTACTGTCATGAAAATCACCTCATTTCAGAGAATTTCTCATTTAAAAGGGACCTAATTTCATCGCCTTTTATCTTTGACCTTCTGACGATGTCTAAAATCTCCTCTTTTTTAAAGCTTCCTACATCCCCTTTCTGCATTGCAGATATCTTTCCGCTATCTTCGGTAGTGACAGTTATCCTTGAATCCATTACAGCTTCCTCCTCAATAGAAGGATCATATAATATTGAATCGGCTATTTTTACATATGTACAGGGAATTGGAATCTTTTTCATGGGCAGCGAAACAAATTCTCCTTCGATTTTATTACCTTCTTCATCCAAAGCTGGCATTTTGGTACTGTGTAAAGCGGCTATTGCTGCAATACCACATGCATCAAATAGATTTCCATTGTAGTCCATTATATGAAGGTCAACAAATAGTACTCTTACAAGTTCTCCTTCTTTAATAACTAATTTTTGAAAATCAACAGCACCGGATTCTCTAATTCCTCTATCAACAATTCTCGCAAGTTCTATTGCATCTTCTCTTGGTGGCCCAGCCTCAAAATCGGGTGATGCCATAGGTATTAATTCTGCATTAGTTGTAAATACTCCCTGATTTGGGGTATCTGGAAATGGTTCGCCCATTTCACATTGTACTCCTGCGATTACCTTTGTATCCCCAATCTGAACGAAACATGACCCATTGGCTTTACTGGCTATACCAAGTTCAATTTTAATATTTCGAGTATCGTCAAAACCTCTTCCATCTTCACGTTTTCCTGTCTTTAAGAGGCTAATAATGTAATCTTTTTTAATATCTGAAAGAACACTACTCATTTAACACATCCTCCGTAATATATTTCTTCTTTAGTGCTTGTTTCTGAATCTCAAAAACTTCGAGACATCCTTTCCTACCTAAATCTAAAGCTTCTTCAAGTTGCTCTTCAGATAAATCTCCATCCATCTGCAAAAGGCTGAATTCATTTTTTCTTGGAAGAAGTGCCAATGGCAAATCTGCCTGGCCATAATTGTCCTCTTCTTTACATAGATCTAATACGATTTGGTCATCTACTTTTCCAGCTGCACAAGCAGGTACCAACTCTTTCATAGGTATGCCTGCATTTGCTAGAGCTACAGATGCTGCTGTAATGCCTGCACATCTTGTTCCAGCACTTGCTTGGATAACTTCAATATTGACCTCAACCATACATTTTGGGAAATTTTCAAGAATCAAAGCAGGTTCTAAAGCACCCTGTGTTACTTTACCTATCTCAACGCCCCTCCTACTGGGGCCAGGTCTTTTTCTCTCTTCAACTGCGAATGAAGCCATATTATATCTGCATTTTAAGATAGCCCTATCTGATTTTTGAAGAAATCTAGGGTAAGCTTCTCTTGGGCCATAAACTGCACAAAAAATCTTATTCCCGCCCCATTCGATATAAGATGAGCCATCAGCCCTTTTTAAAACTCCAACTTCTATTTTAATAGGTCTCAATTCATCTTTGGCTCTTCCATCAATTCTCTTTCCATCAATAAAGAACTTTATGTCTTTTTCCATTATAACACCTAAAATTATCTTGATAATTCAGTTTCTAGTATTTTTTTTATTCTATCTGTGAGCCCTGGAATGTGGGCCTCTTTATCTATTTTAAGAATGGCTCTCTCGACAATATCTTCCATCTGTCGTTCTCCTTTTATCCATATGTTGCCATTCTGACCAACTGTAATCTCGCACTTGGTCATTTGTTTTAATAATTTTATCATAGATCCTTTTTTACCTATTACTCTCGGTACCCTTGTGGCATGAATTTTAACAACTCTTCCCCATTTCATTTTACCATAAGGTCTTTCCTTAGACTGTAATACTATCTCAGAAGCCTCTCCAACTTCCTTGATGTTTGCATATATTACATCTCCTACTTTGAAAATCCTTTCAAGGTTTGAAGTATCCTTAACGTACCTCAAAGCATCTTGAATATGAAGATTTCCTAGATAAGGGGCATTTATATCTAAATCCCAACTCAATGGATTTATTCCAACTACAGTTCCTATTACATCATCGCCCCTTTTAGGGAGATATTTGCCTTCTAATGGAACTACTTTAATACCATCATTTTCAATATAGACTATTCCAAGAACAGAAGAGATTATCGTGTCCTCAAACTTATCTACTCCGTATTCATACTTAAAAGGCCCTTTTGCAATAACCATTCCGGGCGTAACAATAGACCTGTCTTTAACTAAAAATTCCAACTTTATCTCTCCGTCTTTATTTATCCATTATCTTTGTTTCAACGTTTCCTTTTGTAGCTGAATTCAACTTACTGAAAAGATCGTCTTGTAATCCTGCAGGTATTTCAATAACAAACATCCAAGAACCGTCTCTGCCCCATTCTTCTTTAATAATAGTGCCAAGTGTTTTTGCAGACCCCATAATTTTTGGAGCATATTCTGCAGGTACTTTAACACCAATTCTTCTATTTTCTATTTTAATTGGTATGATTGGAGCCAAAAGATGTATTATATGTTTCATCTGGTCTTCTGGCCTCTTGTACATATCAATTGATACCCTTGCTTCTTCCAAGGCTGTCTCTATTCGTTGGGGTGGGTGTGGGTGGCCTGTTTGAGGATTTATTGCATGTCTTGAGATATAAGAAATAATCTGAGCCCTCTTGTTCTCCATTATTGCTCTTCTCTGATCAGTTGTAAGGTGTATTTCGCCTTTTTTTAGAATTATCTTTGAGATCTCATCAACGTTATCCGTACCAAATGCCTTTTTTAGGGATTCTGGAGAAGCTTTTTCTCCTTTATCTGCATCTTTGAAAATAAAATTTGTTGCTAGGAAGTCTTTAACATCGCTTCCTTCCTTAAATTCTTGAGCTTTTAAGGGGTCAACTAAAATCTCAAAATGTTCCCCTTGGTACTTAATTCTTGCAGTAACTGCATCATCTAGAGATATCAAAGGATCAACCTCTTTACTCCTTATCTTCCTCTTCTTTAATATCTTTAACTTTTTCGATATATGAATTTAATTTTTCTTCATCTATCTTCTTAAATTTTTCATCTTTCAGACTAATTACGGCCATCTCGACGTTGTTCTTGCTTAGCTCGCCTTCTATTGATTTCTTCAAGGCTCTTAAAGCAAGTATTATTGCATCTTCTATTGATATATCAGGAGAGTATTCTTTCTCAAATATCTCCATTGCAACTGACCTGCCTGCACCTATTGCTGTTGCTTTCCATTCAAGATAAGCTCCTGAAGGCTCAGTCACAAATATCTGTGGACCTTCTGAATTTATTCCTGCTAGGATAAGCGAAGCACCAAATGGCCTTAATCCGCCATATTGTGTGTGCATCTGTTTTAGATCTCCTATCTTCTTTGCCAACATCATGACAGACATCTTTTCATCGTAGCTTAATGTGTGAATCTGTGCTTCAATTCTTGCCTTATCGACAAGTATTCTTGCATCGGCTATTATACCTGATGTTGCTGCAGCTAGATGATCATCTATCTGAAAAATTTTCTCAAATGATTCAGGTTCGACTAATCTTGAAGGAATTCTTTTGTCGACACAAAGTACAACTCCCTCTTTACATTTAATACCTATAGCGGTAGCTCCTCTTCTAACTGCTTCGCCAGCGTATTGAACCTGATACAAACTTCCATCTGGACTGAAAACGGTAATTGCGCGATCATATCCAGATGCGGGTGGAACAAATGCCATTCATATACCTCCATAAACTAATTAACATTAGACTTAATATTTCTCTCTAACCCCTTTATAGTTCCTGATACATAAAGAGGCAATATATTAACTTTTTCTTTACCTACAGATTTAGTAAGTGATAATATAAATATAGCTTTGTGCAATGATTTTATATTGCTTTCTATTATGCCATACCCCTTACTTTCATCATATTCTTTAACCCAAAGACCCATTTCAGAAGCGCCAAACTCTCCTAAAAAATCTATGGCTGAATTCCAGATAGCCTTAACTAGGTCCTCTCTTTTAAAGTCTTTCCCCCCTTCTACTTTAAAACATATATACCTTGATTTATCTCTCAAAGTCTTTGGGTTTTTTATAGACATAAAAACATCTAAAAAGACTATAATCACTTAATTTAAGTATTTTGTCATTATTTATTAGTTTTCCATATATTCAGAACATTTAAATATACAATTATACATACCAACTATGTGCCAGATAAAAGAAGCATTGCAGAGATAGTAAGAGAGTATATAGGCGCTCATCCATCTATTATGGACTGTCTAAGGTATGGTGTTATCAATTATTCAGCATTGTCACGGATGATAATGGACGAATATAAGATCGACAATATGGTTGCAGTTCTTATCGCTTCTAGAAGATATGCCGAAGAGTTACAGAAAGAAAAAAATTATCTAGAAAAAAGAATTAAAGAAATATTGAAAAGAAGCCGAATAAACATAAAGACTAAAGTTGCTACAGTGACATTAAAACCTGGATGGCACGTTTTCCTAAAACTTGAGCCTGTATTGAAAAAGACCCTTTCTGATGGTTACCTTATTAACATAATCCAAGGGTCACAGGGCATTACTTTGATTTTACTTGAGGACTATCTTGAAGAAGTAACTGGTCATATCGGAAATGAAAATATATTAAGGGTATCTAAGGGACTAGTAGAGATTTCTGTTAAGAGCCCAGAAGATATAGGAGATACCCCAGGAGTAATATCTTACCTCTCTTCAAATCTTTCTTCTGTTGGGATTAATGTTATTGAAACTATGAGTTGCTTTATGGATACAATATTTGTTGTTGATGAAAAGGACATGGTCCTTGCATTTGAGGCGCTTAATAGATGTATAGACTAAACCTTTAATATTCATAAAACAATATAGTGTGGTATTATGGAAATGAATGTTATAGATATAAAAAAAGACGATGGTGTCGAGTTTGTTATAGGCCAAGGAAATTTTTCTATATTTACAGTAGATGACCTTGCAAAGACCCTCTTAACTTGTGTTGCAGGAATAAAAGTGGGTGTTGCAATGAACGAGGCTAAACCAAAACTTACTAGGGTATCTGGAAATGATGAACGTTTAAAGAATCTTGCTGCTAACGCTGCCTTACAGATAGGTGCTGGACATATATTTGTTATAATGATGCGCGGAGCTTTCCCAATAAATGTACTTAATAGTATTAAAGAACACCCTGCGGTATGTACTGTCTATGGTGCAAGCGAAAATCCTTTTCAAGTAATTGTAGTCAAAACAGATCTAGGCAATTCAGTAATTGGCATTGTAGATGGAACTTCTGCCGAAAAAATCGAAGATAAATCTATGAAGCGAGAACGAAGAGAACTATTGGAAAAAATAGGGTACAAGGTAGAATGAAGATAAAGATAGAAAATCTAAAAGCCTTGAGACTATTAAATCCAGGGCCACTTGTTCTAGTAACATCTAAGTATCAAGGAAAGTCAAACATTGTCACAGTTGCTTGGACAAGCCCAATCTCACATGAACCACCTTTAATTTCTATTTCCCTCTCAACAAAAAAGTATTCACATATCCTAATTGGAAATTCAAAAGATTTTACTGTTAACATACCTTCAGTTGAATTATTAGAGAAGGTTTTGATATGCGGTTCAGCTAGTGGTAGAGAAGTAGACAAGTTCAAGGAGTCGGGATTTACGAAAGTTCCTGGTAAAAAGGTTTCTTCACCATCAATCAAGGAATGTTTTGCTTTTCTAGAATGTAAAGTAGTTGACTCTTTTCTGTGTGGCGATCATTATCTATTCATTGGTGAAATAATTCATGCAGAGGTTGAGAAAAAATATTATGATGATCATATTGATATAGAAAAAATCAAGTTCATTAACCATCTTGGAGGGCAATATTTTACTTATCCAAGTGAGATAGTTGAAAAGAAAAGATAATATTAATCAAACTCGGATATGTGGGCTCTTTTTATGCTTTCCATTTTAAGCTCATTAACTTTAAACTCTTCCTCATTTTGTCTAATAATTTCTAAAGATTGAACTATACCATCTTCTTGTTCATTGATGTAATATTCTTTCAATATTTTTATTTCAACTGCTGCATTATTTAGGGCTCTAACCTTTTTTATGTAATAATCTGTATAAGCAATTAGCCAGTCTTTCTTTGATTTTTGGGCTTCTTTCATGGCATTATTTAGAGCTATTAAAGTTATCGAAAATTCATCAATTGCCCGATCTGCGTAAACAGTTACATTGTCCATGTCCTTAATTGTGTACGCGTTAGAACATATATTATAATACTCTATTCCTTTTGCAAGGTGCATATTTGCTACTCTTATACTAGAATTCCAGTTATCAAGAGAAGTATTAAGGCAAAGTGGTAAGAAAATAATCAGCAATACTCCAATAGCTAAAGATTTTTTATTTGCCATTTCTACACCCTTCTAATATTCTTTAATTTAGTATATAAATCCATCATATCTTCAAAGACATAGTCCGGAGATACTTCGTATTTTTGTAAATTCGATCTTGTGACAACTCCGCTTAATACCAAAGCAGTTTTGATTCCAAAATTCTTCCCTGCTTGAATGTCAGTATCAATCCTATCGCCAATCATCAGACTTTTTTCTTTTAATGCTGAAATTCTTTTAGCAGCGATTTCCATTATTAGAGATTTAGGTTTGCCGATTATTATTGGTTCTACTCCGCTAGCAGTCGTTATTGAAGCTAGTATTGCACCACATCCAGGTAGTATTCCTTCTTCTGAAGGGTAAGTTGTATCTGGATTTGTACCTATGTATGTTGCACCTTTTTGGATAGCAAGAGACGCTTTTTTCATCTTATCATAGGTAAAATCAACATCCCATCCTACAATAACTAAATCTGGATTTTTTTCTTTGATAGTTATGCCTGCATCTTTAATCAGAGATATCAATCCATTTCCACCTACAACATAAGCACTTAACTCTTTTTTTTGATTTAGAAATTTTTCTTTGATATACTCAACAGTGGCAATACCAGAATTAACTATATTTTCTTGATGAATATTTATGCCCATTCTCTTTAATTTTCTTGAATAGTCAGCTGGCGTTTTAGCCGAGTTATTAGTTACACAAATAAATTTTATTTTATGTTCTGTTAGATAATTGATAAACTCTTTTGCTCCAATAAGTGGCGTATGGCCTCTGTATAGAACACCATCTATATCCATGAATACGTATTGTATGTCCTTCAAGAAGAACTCTCCTTTTTTAGTATCCCTTCTGATGCAAGAATACCTGTAGCTGCAGAATTTACAATATCTCTTGATAATCCAACGCCATCGCCAGCAACAAATAAATTCGGTAGATTAGTCTCCATTAAAGAATTAACTTTTGCCCTTAGGCCATAAAATTTAATCTCAGGTGCGTAAAGAAGAGTTGAATCACTTCCAACACCAGGGATTACATTATCAAGCCTCTCTAATGATTCAACTAGATTTGTAACTATCCTGTACGGCAATGCCATTGCTATGTCACCGGGAGTTGCAGATAATAGGGTCGGTTTTATATTACTCTTTCTTATCCTTTCTGGGGTTGATCTTCTCCCACTTTTTAGATCCCCAAAACGTTGCACTAAAGGGTTTCCTCCCCCAAGAAGTGTTGCTATTTTTGCAATGGACATCCCATACGAAGTCGTATCCTCTACAGGTGATGTTAAGGTGACTTTTGAGAGAAAAGCAAAATTACTATTTTGAGATTTAATGTCTCTCATTGAATGGCCATTAACCCCTACGTAATCGTCATACTGCTCTTTCATTACGTAACCTTCATGATTTGTACAAAATGTTCTTACAAAATCATCGTACGTCTTAGAGTATATATGGAATTTAGGATCTCTATTTACATCAATTATAGGTTTCATTATAACCTTTGAAACTTCAACTCTGAATCCCACATCTATTGGTTGGTGTTCAATCTTAATCCCAAGATCTTTAATTTGTGACATCAAGAAACCAGACCCAGCTCTTCCTGGCGCTGCAATTATATAATCTGAATCAACACTATAAGTGACAGTATTCTTGATATATGTAGTCTTATAATGCCCTTTTTCTTTTTCTATTTTTTTAACATCTGCTAAAAGAACAAACTTTACACCTTTTTTCTCAAGATATTTTTTTATTGAGTTGATAACTTTAGGAGTATAATCACTTCCTATATGTCTTTGAGGTATCTGGATAAACTTTATACCTGATGCTTCGGCTTTTCTTTGTAAATCTTCAATTGCCTCATTTTCTCCAATGAAAAGTTTTTCAGGTGCTCCATGCTCTAAAAAAATGGAATCAACTTCTTCTACAAGTTTTTTAGCCTTGTCTGCTTTTCCAGTAAGTTCTTCTAAATCTCCACCTATATCGGGCCTCAAATTAAGTATTCCATCTGAAAGGCATCCTGATCCCCCTGCACCATACAATACATTACAAGGATTACAGCTTTCACAAACTCCAGTATTCTCAAGTGGGCATTTTCTAGAGTCTACATCTCTCCCTCTATCTAAAATAACAATTTCTAATCCAATATTATTTGATAGTTTGTAAGCCGAAAAAAGACCGGCAGGACCGGCTCCAATTATAACTACTTTTCTTCTCATGCAAACAATATTAAAATTTCAAACTAAAAAAGCTTATGCATTATTACCTTTTGATGGTCTTTTTGGAAGCCCTCTAAGGTGTTTTTTTGTTTTTAACTTGGTCTTTTTTATTGGAACTGGTTTTGATTCTTCTATTACATCCTGATTTGTTTCAACTTGAGAGGGTACTTGGGGGGGCAATTGAGTTGGCATTTGTTGTATTGGTTGTTTTTCTTGGGATAATTTTGGAAGATTAAAGTTTTTTAAATTCATTTTTAGTAATGCAATAATAATCAAAAATGCCACAATAATAATTACAGGTAACCCCTGAACTAAGATATTTTGTTCTAATACAAGGGCTATCTCTTTTTCAGTTTCTCCTTCAACTTTTACAATCTGGGTCACTTTCCCATAAAGTGTTGAAGATGCAACAACTTGGTATTCTTTTGGAGGCAAATCGGATACTATTAACACTCCAGTGTTGTCTGAACTTCCCTTTTGAACTCCATCAATAGATATGGAAACACCATTAATTGGATTACCTTTTGCATTCTTAAGTGAAACTTTAAGTGAGCCATTAGCAGGCTTTAATGTTAATGTTTTCGATAATCCTGATTTAGTTATCTCAAAATCAATTTCAGAAGGATCATAACCTTTTGCATCGGCCTTTAGAGTATAAACTCCTGGAACAAGTTGTACTGAACCATTTGCTTTAGTTATCTCTTGAATTACAGTATCGCTACCTGTTTTAATTATCTTAGCGTCAACTTCTGTTAATGCCCTTCCATCTTCTGTTTTTATTTCATAATTAAGAGTGCCCTTTTGTTTAGAAAGAACAATTGTTACTTCCTTTTGTTCTTCCTGTTCTAAATTAAAAGGTTCTGTTGTAAATTTCTCATAATCCATGAACTCAACTTCAACAAAGTAAGTTCCTGGCTTGACTGAGAATCTAAAGAATCCCCCAAGATCAGTAGTAGTGTAAGTAACTGAAGTTCCTTTGAGAAAAACTTGTATACCAAAAATTGGTTCCCCAACGTCATTTGTTAACTTACCGTAAACTTCTCCCTTAATTATTAGAGGAATACTAATGGAATAATCAACGGTATCTTTTGGAGTAACAGACGTGGGAACTTCATAATCTGATTGATTAAAATTTACTTTAACATTATAGTTCTGAGCATCAGGAACTTCAATTCTAAACTGCCCGCTTTCTTCAGAAATGACAGAGAATGTTTCATTTGTAGTAATATTTGTTACCTTTACTGTTGCACTTGGTATTCCCAACTCTCCAGTATCGAATATCTTATTATCATTAACATCCCTGTAAACCTGTCCAGATATTATTTTAAATCCGTCATGCCTTAAATAAAAAGTCTTTGAAGAAATAGGGGTTATATCTACATTTTGGATGATAGTAACGTATCCACTTTTAGCTATTGTAATTGTATAAGTTCCCTCCGATATATTTTCAAATAGGATCTCCCCTCTTGAATTTGAGTTTCCAGATCTTTGATAATTTGAATCAGTTTGTAGTGTCAATCTTATGTCTGCGCCTTCTATAGGGGTACCATTTACACTAGCTACATTAATAAGAAAATCTTTATTTGAAACACTCCAAGCTGATGGTATTAGGATTACCATCAACATAATTGATAAGCCTATAATCTTGGAGTATCTCCGTAGCATTTTTTGCCTCTGATTGGTATTTAGATAAATAAAAAAATTAAATCTCGGAAAATACTTTTCTTACATCTTTTATTTTTATAGTAGTGTCCATTTCAACTATTCTTGTTTCACACTCTATTACATCCATGGTTTCTCCAGAAAGCTCTAGGTAAGTCCCAAGATCTGTCTCATAAGTTTTTATATTGACCGAATCTGGGATTGTCCCTGGGCTAATGGTACCAAGGGTAAGGTTTTGGACAAGTAGCCTAATTGTGTAAGGCTTGAGTTCGCACCTTTCAATTCCTCTTTCAACTATTTTCATAATACTTCACCTATCCTTTAGTAGCTGATAATCAATATGTAGTTACCAGTTTATAAGCTTTTCGATATCGATAATATATAACAATGTTCCAAAATCATTACAAATTATAAACAAATACCCAATAATGACTTTCAATTTATTGATGTTATCAAATAAATAATATTAAGCTATTGATAATCAATAACTACAAATCAACTTTATATACTTAATCTTATAAAATATTTTGGTTTATTTTGTCTAATGAAAATTGTTCTTTTAGAGTATCCACGAAATCCTGAAAAGATATGTGCTGTAGCTGCCCTAACTTCGATGAAAGAAGGAGCACCTTCAGAAATGATTAAAGAAATCGACCCTGAGAATGCAAAAAAACGAATTCAAAGGGTAGTTGGATACGGCCATTATTCAGTAATAGAGCATGCAAGTTTTACATTCTCAATAGAAGGAATATCTAGGGCTTGCTCACACCAATTAGTTAGGCATAGAATAGCCTCTTTTACTCAACAAAGTCAAAGATATGTAAAAATGGACGAAGTTCCTTTTGTCATTCCCCCATCAATAAGAAAAAACAAAGAAGCAGAAGAAATTTTCAATGAAAACATGAAGAATATTGCTGCAATTTACAAAAAACTACTTGAATTGGGCATAACACCAGAAGATGCAAGATTTATACTTCCAAATGCCACGAAGACAAATCTAGTTATGACTATGAATGCAAGGGAACTATTACATTTCTTCAATCTAAGATGTTGTAACAGAGCTCAGTGGGAAATAAGGGACATGGCTTGGGAGATGTTATACCAAGTTCTTGATGTTTCCCCTGCAATATTCGAAACTTCTGGGCCAAAATGTATCAGTGAAGGTATTTGTACAGAAGGCAAATCTTCTTGTGGGTGCTATAAACTATATGATGGAAAAAGTATTGAAGAGAGAAGGACAATAGCCAAAGAATTTTATAAATAAAACAGTGATTTTTATGACAAGAATGGATATTGACACATATTTCATGAGCATTGCAGAATTAGTGAAAAAACGTTCTACTTGTATCAAACAACATGTGGGGGCTGTATTAGTAAAGGATAGTTATATTATATCTACAGGTTATAATGGGGCTCCCAGGGGACTTCCTCATTGCTCTGAACAAACATGTTTAAGACAGACACTTGGTTCTTTAGAAAAATCTCATCTTTGCAGAGGAGTACACGCTGAACAAAATACGATTATCCAAGCTGCAATTCATGGAGTTTCTACTGAGAACTCAACTGTATATTCGACACACTTCCCATGCATGTCCTGTACTAAGATTCTAATAAATGCTGGTGTAAAAGAGATAGTATACACTAGAGATTATGATCTTGATAATGAGATAAAGATGAATATGATAAGAGACGCAGGTATTAGAATAAAAAAGATAGTTTTACCTGATTAAATGAATGCTCTCTTGACTGACATCAAATCATTAGATTACCCGATTTATTCGCTTAAACGAGCCTCACTTCTAGAAGAATCCTTGTTTATTAAGGGAATAGATAAAATTTATTCATATGGAAAAACTGAAGTTGGGTCTGATAAAGCGATAGGTAAAGGCGTTACTTCCATTATATTTTTAGGAAGTTACAAAAATAAAAAAGTTACAATAAAAATTGAAAGACCCGATTCTAAAAGAAAAGGTTCGATCAAAAAAGAAGCTTTATATTTAATTGAAGCTAATAAATATGGAGTTGGTCCTAAGATATATGCTAATGACGAAAGGTTCATTATTATGGAATATATTGGAGGGCCACTATTAATTGACGGTAATTTTGATAATAAAGATATATACGATATATTGCGACAATGTAATAGTCTAGATTTATCAAGAATAGACCATAGACAAATTCAAGGTGGAAAACATATAATCTGTGGAAAAAGAAATGTTATAATAGATTTTGAAAAAGCCCATTATTCAAATACTCCAAAGAATGTAACATCTTTTCTATCCATGTGTTTTCTATCAGATTGTTTGGTAAGAGAAAGAGTTAAAGAACTTTTCACATTTGATGAAGAATATATTAAGACACTTTTAAAAGAGTATAAATCAAATTATAATATAGAGAGTCTAATTGATAATATCTAATAAAACTTAAATATTTAGATAATAAAAGCAATTGGTTGTGATTTAATGGAGTTTGAAAAACCGTGGACTGAGAAATATAGGCCACAAAAACTTGATGATATAGTTGGTAGAGATCCAATAATTAGAAGATTAAAATCTTATGTTGATAAGAAATCAATGCCACATCTACTTTTTGCAGGTCCACCGGGAGTTGGGAAGACTACCGCAGCGATAGCACTAGCAAAAGAAATATTTGGAGAGTATTGGAAACAGAATTTTCAAGAGACAAACGCCTCCGATGAGAGGGGTATAAATGTTGTGAGAGAAAAAATTAAGGATTTTGCTAGAACAAAACCAATTGGCGGAGATTTCAAGATTATTTTTTTAGATGAATCTGATGCACTTACATCAGATGCCCAAAATGCATTAAGAAGGACTATGGAAGTATACACTTCTACATGTAGATTCATCCTTTCGTGCAATTATTCTTCTAGAATTATTGATCCTATACAGTCTAGATGCGCTATATTTAGATTTGGACCATTGTCAACAGACGCCGTTAAAATAATGATCAAAAAAATAGCCGAAGCAGAAAAAATTGATCTCAAAGAAGATGGGCTCAATGCAATTGCATATGTTTCAGAGGGGGATATGAGAAAGGCAATTAATGCTCTCCAAGCTTCCTCAGGAATTGGAGATTCAATAACAGAAAGCTTAGTATATCAAGTTACTTCAAGAGCCAAGCCAGAGGAAATAAAAAATATGATGAAAGTTGCCCTCTCCGGAGATTTTCTTTCTGCAAGAAAAATTTTACAATCTCTTCTTTTAGAGCAAGGATTATCTGGAGAAGATATAATTATGCAGATGCATAGAGAAACATTCAATTTAGAAGTTTCTGACAAAGAGAAAGTTAGAATCGTTGATATGATAGGTGAAGCTGATTTCCGGCTTGTCCAAGGTGCAAATGAATTCATCCAGCTTGAGTACCTTCTTGCAAACCTTTCCTCAGGATAAATGATAATATGCTTGTTGAAAAATATTTCCCTAAGAGTTTTTCTGAAATTAAAGGTCAACAGGCACTTGTAAAAGACATTCTAGCATGGATCAATACTTGGGGAAATGAAAAAAGAGCTCTCTTAATTTATGGTCCACCAGGTAGTGGAAAAACTACAATGGTAAAAGTACTTTCAAAAGAACTTGGGTATGACCTTATAGAGCTTAATGCAAGTGATAAAAGAGATCAAGAAGCCCTAAATAGAATA
>JAMNZA010000084.1 GCA_023622545.1 Methanobacteriota archaeon | reverse complement strand
TGTTCTACTTCGAAGAGCAGAAGTTTTTGATATTAAATTTGATCAAGGATATATTAACTCAAATCTATTTGAAGTAAGAGATCTTTACAAAGATTTAGTAAGACAGAGGAATGAAGTCCTCTCAATACTAGATAAAGACAAGAATGATGAAATTGATGAGATACTATCGAGAATCAAAAAAAGAGTTGAACATGCAGAAATAGTCAAAGAAGAAGAACTCCAATACTTTATTAGGAGAATCAAAGGCTTATTGGATAAATATAGTTTTGCACAAGTTTTAAGGAATCCCGCAGAAGCTAAAGACGAATACCAAACTTTAGTAAAGGATAAGCAGGGACTTTTAATAGAATATGATGAGCAACTAAGACTTGAAATTGAAGCATTGATGTCTGAATTTGGAAACAGGATAAAGGATGCTGAAAAAGAACTTGTCCAAAGTAAAATAGATAAGATTGTTAACAGAATTGGTGGATTTATTACAAGATATTCCTACGTTGAGCCTTCTGATAAAACCCTAGTAATGGAAATGATTAAGGAATATAAAGAAATTGTTGCCAACTACAAACAATTCGAAAATGAATTAGACATGAAATCTCAAGAACTATTGAAAGAAAGAATTCAACAATGCCAAAATCTGATTAAACAAATTGATTATGAAATTCAATATGAGAGGGACATCATTGAAATAAAAGATGGGTGCACAGAATTTATTAAAATGTACAGAGATAGAGACGTTTTAATTTCTAGGATATGGGAAGCACAAAACAAGTATAATGCCCTGTTACAAAAATTTGAGAGCATACCCTTCCATAAAGATTCAGCGACCGAACATGAGATAGTCAAAAAATTACAGATATGTTATGGTCTTATAGACAAATCCTTTAAGGGACTTTAAACGAGATTAAGATCCACATGATATTGAAAAAATCAAAAGAGATTCTTAGAGAACATATCCTTTGTAATCATTGCCTTGGAAGACAATTTGGAAAGATTTCAACTTCGACAAATCAAAGGCGTGGCGAAGTAATAAGAAATCTTTTGAGATGTATATATCCAGATCTAAATAATAATCTTGATCTTCAAAAACCTTGTTTTATTTGTGGAGATATTTTTGAAAGAAGTGATAGTGTAATAACTAAAATAAATCCTGAATTTGAGTTCAACAGTTTTCATTTGGGTACAAAGATTCCTGAAGATATTATTAGAAAGGAGGAGATGCTCAAAGAAAATTTTGGGCTCGAATATCAAGAGAATCTAAAACAAGAATTAAATAGAGAATTAGGAAAACAAATAGGCGACATTATTGGAAAGGAATTCAAAAGAGAAAAAGAAGATGTCACCATTTTACTCCATCCTTATGATTCAAAAGTAGAGTATTTAATCAATCCGATCTTTGTCTATGGAAGATACAATAAATTAATTAGAGGAATTCCTCAAACTAAATGGCTTTGCAGGAAATGTAAAGGAAAAGGGTGTTCTAGGTGTAATAGAACTGGGAAAATGTATGATGAAAGTGTTGAAGAACTTATATCTCCTTTGTTTGTAGAAGCGGCTAAAGGGAATGATTCTTCTTTCCATGGGGCAGGAAGAGAAGATATTGATGTTCTAATGCTAGGTAATGGTCGACCTTTTGTCCTTGAAATTAAATCTCCAAAGATAAGAGAGATAGATCTTAAAAAATTAGAGACCGAGGTAAATGCTATTAATGAAGGAAAAGTATTTATTTCGGGACTAACTTTTGTTGAAAAAGAATTAGTTGAAAAGGTAAAAAATACACACCTAAAAAAAATCTATCGTGCTGAGATAAGTATTTGCCTAGCAGATGAAGAAAAGAAAAAAATTGAAGAATTTTTCAATGATAGAGAGATATATCAGGAAACTCCAAATAGAGTTATACATAGAAGAGCGGATAAAACAAGAATTAGAAAGGTTTATAAAGTTCTTACCTCAAAGGAGAATTGCACTTCACTGGAGATACACTGTGATGGTGGTCTTTACATAAAAGAACTAATCTCTGGTGATGAAGAGAGAACAAATCCCAGTATTGCAGAAGTATTGGGTAAAAATATAAATTGTGTATTGTTAGATGTAATTAGTATTGAAGAGAAGGTGTAATAATGGCTAAAAAATCTCATGGTTTCAGAATAAAGACAAGAGGTAAACTAACAAAAGATGTGAGAACAAGAGGCAAAGTTCCAGTATCAAGAATTCTTCAGGAATTTGAGGTAGGAGACTCAGTACACATTATTTTAGAACCTTCTGTCCATAAAGGTATGCCATTTCCAAGATTTCACGGAAGGACCGGTAAAGTACTCGGAAAGAGGGGTTCATCTTATGTCCTTACCATAATGGATGGCAACAAAGAAAAGACTATTATTTCAAGACCTGAACATTTGAAAAAACAGGTTTTTTAAAGAGGTTTTTTCATGATAGGAAAGGAAGTAATCTCTGAAGATTTTGTTTCAATTTCAAAGGTAAAAGAGATACTTTCAAGTAGAGCTGAAAAGATAGAAATGGGATACGAACAAGGTATTTCCTTAGATTATACAAATAAATTCAGCAAAATGGAAGTTGAGGATATCGAAAAGGCCTCAGAAGAACTTGCTGAAAAAGTCCCGAGATTAAAAAAGGAAAATATAGTCAAAATATTAGATATTGTTCCAGAGGACAAGAAAGACATAGAAGTATTATTTTCAAAGGAAAGATTAATACTAGACGATAATGAAATTAATGCTATACTTGAAATTATTGCAAAATACAATAAATAAGTGAATATTATGATGATGAGAACTGGGGTATTTGAGGAATATGGAATAGTCCTAGATTATCTACCGCAAGGTTTACCGGGAGAGAATCTTCCCCCCCATAAGAGGACACCTATTGCACATATAATAGGCGAAAATTATTTCTCTTTACTAGAAGTAGTTCCATCAACTGATCTTTCAATGTACGAAAGGGTATACATAGGAAAGGGTAAAAGAGACCAAATTGCCCGAGTTAAAAAAAGACTTCGTTACAACGAATTAAGTACTACTGCAAAGGGCGAGTTAAAATTTATTGTTGAAAAAATAGTAGCAGAAAACGAAGAAAAGTTCGTTGCATTTTTCAATACTTCAGGCCCTATATCTATAAGGTACCATAAACTTGAACTTTTACCAGGGCTTGGAAAAAAATTAATGAACAAAATACTTGAAGAAAGAAAGAAAGGACCTTTTAACTCATTCAATAACATAAAAGATAGAGTTCCATCTATACCGGATCCAAAAAAGATGATTATAAATAGAATAATCAACGAGATGCAAGAAGTTGATAGATATTCTATTTTTGTAAGTAGGCCACCGAAAGAGATGGAATGAGAACCGATAAACTTTTTTATTTTTTAAATAAATATAATTTAAAGCCATCTAAACGCTTTTCTCAAAATTTTCTAATTTCTGATGAAGTCTTAAGTTTCATGGCTTCTCATGGAAAAGGAAAAGTTCTAGAAATTGGTCCTGGCCTAGGATTTTTAACTGAAAAATTATCAAAAAACTGCGATAAAGTAATTGCTGTTGAAAAGGACAAAAATCTAGTAAATGTATTACAAAAAGAGTATAATTTCGATAATGTTGAGATAGTTTGTGAAGACTTTCTAAAATTTGAAGAGAAGAATTTCGATACAGTTGTATCTAGTATACCTTATGCTATTTCTTCACAGATTACATTCAAGTTATTTGATATGAATTTTGAAAGTGCAACTTTGTTATATCAAAAAGAATTTGCTAGAAGATTTATTTCAAATCCTGGAGAAGATGATTATTCCAGGCTAAGTGTAATGTCTAAAATATATTCGGACATAGAAATTTTAAGGGATGTTCCAGCATCTGCCTTTTTCCCTGAGCCAAAAGTGTGTTCTTCAATAGCTAGTATTAGGCCAAACAAGAAATTTGAAATTAATGAAGTATTTGAAAATGTAGTAAGGGCTCTCTTTACACACAGAAATAAAATTGTCCTTAAAGCAATCTACCATTCAAGGGATATTTTTGGAAAAGAGAAAGATTTTAGACAATCTATAGAAGAAATCCCTTATAAAGATAGAAGGGTATACACTTTAGATATCTTTGAAATAAAGGATATAAGTGATTGGCTAGAAGGATGTCTATGATCTTCTTTGATGATTTTGATAGAGAGATTAATTTAGTATTAAGTGATGTCAATTCTTTTATTGGAAAATTAGAAAAACCTGTTTCAGATCTTGGAATATCTTTTCTTGAAAAGTTTAAATTATCACTAAAAGGATTCAATACTTTTCTTTTATTCCCATATTGGCTTTCTCAAGGATTTGATGTTAAAGATAAAGAAGATGTTTCTAGAAAATTAGCTAATCTTGATGTTTATGGAATAATGCATTTGAGGATCATTGATGATATCATAGACAATCCTGAAAAAATCGACAGAAACTTGATTCTTTTGTCAAATATCTCCGAATATAAAATGTACGAAATATGTTTTAAATTGATTGGACCAAATGAAAACTTTTTGAAAGATCTAGAGGACACGCTGACCCAGTTTTCGAATGCTGTTCTTTATGAAAAATACAATTATAATTATAAAGGTGAAATTACAGAGAATATGTCAAATTTTGACTATCAGCTTATGTCAAAAAAGGCTTTTCACTTGAGAATTCCAATCCTATCCTATTTGTACCTAGAAGAATCAGATGAGAAAAAGAGGGAAGATTTTCTTTCAATGATGGAATATTGGGGGACCTCTATGCAGTTATTTAATGATGTCCTTGGCTGGAAAGATGATTTTATTGCTAGACAGATGACTTATCCCCTTGTCAAAGTTATTCAATATCTAGAAAATGAAGAATTAGTTGATAAAGGTAAATCTGAGATTATGGATATTGCAGCAGGATTTATCGAAACAGATATTCTAGAAGATACCCTTAACATTGCATTAAAATATCAAGAAATGGCCATTGATTCTATTAAATCTTATAATTTATATTATTTAAATGAATTTTTTGTGGATGCTTCAAACAAAATATCTTCAAGCATTAATAAATTTAAAAATAAGAGAGAAGATATGCTAAAAGAAATATTAAATTGAGAAACTCGCAATTTAATTTAGTTAGATTTATAAATTGATTCTTTGGGATAGTAAATTGGTAGGTGATTTTATGGATAAGAAAACACATGAAATACTTAAAGGACATCTAAAAGAAAATGAAGGAAATGGATTCATTTCGTTAACAGCGCCAGAATTTTGGATGGAAG
>JAMNZA010000065.1 GCA_023622545.1 Methanobacteriota archaeon | reverse complement strand
GGATAATGGGCAGACTGATGGAATCAATAAGGGTGCATTGAAAGCAAAGGGATTATGGATAACCTGGTTGTGTGGTGATGACTTATTGATGAACACCTTTAGGAAATCAATAGAAATTCTTCCTCAAGTTGAAGCAGATGTTGTATATGCAGATTGTGTTTTTTTGTTAGAAAATGGTAATGCTATTCCAGCAATCGGTACAGAAGCCTATAACAATGGAATTCTAGCTAAGAGACGATTGATAATGCAACAACCTGGAACCTGCATCCGAAAAAGATTATGGGATATTATTGGAGGAGTAAATAATAATCTGAATTGGGTAATGGATTATGATCTTTTTCTAAGATTAGAAACTAAAGGTGCCAGATTTCTGAGAATTGAAGAATTTGTCGCTATTTCGCGTATTCATTCTGAAGCAAAGACAAGTAGTAGATCAATAGAGCGATTATTTGAACATTGGAGAATATTGTTTAATGCACATATCCATAAAATAATCTATTTTTCTTTGAGACCTTATCTTTTATATTTTGTGGAATATATAATAAAAAATAGAGAATCTCAGTCAAAATTTAAAGGTATAACTTATTTGCATAAATTATTTTGGTTAGTTGGTTATCCAGCTGAAAAAGAATTAATTGAATCTAGATTTGAAAAGAAAAAGACAGAAATCGAAGCAGAAATAAGAGTTCTTGACAAAGGAATCGCTATATGAGTCAAGGAAGCCTCTATGTGATCATTCCAACTACCCGCGGTGAGAAAGCGTTTCCATCAATCTATTCTGCATTGAGTCAAAGAGGATTTGAAAATGTATTTGTCCTAATCTGTGGGAAGAGCGCAAACAATCAAGAATTTGCAAATCAATGTTTGAATAAGTTTAATTCAAGAGTTATAGTTCTTCATTGTCCTGCTAAAGAGCATATCTTGCCTGGTGAAGCCCGTAATATTGGAATTGAATATGTTGTTAGATATGCAAACCCATCTGATTATATATTATTTTTAGATGATGATATTTGCATTCCTCCTAATTACGCAATAGACTTAAAAAATTTTATCAGTTGTCATGGATTAGCAGCTGCAATGGGAAATATGACATCTTTTCCCATAAATATATGGTCAAAAATAATTGATTATTCTAATTTTTGGTGGCTACAATGTAATAGAGACTGTCTTAACAGAGGATGGCTCGGTGCAGGAGCTACTATCCTTAAGATTTCAGATATTTCGTCAATTCGCTATCTATCGGATATTGCTATAAATGAAGACATTGATTTTTTTGATAGAATTTCTACACTAACAACCAAAAAATTGGGAATTTGTTCTTCTATTAGAAGCAGACACTTCCACAATAGAAGCTCTTTAATAGGGTTGATTAAATATCAATTTCTCAATGGCTATAGAGGTCCTATTTACCATTTAACCCGCAAACGAGTAATACTACAAAGTCTTAAGAGGTGGGTTAGCTTTTCTAAAGTTGCAATAAAAGAAAACATTAATTATTTGAAATATCATATTGTTGAGTTGATTGGCGTAATATTTAGTTTTCTTATCGTTGAATGTGGAGCTGTATTGTCTACTTTGAGGAGAAGATAAATAATGAAGGGCAAAATAGTCATTATTGGGCATTCATATCATCTTAAAACGAAGTCAAATGAATTTTTTCTAGATTTACTCAATAAACATTATGACGTTGAATTTATTGCAGATGAGTCTTGGGAGAAAAATGTTAGTCCTACGTTGGAATATATCGATGAAACATACCGCTCTGTTATATTTTGGCAAATGATTTCCCTAAATTGTCTAAAAAGGATAAGGTGCAAAAATATAATATTTGTTCCTATGTTTGATCAGAGTGGTGGTGCACCGAAATCATTTTGGTATCATTTAAGAAATGTAAAGATAATAAGCTTTTGCAAAACTTTGGGAGACATCCTTACAGGCCTCGGTTTTAATGTTCTGAATGTAACCTATTTCCCTGAGCCAGAGGAAATTCCGATAAATGTTGAACCAGGAACATGTTTTTTTTGGCAAAGAACAAATATGATTGATTGGCCAAAGGTCAAAAGATTACTCGAAAAATCAGATGTCAAGAAGGTCCATATCCATACTGCTGTAGATCCAGGTCATAGATTTGTTAAGCCATCAAAAGCTGATGAGAAAAGCTACCATATTACCTATAGTTCATGGTTTAAGACTCGAAATGAGTATTTAAAACTAGTGGATAAAAGCCAAATATACATTGCACCAAGATATCAAGAGGGAATTGGTCTTTCATTTTTAGAGGCAATGGCAAGAGGAAAAGTAATTATTGCAGCGAATCAACCGACAATGAATGAGTATATTAATAATGGCTTTAATGGTTATTTGTTCGATCCAAATGATAATAAGCCAATAATTTTTGATAATATAGATCAAGTGAAGCAGAATTCTATCCAAACTATAAAAGTAGGGTATGAAAAATGGATCGATGATCAAGATAGAATAATAGATTTTATTGAGGCACCAAGCAGTAGAAATTTCTATTTTAGAAAGCATCCTTTTTCTAGATATGATTACGAGGCAATGGGCAACGCAATCAAAATTGTGATTAAATATATCCTTCCTTTTGGAATCGTCAAAGTAATATGGTATTTTAAGAAGGATAAAAGATGGAAAAAGATTCTTAAGGAAGCCATAAAAATATTCATTCCTTATGGAATAATTAAGTTAGTTAGCTATTTTAGAGCTAAAAAGAATTGATACAAAATAAGAGTAGAAATGGATGGATAAGGTTTTATTTTCGATTATCACAGCAACCTATAATGTCAAAGGGCAAGATATTGAAGCGACCAAAGAATCCTTGTTAACTCAAGGAACGAATAATTTTGAGTGGATTATTATTGACGGTTCAACAAATGAGCAGAGTTTGAGTCAAATTTGTCATTCTATACAAGGTATTCCTATCAGGACCACTTTGCTTGCGGAGCGAGATGAAGGAATATTTGATGCATTTAATAAGGGAATTAAACTTGCAAAAGGGGAATGGATTGCATTTCTAGGTTGCGGTGATATTTATTATGAAAATATATTGATGCGCATAGAAGATAAACTTAGAACTATATATGATTATGACATCCTTTATGGCATTACTGATATCATTAGAGAAAACGGTGCACATTATTGGTTTTCAAGGAGCGAGGAATATCTTATAGAAGGAGAAATGATGCATCATTCGGCTTGTTTTGTGAGAAGATCCGCCTATGAACAGATAGGCGGATTTGATTGTAGTTATATATCAGCTTCTGATTTAGATGCATTGATACGATTGTATCAAAGGGGGAAAAAATTCTATTTCCTTAACATGATAATCACAGCGTTCCATGTTGGAGGAATATCAACAAAAGGAAGATTGCCCTATGAAGAAAAAATGAAGATAATGAAAAAATATGGCTATATTAGCAAGAAGGAACAAGTAAAATATGTTATCAAAGCAATAATAAATAAGGCCAAAAATGTGTTCTGCTAATAGGATTATCGATGTATACAATCAAGATATATTGCCCTAATATAATTTCTGGTTATGGTGGTGCCGAGGGCTATGTGCTCACCCTTGCCTCATACCTCAGCAATACCTATAAGAATATCGATCTTAGCATGGTTATCTATGCAACTACAGAATGCAAGGAATGCGCAAATCATGAAAATGATCGGCCGATGAAAAATCAGATGCGAGAAGAGCTCAGTAAAAAATATAATCTTGCGTTTTCTGATGAATTAGATTTTATTATTCTACCTGAAAGCAAGAATAATAGCGTAATCAGCAAATATTGTGCACATACTAGGCTGCGGGGGACATCTACTGGCACTGACCTCTATATAAATGGATTTCATAATGTACACTATTTTCATGGGAGAAAAAATATTCATATTATCCATTTCCCTGCGCCACCGCGTGTTCAGGCATCACCATTTTTTACAAAACATAGGTTTTTCAAGCCCGTTGCTGCAGCATTAGACAGCCGGTATCGAAACTGCTATGACCTTTTTCTATGCAATTCTGCATTCACCAAAAAATGGCTAGAACATTATTGGCATGTCAATGAAGATCTCATACAAATCCTTTATCCTCCTGTTCTGATTTTGGATGAAAAGCGTGATAGCCAAAACCGAGATAGCATAAACCAAAAAGAAAAAAATATACTAATGGTATCTAGATTTGATCCTCGAAAAAAAATATTAGAACTAGTCGATTTCTTCATCGAAAACAATGCGCACTATCCAGAATGGAGATTACTAGTCGCTGGTTCTACAGATCGGCGGTATCAATCATATCTTGATGTGATAGAGAAGAGAGCCCAAAATAACAATATTTATATCTATAAAGATATAGCACCTATTGAGCTTGCATGCTTATATCAAAAATCCTCAATTTTCTGGCATGCAATGGGCCTCGATGTGGATGAAGAAAAGGACCCCCTTGACCTAGAGCATTTTGGCATTACAACGGTGGAAGCAATGTCTGCAGGAGTGGTTCCTATTGTCATAAATAAGGGCGGACAAAAAGAAATCGTCGATCATGGTATTAATGGGTATCGATGGAACAATTTGAAAGAACTTAGAATGTATACGCGCGCAGTGATGCTGGATGAAACGCTTCGACAATCGCTCGCGCGTGCAGCTATTGAAAAGAGCAAGATCTTTTCAAGAGAAAGTTTTTATCAGCATGCTGATGAGATATTTCAACGCTTTTCTCTCATTCCGGAGGAGTACCGAAAATAATGTTAGCATACCAGAGAGATTTTGATGAAAAATTTCCTGACGTGAGGCCTGCAAAAACTTCTAATATTCGTCAAGGACAAATGGTGATGTTGAGACTCCTCAAAATATTCCACGCAGCCTGCCAAGAATTGGGGCTTACCTATTGGCTCTGTGGGGGCTCGCTCATAGGAGCTATACGACATGGAGGATTTATACCTTGGGATGATGATGTCGATGTTTTTATGCCAAGAGAGCACTATCAAGAGTTCAAACAGCAGGCAAGCGAAGTGCTGCCGTATGATGTTTATTTGCAGACAGATACTTCATGGATGCGTCTTGTCGATCGCTTTGGTTCAAAAGAGATAGAAGAAGGAAATGATTTCATCTTCATCGATATTTTCCCTGCAAAACGCTTTCCTCTTGGAAGAAAGATGCTGCGAAAAGTGAGGATGGTGATACCTCCCTATCCTTTGCCAGGAATTCCCAAAGATGCATCCTTTGCTCGCCAATTGAAAAGGAGAGCTATTCATTATGGAGCAATTTTTTTGAGAGTAACGGGCCTCTCGTATGTGATAAGGTTCCTCTGTACCCTTGGCCCACGGCGCTATTGGTCCTACGATCTCGAG
>JAMNZA010000138.1 GCA_023622545.1 Methanobacteriota archaeon | reverse complement strand
GATTGAAGATAAGTTTGATGTGATATTTTTTGATCCATACAAAGCCGATGTTTCACCAGAGCTTTTTACAATTGATTTCGTTAAACAACTATTGGGCAAACTGGATGAAAAGGGAATATTCTTAACTTATCTATCAAACTATGCAATCCGTTCTGCACTTTCATGTTACTCCAATATAGGAAAAGTTGCTCTCCCTTTGGATAAAGTAGAGGGAACTATTGCATCAACTAGCAGCGAAGAATCATCCTTGGGCCAATATGAGGAGAGGATAATTGCCTTAACAGAACTTGGAGTTCCTTACAGAAAAGCCAAAACTCCTCAAGAGGTGCTGAAAGGAAGGGAAGAGGAGAGAAAACTCATGAGAAATAAATTCCTTTTGCCTTCATCAAAAAGAAACATCGTTGACTTTGAAGCTGCCTTTTACGGGGATGACACAAACTTAAAGAGGAGACTAGAGGATTTTGGCCTCACAGAGGAATCTGCTATGTACCTAATCTGCCCACAAAAAGAAGAATGTATATGTGGCAAATGCAAGACTAGATATAAAACATCAAGTGAGAGAATAATTGAAATGAGAAAAAGGATTTTAGAAATAAAAGGATTTAATCATTTGGCCTATCCATGTATTCAGTGATCTCATCTATGTAGAGCTTCATCTTCTTAAACTGT
Source organism: Methanobacteriota archaeon (assembly GCA_023622545.1). GTDB lineage: Archaea > Methanobacteriota_B > Thermococci > Methanofastidiosales > Methanofastidiosaceae > Methanofastidiosum. The sequence goes on along the minus strand of JAMNZA010000138.1, from coordinate 4,850 downwards.
CTTTTTGAGATCTTCTTCGGGTGCACTATCTCATTTCTAATTTCAGTAAGCTCGATTAATCGCCCCTTTATCCACCCGATGCTGACAAAATAGTACTCAAAGACATCCTTCCAGTTGTCTATTTCCTTCTCATTGTTCTTAAACAATATTATAGGGAGGTAATGTGAGAAGTCAGTATAAAACAATGGAGGGTAAACTTCTCTTTTCCTAACGATTGCATCATTCTGCCTTTTTAGACAAATGGCCTTGATGAAATTTGGGATACCTCTGTCCCACCAAGAAGCACCATACTTCCTCTTCAATGCTTCAAGTATGAACTCCCTAAGGGAATTCTCGAATTCAGATATCATAGAATATGCATCTTCATTTGTGAAGTCATCTTCTATCTTCTTTGACTTTCTTTTTTCTAAGGCCTTGTTTATTGCATCAAGGAGGTCTTCAGTTCTAATCGGTTTATTGATAAGATAATCGTCTCCACCTTCACGCAGAGTTTCAACGGCTAACTCTTCTGAGCCATATGCAGTCATAACAATTATTGGGGTTTCAAGGTCCCTTTCCCTTACCTTTTTCAAAACGTCAATCCCTGATATCTTTGGTAGCATTATATCCAAAAGAACAATATCATAATCATTGTCGGTCATCTTTCTCAGAGCTTCTTCACCATCGACTGCAACATCGATATCGCTATCAAGAGACTTTAGCATGGCCTTGATCAATTTGACATTATCGCCTGTATCGTCTACAATCAATATACGGTTCATTTATCTTCCTCCGGCTTCATAGGTATTTCAAATATAAAAGTGGAACCCTTACCAGGCTTGCTTTCTGCCCAGAGTAGCCCACCGTGCATTTCTACGTAATGTTTAGATATTGACAATCCAAGACCTGTGCCTTTATATTTTTTTGTCTGAGAGCTATCTAGCTGTCTGAACTCATCGAATATGACGTCAAGATCTTCTTGCCTTATACCTATTCCTGTGTCCTCAATTTCAACTCTCAAGTGATCATCGATTGTATGGGCTTTGACAGCAATCTTTCCGTTTTCAATGTTGAACTTTATCGCATTACTCAAAAGATTTAGAAGAACCTCTGTGATCTTGTCTTCGTCAGCATTGATTTCAGGTATATCGCTTGCATTGATAGAGATCCAAATGTTCTTGTCCTTGGCAAGAGGGGATACTATTTTTAGTGTCTTGTTTATAACATCCTTGATATCAAACTCTGAAAGATGAAGCTTTGTTTTACCTGCATCAAGCCTTGAAAGCTCCAATATATCGTTGATAAGTTTTAATAAAATTTCTCCATTTCTAAGAATAGTCTCTAGATAATCCTTCTGCTCTTCATTCAACTTGGCTTCATTTAGAACTACCTCAGAAAATCCAATGATAGATGTCAAGGGAGTCCTTAATTCATGCGAAATATTTGCTAAGAACTGTGATTTTAGGGCATTTGCTTCAGTAATCTTCTTGTTAAGCTCCACAAGCTCGATGTTTGTTTCTGATAGCTTTTTGTTTGCCTTCTGAAGCTCAAGAGTTCTTTCCTTTACCTTTCTTTCAAGGTCCTCATAAGATTTTTTAAGTTCCTTTGACATCTCCCCAAATGCATTGGCAAGCTCTCCAACTTCATCCTGACTTTTAATATCAATCTTTGGATTTAGATCCCCTTCGGCAAGGCTCCTGGACGCATAGACAAGTTTTCTAAGAGGCCTAGTTATCCTATCGGCCATAAATACTCCAAAGAATACAGCTGTGATTATAGTTGAAATTATTATTATTATGAAACTGTTCTCAAAATCAACAGTAGGCTCAAAAAGCGCTCTAGTTGAATAGGTTACAACAACTATCCAGAAGTTACTCTTGTCAACTGAAGATGGAAATACGGGGGAGTATGCAATAATCTCGTCTGAACCTTCTGAAATAGTTCCGCTTGTCCCTGAAAGGATCTTTAAGAATCCCCCGGCTTTGTATTTGTCAAGGAAGCTCTCACCCACATAATATGGATTTGTTGTAAGGCTGTAAGTACCGGCTCTAGAAATGTAATAACCCTGTTTATTTAAAATAAAAGTATTAACATTTGATTTTGCAGATAGCTCCAATATTGGGCTTAACACATCCTGAGCTGGGAAGCTAATAACAACAACCCCTCTTCTTATGCCATTTGAATCAAAGACAGGCTTTGCATATTTTATAACTAGTTGCCCACCTTCAAGTGATAGTTTTGAAGTCAAGTCAAGTGGGGATACATATAGTTGATCCCTCGAGAGAGTCATAGTCTTGGAAAAATAATCTTCATTAGAAACTATAGCTAGATCATTTGTAGTTGAAACAAAAGAGCGAGTTCCATTATATGTTACTTTGACAATTTCCTTGCCAAGCTCATCAATATAGACTACACTAGAATATGTTTTTTTAGACTGGCTGAAATTAAAAAACTCTTCGGTAAGCTTTTCCCGATAAACAATGTACTCCAGTGCTGATTTAATATTCTTTGCATCAACAATAGCTTTTAATGATGCAGATTGACTCAAAAAATCAATATCGCTTTCAGCAACACCCAAGGATTTTTCAATCTCCTTTGCAGTAATCTCTGCCTGCTGCTCCACAACTTTAAGAGCATCATTTTCTAGATAATTTAAGGTAAAATTAAGACTATAAAATCCGATTGCCATAACCGGTAGTAAGAGTACTATAAGATATGTTGCAATAAATTTATTTCTAATTTTTTTAAAAAAAGGTATACTAACCATTTAACTGGACCCTCTAAAAGTAATTATTCTTCAGAGCTTTTAAACCTTCTTGGTATTTATAGGATATAAATATTTTTTCTTATTTCCTTTCATCTAATGTAATTATGTTTATATTTAATAACTTTATCTTTAAATATTAAGAATGATACCAAATAGAAAGGTGAGTTAATGAAAAATCCTGTCTGGGAAAATGTCGGTTCCAAATACGCCCACATCACAATGGCCCACCCATGTTTTAATGAGAAATCACACTTCACTGTAGGTAGAATACATCTCCCAGTTGCTCCAAAATGCAATATACAATGTAACTACTGTACCAGAAGCATCAATAAGTGTGAGATGAGGCCGGGAGTAGCAGGTTGCATAATGACACCTCAACAAGCCCTTGACAGGTTAAATCAAGCTCTTAAAGAAAACAATAACATAAAAGTCGTTGGGATTGCAGGGCCGGGTGAATCGATTGCAAACGAATCAACATTTGAAACCTTGAAGCTAATCGACAAAGAGCACCCAGATCTAATAAAATGCCTTTCAACAAATGGTCTTGCCCTAAAGGAAAGAGCTGAAGAACTCTCTAGTCTAGGAGTAAGGACAGTAACTGTAACTGTCAATGCTCTTAATGAGGAAATAGCCGAGAAAGTATATTCTTGGGTTTCATTTGATAAACAAATACTACAAGGAAAGGAAGCGGCAAGAAAGCTTCTAGAAAGGCAGTGGGAGGGCATACGCGAGGCAAAAAATGCTGACATAATCATTAAGCTAAACACTGTTTTAATCCCTGAGATAAACAAACATGAAATAGAGAAGATTGCATTTAAGGGTAAGGATTATGGCGTTGATCTAATGAACATAATACCTTTGATTCCATTAAATAAGTTCAAAGAACTAAAACCACCCACATGCGATGAGATTTCTGAGGCCAGGGAAAAGGCTGGCAAGTATCTGCCCCAGTTCAAGCTGTGCAGGCAGTGCAGGGCGGATGCTGTTGGTATCCCAGGCCATGATAGTGATTATCATAAGGAGAGAAGATCAGATTCAGAGTATTTCCATGGTTAGATAAATTTTTAAATTGATTTATAATTTCTCAAAGGAGGTGAATGGATTGATAACAAAGGATATGTCTATAGGGGAAATAGTACAACAATTCCCTGAAACAGTTCCAGTATTCATGTCACACGGTCTTGGATGCATAGGATGTGCTATAGCTCAGTTTGAAACTCTAGAAGAGGGAGCAATGGCTCACGGCATCGATGTGGATGCTCTTGTTAAGGATTTAAACAAATCAGTTGGTAAGTAAATTTTTTTATTTTACCTCACTTTTTTATAGATATAAGAAATTATATTAACCAAGGTTTTTATAAACTGAATATCCCTCTTTTAAAGTATATATATTCTGAAAACCTTTTTGTGCCAATAATACAGCACCGCTAACAGCCCTAGCTCCAGTATCACAGTATAATACAACTTTTTTATCCTTTGGTATCTGGCTCGATTTGATACCAAGCTTGTCATAAGGGATGTTGATTGCTCCTGTTATATGTCCTTCATTAAATTCTCCTCCGGTCCTTACATCTATAATTAAAATCGGTTCTCCGCTATCAATTAACTGTTTCAACTGTGAAGCAGTTAAGTTTTTGTTTACATTTGTATCACTTGATACATTAGTTACTTTTGAAATTATTTGAGGAGCATATTGTTCAACTGCTGCTTTGGTGAAGTCTCTATCAGAACCAGCAAGTATGAAAATTATTTGATCCATTTTGAAATAATTACTAGTTTCATACATAAGCTTGTATTTTCTTTTTCTAAGATTATTTTGTTCAGAATCAGTTAAAATACCTTTTGAGAGCTCACCTGTAGGCTCTTTTGAATCTGGGCCTCCAAGAATAATTATAACATCGTATTCATTATAACCAATGTCTTTATCCCCAAAGTATTCAACTGTCAAATTATTCTCTTTTAATAATGAAATAAGATTAGGATTCATTTCAATATCAATAGTATTTGCAACTACTGCAACTTTTCCTTCAGCTAAGACTCCGGGTGCCAAACTTAAAAATATTGAGATCAATAATATTGATACTATTTTTTTATTCATAATACC
>JAMNZA010000054.1 GCA_023622545.1 Methanobacteriota archaeon | reverse complement strand
TCAATATCATTAACCTCAGAAAACTGCCCAAATACAATGAGCCCACGCGAATATTCAACTCCCTTGAATTTAATTCTACCTTGTGAAAGGAAATTTGTAAGTTCGTTCTTATGTGCATCTTTACTTAATTTTTCTATGACTTTATTATCATTGGTGGCCCCTGATGCAACAATTATTAGTGAGAAATCCTCATAGTTCAGTACATCTGGATTTCCTCCAATTGTAGCAAGTTCTTTAAAAATAGTGTAATTGCCGTAATCGGTCGGTGATTTTGCTGCTGATGGGTCCAACAGCCATTCTAACGGGTATATTCTAATAGCTTGTGGAGGATCGCTATCAGGATAGTTGATCCATGTTCCCCCTCCAGTACCTATTCCTTCCCCACTAGCTAGATCTGTCCCACCATATACCACAAAATAATTGCACTGATAGCTGCTTCCTGCAGCATTGTCAAATGCATCCATTACATCAAATAGAAGATTGTCATAATCTGTATCATTAACATTTAATACGTCGCCAACTGTGTTATCCATCAAAACTATGGCAATCGGAACATTCTCGAATACATCCTGTTTAGTTAGCTTGTAAAGAGGTATGTTGAAAAATCCCGGACACTCACAAGTAGCAGGTGAGGTATCACATAGAGCCCCTTCTTTAAAGTAAGCGTTTGTTGAATCCCAAAAGTCATTATCGCATTTACTTATGCTCTTGTTCATATTCACGTGCCAAGTTCCAAGATTTTTGTTAAAGTCGAGGTGGTATATATCTGCCTTTGAATATATGGTTGAGGCCCCGTCATTTTCTTTCATTATGTAAGAGGGTAAAGAAACTTGTACGTATAATTCTAAATCATTCACTCCATCCGACTTTGGGATTTTTACAGCATATCTCCCTTGGGAATTAGTCTTTGTTACAGCAACTATCTCAGATTTTTTGTTAATAAATGTTATTTCTGCACCGGCCAGAGAAGGATCATCAATAGCGTCAAATATTTTCCCATCTGTTGGGGAATTGTCCATTGAAGGTTGATTTTCATCTTTTAAGCCATCGTTATTTCCACCTTCAGTATTGTCATAAACATAGCCCTGCAGGGTCCATGTATCTCCTGTAACAGGTATATCGGGGGATAAACCAAGAAGAACATCGTTAGACCCTTTATTTTGAATATAAATCCTGTGTTCACCTGCATTCAGAACTTCAAACTTGGATAGGATTTCTATTTCGCCACCATACTGAAGTTTGATGTTAATATTGCCGCCAGTGAAATAAGTATCCATACCCGTTTCCTGTGGAGCAGACTCTATTCCAGGGGCAGCCATGTAGAATATAATGGTGTCATCATTTTGGTCTACTAGAATATTCCCCTTATCGAAATTAATATCGATATAACGCTGCGCACCTTCCCCTTCAAACCTAACTTCTCTAATCTTATTATCAAGTTCTAAAAAAGCACTCTGCATCGAATTGATCCTTGATACATCTCTTGATCGTTCAATCTGGGGTGCTGCAAATCTATACGCAGCAAAAACGGCAGCCACAGTAATTGCGAGAATTAACATTACTGTAATTACTTCTACCTGTGCCTTTTTCGAGAAAAGGCCTTTTTTTCTATTTCCTCTGGTAGGCCCCATTGAATTACCTTTTATGTAAAAATAATAAAATATTATTTAATATTTATCCATTGGATTGCGAATTACTCAATATTTACATTGTTATTTTCTTTCTGGAAAACTCTGTCCCCATCACTATGGCAAGCGCAGATGAGAATATCAATATCAACGCCAGTATTAGATCAACGAAAACGCCTAGATCCGGTAGGGGAAGCCCAGGTAATCCTTTGAATAGGAGGAACATTATCCCGGCCACAATCCACAGTATGCCAACAACGTAAAGCACAGCATTATCGCTTCCTTTTGTTCCTGAAGCTGTTCTTGCCTTCATTCCATAAACAATTGGTGGCAGCCCGGTCAGCATCATGACCATATAAAATACTGCCCCGATGAAGCTGTTTTGTAAGATGTTAAATATCCCTGATATTGGATTATTTCCAGGGAACACGCCCATATTGTTAACTAAAAAGAATACTGAGAATATCAGCCAGAAAAAACCAAGTATGTAAAGGGTGATTGGTGGAAATATTGAACCAGAGCCTTTCGTTTTTGTTTCAGCCTTAAGGTCTTTCATAAGCTCCTTGGTATCAATGCCAAGCTCTTCGGCTTCCCTAAGTATTTCCTCCATTGTGGGTTCACTTTCAGACCCTTCGACACCCTGTTTCAAAGCGGCGGCTTTTTTAGAGAATACAGTGTCAATACGTTCTTCTGGCAGTACTTGATTCACCCTTTTCAAAAACTCACTTTCTGAGAACTCTTCTAGAGTTTCATCAATGACCTTTTCATGCTTATCTGTAGTGGGTGAAGCTTGTTTTTTCATCTCTTCAGCAATTTTTTGCTCAAATTTTTCTTCAGGCCCATATTGAATTTTTCTAACAGGTTCCTGTTTTGCGTAAGTCTGCCCCATTGATTTGAAAGTTTTCTCCATCTCTTGGAGTTTTTCTGTATTCATCTTTATTGAATCTGCAACGCGTTCCATAGTCAAAGCAACTTTTGAGAGCGACTCCATGAGCTTATCCTCTTCGCCCTCTGCCCCTTCAACAACCATATTTGATTCTAAAAGATTAATTAATTTTTCAAGACGCCCGACAAGCGGATCCTCAGAAGTTCCGCTATCTTCAACTGCGGCCGCACTAAGAATCTCCTTAATCTCATCAAGCTTCGTGACAATCTCCTTTGACTCTAAAGGAGTGCCCCCGTATCCCATTCGAGGCATTACCTGCATGAAGGTATCAAGCTGCTGCTTTAGCTTGACATACTCCATTTTCAGGTCATCATAATCATTGCCAACCATACTATCATCTCATTAATGCTAATCTACATTATAACTTATAAATTTTACTATTTAAAGTTTTTCTAACAAATAATGTAAAATTATAGATATCGCTTACCGATTACCATTATTATTTGAGTTAGCTTTTTATCTTATTTTCAGGTAATACCTTCGGATGAAGGAGCAGATACACGAAGTCCTGAAAAAAGGCGAGAGAAAGAACATAGAGTTCAAATCAGCGCTAAACGATGAGCACCTGTTAAAGGACAGAAGGGAAAGACTATCCGCACAGATGAAGTACCGGCTAAAAACAGGTGGTGGGAAAGCCTACTATATAATAGGTGTCTCAGACGATGGGGAAGTTTCGTGCCAATCTGAAGAAGAGTTTGAAAAAACGCTCGATGTGGTAAAAAAGCTTACCGAAGGGATAGGGGCTAAGATATCCGAGATAGAAAAATATCATGAAAATGGAATATTTGGCAGGATCACAATTGAAGAATCGCGGTCTGACAAAGGTATTAAGGAGCATATCACTATAGGAACTATCGGCCATGTTGACCATGGCAAATCAACACTTGTAGGGACGCTTCTCACTGGGACAGAGGACGACGGTGTCGGTAAGACCAGAATATTTCTAGATTATCTCCCTCACGAAATTGAAAGGGGGCTCACTGCAGATATAACACACTCAGTATTTGGATTCAAAGGAAATGAAAGGCTTTATCTAAAAAATCCCTTGAACAAAAAGGAAGTTGCAGAGCTTATCGATAGGTCTGACAAGATCGTTTCATTCGTCGACTGCCCAGGGCATGAGCCTTGGCTAAGGACAACTGTCAGGGGGATCCTTGGTCAGAGGGTCGACTACGTTCTTTTGATAGTTGCAGCTGATGATGGCGTGACCCCGATAACAAAGGAGCACCTTGGCATAGCCCTTGCAATGGAGATCCCCCTCATAATCGTCATAACAAAAGTTGACAAAGTTTCCTATGAAGAGGCCAAACAGGTCATCTCAGATGTTTCCTCCCTCCTAAGAAAGGTCGGAAAGGTTCCGCTCCATATAAGGGACAAAGAAACGGCAAAGAACGTTTCTAAGAAGGTATCTGAAAGATTTCTGATTCCAGTGGTAAAGACATCTTCTATAACTCTAGAAGGGATGGACATCCTAAATGAGTTATTCTTAAACCTGCCTGAAAAAACTAGCGAAGAGCTCTACAAAAGGCCATTCTTGATGTACATAGACAAGGTCTACAAGGTCAAGGGCGCTGGGACTGTTGTAAGCGGTCGTGTCAAGGAGGGTATTGTAAAAAAGGGACAGGAGCTGTTGCTTGGGCCCATAAATGACAGGTATGAGACTGTATCCTGCCAATCGATAAAGCAGCATCATTTAAATCAAAGCAAAGGTGAAGTTGGAGACATTCTTGGTATAGCAATAAAAGGCGTTGATGCTGAACAGATAAAGAGGGGCATGGTAGTAAAGGATGAGAACGGTGGAAACAAATCAATAAGAGAGTTCATTGCCGAGGTCTTCATACTAAATCACCCCACAAGGATTAGAGAAGGCTATGAGCCAATAATTCACCTAGAAACAATATCAGAAACTGTCACTTTTGAAAAGATTTACAATCACGAATACCTTTCTACAGGGGATCGCGCCCTGATAAAAATGAAATTTAAGTACAACAGTTATTATTTTAGCGAAGGAGACAAGTTCATATTCAGGGAAGCAAAATCAAAAGGGATAGGTGGAATAAAAAAAATATTATGATTCTACTGTGATGTATGATTTTACCTCTACAGCTGTTTTTATCGAGTTCCCAATGAAGCATCTTTCCTTTGCAAGCTTCAGGGCCTCTTCTGCCCTTGGGATGTCCTCTTTTGTCGCGACTGTGATGTATACGTCAATTAATATTTTTGTAAAGACAAACCCTGTTTCATTCTTCTCTAGAAATCCCTTTGCGTCTGTCTTATAGCTTTTGAAGTTACAGTTGACAAGTTTTGATCTCGAAAGAAACGTTGTGAACATACAGACATTTTCCGCCGCAACGTAGAGATCCTCTGGCGTGATTATTCCTTCATGTCCCTTAAACTCAGGCGGAGTTGCAACTTCTATTGAAGGTTTTCCTTCCCAGGTCACTTCTCCAATTTTTTCCCTCTTCCAGGTGACAGTATTCTCATAAGTGTAGACATCTTCTCCCATTAAATCACCAATTATAGATAATACTTATTCATTATAAAAGTTGTGGTATTAGAAAAGAATAGAACAAAATATAGTAAAAATTAAATAAAATATTATCCTACAAGCCTTCTGACATCTGTTACCTCAACCTGGGTAACATTCTCGATGCTTGAGAGATTATTTTCTAGTTCATCTGTTCCGCCGGCTTCGTCCTTTCCCATTAGCATGACCTTCAAAGATACAAGCCCGAATGCGACAGGTATCTCTTCAATTTTGTGAAGTTTCATGTTGGAAGGTACTGCAGCCTCAATTGCCTTTTTCATTACCCCTATATCAACTTCAGGGGAGTTTGGCATTATCATTGCCGTGATGCTTAAATTAAATCCTGACATCAAAACACCTTTATGGTCCGACAAACGCTCCGCATTTGCATTGGAACTTATTAACAAGTACTCGGCATCTTTCACATCTGATTACTATCTCATCGCAAGAAGGGCAGGGAAACTGAACTGCCTG
>JAMNZA010000039.1 GCA_023622545.1 Methanobacteriota archaeon | reverse complement strand
CTAATTGCAATGCATAGAAGATTAGAAACTATGTTTGATTTACCTCATAACACTCTGCTTATATTTTCTTCCCTTGCCGGAGCAAGTATGGTAATGTTCTGGAAGAGAACAAAAGCAAGGGATTACATTGAGAAGGATGTTGATTGGTGGTCCCTTATATTCTTCTTGATGCTATTTGCCATTGGTGGCACCCTTAAATATACAGGCACAACAGATATTATTGCAAGGGCAGTAGCGAGTCTAGCTAGTAGTACTCCTATATTGGCAACAATAATACTATGGATTGCCTCTATTGGATCTAGTATACTTGATAATGTGGTTCTCGTTGCTGCTTTAATACCTGTTATTGAAAGTTTCAAGTCATTAGGCATCTACACGTATCCCCTATGGTGGGCTTTACTGTTTGGTGGATGTTATGGTGGAAACATAACAATGGTTGGTAGCACTGCTAACATTGTAGCATTGGGTATACTTGAAAAACGAAAGAAGTATAGCATGAGTTTCCTAAAATGGTTCAAGATTGGATTGATTGTAGGATTGATATCAACTTTGATAGCAAACTTGATATTGGTGTTCTTGATACCATATATGCCAAAATAGAACTATTCTTAACTGTTGGCAATATTTATTTTTTTATTTATTTTTAGTTAAATCACAGTAATATTTTATCTTTGAGCTGTGTTCCATCATTGTCGTATGGACATATGCCTCTTCTAAGATCTTACCTACTGCAAAAGTACCATGAGCTTTAACAATACAGCCTTTGTGTTGTTCTAGAGATGTAGCAACATTCTCAGCAAGCTCTTTTGTTCCGATATTACCTGTGACTATAGGTATTTCATGAAAGAAGAACTTTCCCTCTGAGTCATAAGGCTCAATTGATCCATCATTTAATAATGATTCAACTACGGCGAACGGGCAGTGTGCATGGATAACTGCAAGTGCAGAAGTTCTCTTGTAAATCTCTCTATGGACGATAGTCTCACTTGAAGCAATAAGATCGAGAGAAGACGGTTTGTGAAGGTCAACTGTAACTACAGAGGCTTCAGTAATCTCATCAAGCATACTGCCACTTCTGGTCACAGTTATACTATCTCCAACCCTAACACTTATGTTCCCGAAATGAGAACTCAAATATCCTCCATCAACGAGCTTTTTTCCAAATTTAGCTATCTCTTTCCACAAGGAATTTAGCCTCCTTTTTAAGACCTAATGAATCTAATTTTTCTTTAGTTGGGACTCCTTTATTCCATCCCCTATACACATAATACTCATCAAGCACTGAATCAAACTCTTCCTTTGAAATCCTGTCCTCAGCAAAGAATCTTTCTGGAAGAGTATCGTGACTATATGAAATATCTTCTCTTATATTAAATAACCTTTCTAGATTGTATATCCTCTCTCCCATTCTTATGAACTCTTCAGATGTATATTTTTCGCCGACAGCTGCAGAAAGAAGATTTGAGTATTCTTCTTCAGATAGAGCAAATGAAGAGAACTGGCACATCACAAGAGAGTGTATTCCAGCGGATATATTCTGGAATATTTGTATAAGACCGCTTTTCCCTGAAAAAGATAATCTATCAATAAGTTTGGGTTTACCAAGGATTTCAGGTGCAACCATATATGCCCTCAGATGGCATGCCCCTCTATTAGACGTTGCATAACTCAAGGCAAGACCTAGTACCCCTCTTGGATCATATCCTGGTATCTCAAGTCCTTTAACAGACATTGATGAGCCTTCTTTGCCCTTTCTTTTTGAGTATCTAAGTGATCCTTCGCTTAATGGTCCACCTTCAACAATTTCTTTTAAGGGTGTCTCAATATCATTTCCACCTTCAAGTTCAAGATAACAACTGACTGTACTACCTGCAGAAATTGTATCAACTCCATAATCATTACAAATCAGATTTGCCTGTATGATTTTTTCAATATCATCATTCATAGAGTTTGGTCCAAACATTGCAATAGTTTCATATTCAGGTAGCTCAATACCTCTTTTTTTGTCCTCACGTTTACAGGCAATAAAACAATTGTAACATGTTTTTTTCTTTATATCGTAATTTTCAGCAATATATTCCCCAGATACTTTGTAAGCATTTTCAAAATGGACTTTCCTAAAATTATCTGTGGGCATTATTCTCATAGTATTAATAAGATTGACAAGTGAAGGAGTTCCGTAATAAGCTAGGCCTTTTGAGGCAACTGGTGACGCATTCAATAGTCTCATTGATTCTGCTACATATTTTTTCATTTTTTCTTCATCAGAAATATTAATATCCCTACTGCCCTTTACACGAAAAGCCTTCAATTTTTTAGATCCCATAACGGCACCAAGGCCGCCTCTCCCGCAGGCATGGGTATACTCACTCATAATAGAGGACATCAGTATTAATTTTTCGCCAGCCTTTCCTATGCATGATACTTTGAAACCATCTTTTGAAAGGAACGATGTTGTTTCTCTTACATTTTTACCCCAAAGATCCCTAGCGTCTTTAATATCAACGTGACCGTCATCAATTTCTAAGTATACAGGTTTTTCTGAAGCGCCTTTAATAATAACAACGTCAAAACCAGATCTCCTTAGCTCTCTACCAAAAAAGCCGCCAGCACTCGAATCAAATATAGTGCCTGTTAGAGGTGATTTGGATACAACAACGTGTCTGCCTGATAGAGGGACGATAGTTCCAGTGACTGGGCCAGTAGCAAATATCAAAATATTTTCATCAGAAAGAGGGTCTATATTCGGAGATAACATGTCAAAGAGTAATTTTACTCCAATTCCTCTCCCGCCGATATAATTACTAGCGATTTCTTTTTGAATATTCTCCGCTCTTATTTTATCTTTAGCTAGGTCAACTGTAAGAACTTTTTCTATATGGGGCAAACGAATCTCCTTTTGATTTTTATAAAGTGTCACTTTAAGAGGTTTTCTTTTATATATTTTTGGGATTTTCACTCTTTTATTTGAGAATTTCTCAATATAAATCGCAATATATATAAGCAAAATCTAAAAACATCATTTTAAGTAAGAATAAATTAAGGAAAAAAAGAAATTTTCATTAGATAGTCCTATCGTTAATGATAATTAAGTATATTTGTAAGAGGCAAGTTATGGAGAAGAATGAATTTAATATTCTGATCATCGATGATGAAGAGGGTATTAGAGAAAGCCTACAAATGATTTTAGAAAATGAAGGTTATAAAGTATTTACTGCAGATAGCGGGGAATCTGGAATAAAAGAATTTGAAAAAAATAAAATAGATCTTGTCTTACTTGACTTAAAAATGAAAGGAATTTCAGGGGAAGAAACCTTAAAAAAAATTAAAGATGTCAATAACGATACAATGGTCATTATTGTCACCGGTCATGCGACTCTTGACTCATCACTTGAAGCAATCAAATACGGTGCCTATGATTATCTAAGAAAACCAACAAGCGTAGATGAAATTAGACGCATAGTTTTCAAAGCTTATGATCGTTGGAAACTTTCTAGTTTAGTTAAGCATTACAACGTCGAGCTTAGACAGAGATATATCAAAAGAAACAAAGAACTAATTTCTGTAATCACATTATCAGAAAGATTAAGAGAAATTGATTCATTGGAAAGGGGAGCAAAACTTGTAGTTGACACAATAAATGAAGCTGCTGGATTTGATAAAGTAGTCTTCTTTTTAGGTGGAAATGGAACTCCTAAAATAATACACAATACTGGATTTGATTTAGAAAACTTAAAACAACTAGAGGATATCTATACTTCATCGGTAAAGTATAACAAGGCTAAATGGAAAAATAGTTTCTTTTCTCCAATATTTTTTGAAAAAGATATTATTGGAGCCATTTATGTCGAGAGAACTGATAACCCAATAGAGCAAGAAGATGAGAACCTAGTTAGATTAATATCTGGTGAGGCTACACCATTTCTTCTAAGATTTAGATACAATATAATAGCAAATGGGGAAAAAGAAGCGCCGTTTCCTATAAAGCATGAAATTCAACAGGGTAGTGCTTTCATAGTCTATGAAAAAAAATTTGACAAAAGTTTTGAAATATTCAAGGATTTGGTAACACATAATATATCGGGTCTTGCAGTTACAAGAACACTGCCTGATTCAATAAAACAGAAGTATGGCCTTGAGAAGACCCCATTCATATGGTTATCAAAGACAGGCAATCCAAATACTATTTCTCCTGTTTACCTAAACACTCTTATGAACTTAATTACAGATTTTATCGGCAAAGGCAAGGACACTGTTGTAATATTGGAAGGTTTAGAATACCTTGTTTCTCAGAATAATTTTGATTTAGTACTGAAATTTATCCAAGCTTTACGTGATTTCCTTATTATTGAAAATTCTAGATTGATTATACCCCTAAACAGAGATACATTTACCCAGAAGGAAATGGCTCAACTAGAAAAAGAGCTTGAGATATTAAAGATACAAAATTGAGAGAATCGCACTTCTTAACTAAAATCTTTTAAATATTTCGTTTCAACAGCTTTAAGATTCATATGGATGATAAATTAAGTGACGAGAAATTAAGAAATGAACTTATAACTCTAATCGAAGAAACTAGAAACAAAATACCAAGAAAATCTGATATGAGAGAGGCTATTATTGCAAGATCTTTTGTTGTTTTTGCACTTGGCTGCTTAACTGGCATTGAGATGTACGCTATTAATCTTGTTCTGACTTCAAAAATAGAACTAAGCTTAGTACTCTTACTATTCTTCTTTGTTATTGGATTTTTAATTGGCCGCTATGTTGAAAAAATAGATTTATTAAAAATAAAAACAAAATATAGTCATTTTGACTATTAGTTTTTCAATATTATTTTTGCTATACTTCCATAAGCAGGTCTAGTGATTAGTATACCAATTAATAGACCTATTATTGTAGTCACTGCAAATCCTCTTAGCATTCCCAAGCTTAAGTAAGCCAAAGGAGCCATTGCACCTATTGTTGTAAACGCTGATGTGAATATGATGAAAAAGGCCTGAGCAACTCGCTTCTTTATGCTTTTCCTTCTTCTCTTTTCTCCACCCTTTTCCATTAGTGACTCATCTGTAATGACAATCTGATGATCTACTCCTGTACCGATTGCAGCGATTATACCTGCCATTGCAGCAAGGTCTATTGTCCAATGGATAACTGAAGCAACTCCGAGAATGATAAGTATCTCTGAAAAGGATATGAGGATGATAGGTATCGAAATGAAAATTTTTCTGTATCTTATGAAAACTAAAGCTGCAACTGCTATAAGTGCGGCTAGACCAGCAACTAGAATCTGTCGTATAAACTCTGAACCAAGTGTTGGTGAAATGAAACTCTTACCCGCAATCTTTGTTGCGACTGGCAATGCTCCAGATTGAAGAATAATCTTTAATTCAGAAGTTTCTTGATTCGCCTCTTCTGCTGTTAATGATGTTCCTTGGATTACATAAGATGGAGTAGCTGATGCTTCGCCAGTGGCAAGATTTTCCGATAGTATTGGAGAATTCATTAATCCTATTATTCTTGAGAAGTATACATAGTCACTCTCATTTTCTCCTCTAACTTCCCTTTCTGTTTTGAATCCCATGGCAGTTATCTGATTTAAGAGGTCTCTCCCCACTTCTTCTTCACTTGCCATAACTATGACTTTATC
>JAMNZA010000139.1 GCA_023622545.1 Methanobacteriota archaeon | reverse complement strand
TGTGCAGTAGACACAGCAGGTAACAGGACACAGTTCACAGCCCCATGGAGCTTCACTGTAAACGTTCCAAACAATGAGGGGCCCTCTGGGCAGTGTTCAACTACAGTTCCATGTCCAAGTGGATTCACTTGTCAGAACGGGGCATGTGTCCCAGTGTCATATGCACCAGGTAACTTAACAATCACAGTACAAAATTCAACTGGAACAGCAATATCAGGTGCAACAGTAACAGTTGATGGAACAGCACAGACAACAAATGCATCAGGACAGGTAACATTCACAGCGCTTTCTGGAGGAAGCCACGTAATCAATAACGTCACAGCAGCTGGATACACAGATTCAGGAACAAGTAACGTTATAGTAAATGGGGCCACAGCCCACACAATTACAATGGTTACTGCAGGTACAGAAGGTTACGTCTGGGGAACAGTGTACTTCAACCAGATTGGAACAGCAGCACCAAATATAGTAATAGACGTATACAACCAGTCCACTGATGTTAAAGTATTCAGCGGACTTACAAACAGTGAAGGAAAGTTCCAGTCCACAGCACTACCTGGATCAGGTACATACTACCTTAAGATCGACTCATACGACAAGGAGCTAAGAGACCTACAGCCAACTTCCCTCTCAACTGGTGAAAAGATAATTATCCTTGAGACAAAGGGAACAATCAATGGAATAGTTCAGGACGACTCTGGTCAGATAGTCATTGAAGAGATACCCTGGCGAGGAGTTTGTTGACACAAAGACTTCAGATAGGATAGGACAGTTCACATTTGATGCACTACCAGGCTCTTACATTGTTACAATATCCAAGGCAGGATACGATGCATACACATCCTCATCATTTAGCGTCCAGTCACAGCAGACTGTGAACTTGCAATCAGTTCTAGGTAACATAGTGCTTAACGCTCTGAAAGGAACATTAACAGTATCAGTCAAGAACGAAGCAGGTTCTGTGATAAACACAGCCACAGTCAATATCAGATCAAGCACTGGAACCCTAGTAAGGTCTGTATCAACAGTCAACGGTACAGCTACAACTCAGCTTGCGCCAGGTGCATACAGAGTATCTGCGGTATCAAGCGGGTATGCGGAAAGCCTTCAGCAGACAACTAACATCACATCAAATCAGACCTCTTCCCTATCGATTACACTGGCACCAGCCACAGGATCTATAAGGGTCGTTGCAAAGGATGCAGACGGTGCACCACTAGCAGGAGCAGAGGTATACCTTGATGGGCAGCTTTCAGGAATCACAGATGAGAACGGAGAGTTACTCCTAACAGGTTTAAAGCTAGGCGAGCACACAGTCCGTGTCACAAAAGGCGGATACACAGCTATAGAACAGCAGGTCACTGCTGGAGAAACAGCATCAGTCGTTGACACAACACTTCCAAAGAGCAGGCTCTGGATTTACGTAGCAATTGGTTTAGTGTTACTAGCACTTGCAGCCTTAATCTACTACTTCTTCTTTAGAGGAAAGGGAGGCTCAACAAAGCAACAGACCTCAAAAATGCCAGCTCTAGGAGGAAGGACAGTAGCACCAAAGCTAAGACCACACAGGCACAAAGGCGGATTACCCCCCTCATCAATTAGGGTAAAGAAAAAGAATCTTTAAAATTTAATTTTTTTACCTTTTTCTTTTCTTATTTTATTTCTAAATTATACTTCCGTTAATTTATATATTATTGTATATTATATAATACATATGTATACAATAGTAAACAATAATCTTGGCCTAACAGAAAATCATCTAAAAGTACTTTCCTTGTTTACGTGTGGTTACAACAAAGAGTTCTACATAAGAGAGGTAAACAGAAAACTTGGGGTAAGCCCGAGGACAGCTCAACTGGTACTAGAAACTTTAGAATCGAAAGGGGTATTACTCTCTTCAATGCGTGGCAAAATTAAATCCTATTCACTCAGAAAAAATCAAGGCACCAGATATTACCTAATATTATCAGAAGCCTACAAAACTACTCTTTTCATGGAAAATAATTCTATGATAAAGGAAATAACAGAAAAAATACTTCCATTTATTTCTGGTATTGGGGTCATCTTTGGAAGTTATGCCAAAGGAACAGAAACAAAAGATTCAGACATCGATATATTTGTAGCAGGAAATGCCGAAGCTAAAAAAATAAAGGAAATATCTAAAATTTACGGTGTTGATATAAATCTAGTTGTATACCCTCTAGAAAAATTCAAATCTCTTATCGATAAGGGTATATTTCTAAGGGAAGTATTAGAAAATCATATAATAATATCAAGTATAGACCTATTTGTTTCGATGGTGTTAGAAAATGAAGATCAGTCTCATTAGGGATGATATTAAAACCTTGAAGTCAGAATAGTATCAATTTTTTATTTTAATTTTTTAAATCCTATAAAAATTCATTGCTCATCTTTATGATATAAGTCTAGGAGAATTATAGCATCCTCGTCCTCTTCATAGATATAAGAAAGCCTGTAAGGAGATACATAGGTCTCTCTTGTTCCCTTCCTTGTGTACTTCATTGGTTTCCCAAAATCAGGGTTATGTGCTATTTTTACTATTTGTTTTAAAATTCTTTCTTTCAACGATTTATCTTTAATCTTAGAAAATATTTTTTTAAAAGAGGGGCTGAATTTAATTGCTACCATTTGCTTGCTTCTTCCGTAAATTCATCTAATTCCATCTTTATGAATTCACCTTTCTGATAACGTCTAAAAGCTTCTTCTGTTCTTTTGGCAAAAATTAGGTCTTCTTCAAGATTCTTGATATACTTGGCCTTTTTAAGAATTAGTTGATCATCATTCTTAATAATAATAAGTTTATCGCCCTCTGCTATATCCTCTCTAAAATCAGAAGGTAAGAATATCTGGCCTCTTGATTTCACCTCAATAATCTCAATTTCCACACTTTCACCTATTTTATATTTCTTATTAAATTTATAAGTCTATTCTTGAAGTTTCAAGCATTTTCTACTTTCTATTTTTGACCTATTGAATTATTACACCAAAATAAGCAAATCTTAAATACATTGATTTACTAATATAAACGATGGCAAAAGTCAAGCTTTCTGAGATTAAGATTAAATCAGTTCCAATATTAAAAAGGCATGGTATAAGAAAAGCGGCTATCTTCGGTTCTTATGTCCGTGGTGAAGAAACAAAGGACAGCGACATAGACATATTAGTTGAATTCAAGGACATTGAAAACAAATCATTACTCGATTTAATCGGTCTTGAACAGGATCTTGAGGAATTTTTAAATAAAAAAGTTGATGTCATTACTTATAATTCTATTCATCCTCTACTAAAAGAGTACATATTAAAAGAGCAGGAAGTATTCTATGAAGAAAAATCCTAGCACTTTTATTATCCTATATTCTTTTCTATTTTTCTAGGATCTTGCATCTCATGCATGTTCCATCCATTGTGGGCTCCCCACATATCTCGCATACCCCAATAGATTCGGTGATAAAGGACTGATTTAATGCAGGCAATATCTTATCATAGCCAGAGAGGAGTGAATACTTAGTTGTAGGCCTTGACTCCTCCATCCTGTCAAGAAACTTACCAACTTCCCCCCTCATCGCATACTCTGCATATGGGCACTCTGAGGAGTCAAAGGAGAGCTTATTGAAAAGGGCAAATATCACTATCTCCTTTTCTAGGAAGTATCTTAAGGGTTTTATCCTTTCGACAAACTTGTCGCTTATCTTCTTATAGTAGTTCTGGCCGCGTGAGAACCTTATCACATCCCCACGCATTAGGTTCATGATAATTGACTGGTCCTCGTCATCAAGATTGTGTCCTGTGGAAAGCTTTGTGCATGATAGCTCCCTCGCCTTTTTGTTTAGGACATACCTTCTCAAAACACCGCATGTCGCGCATGCATTTTCTTCATTGTTTTTAACAAAGCAGTCTAGAGTTTTTCCAAAATTCTCTTGAAATGATTCTATATGGTATTCTATCCCTAGCTCCCCAAGCTGTTTTTTTGCAGCGCTAAGTGTGTGTGATCTGTATCCGGAGATACCTTCATCAATTATTATGGCCTCCATTTCGAATGGGTACCGTGCTTGCAGCTCCTTTAATAGATATGCTAAAGTGAGGCTGTCCTTACCGCCACTGACAGCAACTGCGACCCGCTCATTCTTTTTTATTAAATTGTCTTCCCTTATAACACGCATGAACTTCTTCTTAAAATAGCTATTGAAGTGCTCCCCACAGTAGTGCTGGCCTGATTGCCTCTGGAAATATATGGCATCCCGCCTACATCTAGAGCACTTCAATCTAACCACCTGAAGCTACTGTGAATAGCTCGAGCATGTCTCCATCGACCAGAGGCTCGTCCTCGCATACAATCTTGCCGTTTTTTATAAAAACGTATTGCTCCCTTATGATGGAAAGCTTAGAGGAAACCTCTTGAACGCTAGTCGCATCGACTTCAACGGTCCTGTTTCCCCTTAAAAAAACTACAGTTATCATAATATCATAGGAGTGAAGGCAGTATGTTTATTGCAAATAGTAGTATGCCTATCACCGCAAATACCTTCTGTATCACGTTGGATTTAGCCTCGCTGAACTTTGTATCGACAATCTCCTTGAAGATCTTCCCACCATCAAAGAGGAATGGTAATGGAAAGAGGTTTATCAATCCTATGTTAAAGTTCAGAAGGAATATCCAAGACAGTGCCCCGTTTATCGGTGTTAAAATCTTCATGTTGATCGGTGAGTTGTAATTCTGTGATGTCACAATGCCTATGTAACCCTTACCTGCTTCAGTTGGGTGGTCCTTTAAGAGTACATCAAAGCCGCCTCTATTCGTTATGATGTTCATAGTTTCCCCTGGTTTTGTGTTTGCCATGATGTCATAGAAGTTCTGCAGAGTCTCGATCTTTATCCCGTTAATCTCTGTGATAATGTCCCCTTGCATCAGAGCTCCAAATGCATTTGATGTATCCTCTATCGAGACTATCTCTATGCCGCTAGGTGTTAACATTGGTGAGATGACACCCATGATGAGGATAAATGCTATCAGAGCAGTGACAAAGTTAGCCATTGAGCCTGCTGCATAGACCTTCATCCTTGTTAGTCTTGAGGTCTTCTTTAGCTCCTCCTCGTCAGGCTCGACAAATGCCCCAGGGATTGCCACAAAAAGCGCAAGTCCCACAGACTTCAAGCTGATGTTGTTTGCCCTTGCTACTATCCCGTGCGATGCCTCGTGGACTATCAGGACAACAATAAGCCCAATAATGCTGTACCAGAACGGCACTGTAACACCTGGTATGACAAATCCGACACCGGGTGTGGGTTCAGGTGTCATCAAGACCCTAAGGGCGCTTTGGAAGAGGAAGTAAAAGACAGTTATCATACCTATGACCGCAGCCCCTATCCCAACTATGCTGTAAGCTCCCCAGAACTTCTTACCCTTTCTGGAAACGGAGTCAATAAAGTCATTGAATCTCTTTGTCCTCCAGAGAAGGATTATCCCTTGGAAGTCAATACCATACTTTGAGAGGTCGTATCTCTTGTTTAGCTCTCCAAGGACCAACCAGAACAAAACTACGCCAATAAGCACTGTATAAAGCGGGTTCATGACCAATTCCAAAGATAATGATTTATATTTCTAACTGTAATTTCGCACGATGAAGGAGAAAACTCTTGCCTTTCACAGGAAAAAGATAGTCTATGATAAGAACCAGTGGGAGCTCCTAAGCTCAATAAGGACCAAGGCCATTTCTGTCATGGAAAAGATAGCGGACTTCCAGCCTATCCTCTATGGATCTGTTGCAAGGGGAGATGTCCATAAGGCCTCCGACATAGACTTTTTTATAGAGCATATGCCTGAAACTTACCTCCTTGAACTGGCGCTTGAGGACATAGGCATTAAGGAGAGGTCTATTGTGCAGGCGACACCATGGCACCTTGTGAAGGGCGCTATAACGCTTTTTTCTGGGGAAACGATCACATTTCCAATAACTGAATCAAAGAGGCGAGAGATAGAGTTCTATTACTTTGGTGGAGCAATAGAGCTTGATGACCTACTGGCAGATAAGAGAAAACCTGGCGTTGATAAGCGCCTCATCCTGATAAAGCCGTTAGAGGACGGGCACATGGAGGAGGAGATAACAGGCAGGGAATCAGAGGTAGCAAAGATACTGAATGTTTCAATTGATATCGTTAGGGAGAGAATCCAGGTATTATCCAGGAGGGATAAGATCGGGAGGACAGGCGTTTATCTCAACAGGTCATTGATGCACGATGAGTCATTTGAGCAAGTCTTAAAAGAGATATGCGATAAAGACTCAAACGTGAGAAGGAGAGGTTAGATATGCATTGGGCATCAACTTTTGCCGAGAGGATTATTTCAGAGAGAGGAG
>JAMNZA010000100.1 GCA_023622545.1 Methanobacteriota archaeon | reverse complement strand
TCACCTTAGATTTAGTCTTTCTTCTTTGTAGTCTTTTTCTTGGCTTTAGGTTTCTTTGGTTTTACAACAGCTGCTTTAGTTGTGTCAAGTTCTTTTTGCACTTCGTCAACTTTGTTTGCAAGTTCTTTTAACTCACCATTCATTTCTTCCTTTTCATCCTTTTTCTTTGCATCCTTCTTAGCTTCTTTCTTCTTGATTTCCTTGTCTTCTTTGGAGTAAAATTTTGTCATGAATAAGTAAGCTGCAGCAAATACCGCAACTAGTAACCCACCTATTATAACAAGTCTGTACTGTTCAAATAAGTTTGAGCCTTGTGCCTTTTCAATAGTAAGTGTTGTAACTGTAAAGTATAGAGTTTCACCAGCTAATGGGTGATTAAAGTCAACGATCATGTTGTCATTTGTAACCTGTGTTACTTCACCAGCTTGGTTTTGTAGAACTATTGTATCTCCGACTTTTGGATTTAGTTTTAGCACGTATTTATCGCCAGAATCAATAACATTTGCAATTCCGTATGGAGTTTCTATCTGTCTTTGTGGAACAGCTTCAACTTTCATTGTGCTTTCATTGACTTCTAAAACTTTCAAGTCTCCGTATTCTACAGGTAATAGATCTCCGATTTTAGGATCGTATCTAAGGGTGATCTTGTCATTTGCGACATTTGTCACTGTAAAGGTCGTGGCATCATTTGTAATTGTTTTTCCAATCTCTGGCTTGTGTTGAATTACAACATCAGTTGAAGTAACTTCGACAACTTGACCTGGCCAGTCTGTAAGCTCTATGACCATACCAACAGTTGGTTGTTTTTGATATCTGTTAACAAATGCAGTTATTGTGGCTTGGAAGGTACTTGGAATTTCTTCAAATCTTGTAAGTTCTTGAATCTTTGGTATTTCCTCTAGAACTCTTGGCAAACTAATAATGTAATTAGGGTCTGACTCTCCATAAGCTTCCGCTGGGGGTATAGCAATCTCTTTTGTCTGCCCTTCTTTCATACCGATTAATCCATTTTCAAATCCAGGGATAGTAGAGCCATCGCCAACATTAACTGTTATGGGCTCGTAAATCCTCTGTTCATTGTAAATTCCAGCATTTTGTGCTTCTTGAATTAGGGACGTGTCAAAAACAGTTCCGTCCTGAAGTTTCCCAATATAATCAACTTTAACCGTATCTCCCTTCTCAACTTTTTTCTCTATGGCGCAGCCTGCGGAAAGGAGTAACAATGCCATTATAAAGATTGTAAAAAGGTATTTTTTCATTAACTCACGTATATCCTTCGAAATAGAATTATTTATAAACCTTTCTTTGTTACTTTTTTCAGGTGATTTGATGCTTTACGACGTGAAAGATCTCTCACTTTCTGAGAAAGGAAGGATGAGAATAGAGTGGGCACAGAGAGAAATGCCGGTATTATCACTAATAAAAGATGAATTTAAGAAAAAAAATACCCTTAAAGGTTACAAAATAGGGGCTTGTCTTCACGTTACTACAGAAACTGCAAATCTTATGATTACTCTGAAGGAAGGGGGGGCAGAAGTTTTTCTTTGCGCTTCAAATCCTTTAAGTACCCAAGATGATGTAGCAGCTTCCCTAGTAAAAGATTTTGGTATCCCAGTTTTTGCCATTAGGGGAGAAGACAGGGACACATATTATGATCATTTGAATAAAGTTTTAGATTCAAAAGTAAATATTACAATGGACGATGGCGGGGATCTTGTATCGACCATTATGAAAGAGAGAAGTGATGCTCTTAAAGGAATTATTGGTGGTACTGAAGAAACTACTACAGGTGTCATAAGATTCAAGAGCATGGAACGAGAGGGAGTTTTGAAATACCCGATTATTGCAGTAAACGATGCAATGACAAAACATTTCTTTGATAATAGGTATGGTACAGGACAAAGTACCCTTGATGGAATTATAAGGGCAACAAACATCCTACTTTCTGGAAAAAATTTCGTTGTATCTGGATATGGCTGGTGTGGGAAAGGTGTCGCAATGAGAGCACGTGGACTTGGTGCAAAGGTCATTATAACAGAAACAGATGCAATCAAGGCCATTGAAGCTACTATGGATGGATTCCAAGTAATGAAGATGGACGAAGCCTCTAAGATAGGGGATATCTTTGTCACTGTCACTGGAAATATAAATGTCATAAGAGAAGAGCATTTCAAGAACATGAAAGATGGAGCAATAGTTGCAAACTCGGGCCATTTCAATGTTGAAATCGATATTAACACTCTTGAAAAAATTTCATCTGGTAAAAGGACAGTAAGAGACTCAGTTGAAGAATACAAACTAAAACAGGGTAAAAAAATATACCTCCTTGGAGAGGGAAGACTGATTAATCTTGCTGCAGCAGAAGGGCATCCAGCTTCTGTTATGGACATGAGCTTTGCAAACCAGGCTCTTTCTGCAGAGTATCTATCCAAAGAGGGTAAAAACCTAAAGAATAAAGTATATTCTGTCCCTGAATCAATTGACAGAAGAATAGCTACTCTAAAACTTAAATCGATGGGAATATCGATAGACAGTTTGACAAAAGAGCAGGAAGAATACTTGACTTCTTGGGAAGCAGGCACCTAATATATTATTTTTTCTTTATTTTTTGGATTAATTATAAAAACTCTTAGCCATTCTTTTTTATGGAGGCTTTCTATTGTTATTAAAAATTAAAACTTTAGATATTGAGGCAACTGATTATCCCTTGGTTTTACTGCATAAGGACGATGCCAAGGCCATAGGCGTAAGGAGACTAGGCAGGGTAAACGTAAAGTTAGGCAGTAAAGAGTTTGTAGCTGTTGTAGATCTAACGGAAAGAGTAGTTGCCAAAGGCGAAGTAGGGCTTTATGAATATTTATGTGATAGACTAGATAAAAGCTGTGGAATTAATGCTGAAGTTACTTTGGCCTCTCCACCAGACTCTGTTGAATCAATTAAGAAAAAATTGGATGGAAACGCATTATCTAAAGAGGAATTACAGAATATAATAGAGGACACTGTTGAGAACAGATTGAGTGATATCGAACTATCTGCTTTTGTCTCAGGTGTTTATACTAGAGGCCTCTCAAATGAAGAAGTGATCAATCTTATCAATAGTATGGTTAGCACAGGCCAGACCTTAGACATCAAAAGAAAACCTATCTTTGATAAACACTGCATAGGCGGCGTCCCTGGGAATAGAACTACAATGGTAGTTGTCCCTATTTTAGGAGCGGCTGGTCTTACTATCCCAAAAACATCTTCAAGAGCTATATCAAGTGCAGCGGGAACTACTGATACTATGGAAGTACTTTGTGATGTAAGTTTCCACAAAAATGAGATTGAAAAAATTGTTAATAAAATAGGATGTTGTATCGTCTGGGGTGGCGGTGTTGATTTAGCTATTGCCGATGATAAGCTGATCAAGATTAGAAACCCACTAGGATTAGACCCAGAATCCCTGTTACTAGCAAGTATACTTGCAAAGAAAAAAGCCTCAGGATCCCAAAAAGTAGTGATTGATATCCCTGTAGGTAAAAATGCCAAGATCAAAGACGAGAACTTTGCACGAAAACTTGCAAGAGATTTCATTACGCTTGGGGAAAGACTTGAGATGGAAATCAAATGTATAATAACCTACGGTGAAAAACCCATTGGCAGAGGGATTGGTCCATCCCTTGAAGCAATTGATGTCCTAAAAGTTCTAGCTGGTGACGGGCCTTATGACTTAAGGGAAAAATCATGCGAGATAGCTGGACTCCTTTTCGAGATGGGTGGAAAGGCCCCGAGAGGAAGAGGAAAAGAGATTGCTGAGCAGATGATAGACAGTGGGAAGGCTATGTCTAAATTTAGGGAAATTATAGGTGAGCAGGGAGGAAATGCCAAAGTTAAGATAGAGGATCTGCCTATAGGTTCATACCAGCATACAGTGAAATCAGAGATCGAAGGTAGAATAGATTTCATGGACACAAGGATGATCAATATGATAGCTAGAGCTTGCGGTGCACCAGATGACAAAGGGGCAGGAATCTTTTTCCATGTTGAAAAAGGAGAGAGGGTCAAAAAAGGCAAGGATCTATTCACCTTATACGCAGAGAAAGATAAGAAGATAGACAATGCGCTTGAGATAATCAATGGAAACCCAATAGGTGTTGAAAAAGTAATATATGACATCGTAGAGGGAGAGCTTTCAATATAATTGATTTTTCTTAATAATTATTTTTAATTAATTTTTCTTTTGTGTAGGGTATCCTTTTTATATGGCCGCATTTTAGGCAGGTAATAGTTATCTTTCCTTTACCAGTCCTGATCCTTACAGTTGTATTAGGGATAAAAAGATTAAAGCATTTTTTGCAATACTTTCTCTTATAATTTTGTGGGATCCTTATCTTATGTCTCCTTGAAATGGCAACAGCTGTTTTAATAGAATTTGTTGATAATACTTCATCATCTTTGGAGAGATCAGCGAGTGTCAATAACTCATTTATTCTTTCAGAGGCTATCTTCTTCCTCACTGCTTTTCGCTCTTTCCATCCCATTAAAATTAGTTTTATTCTGGAGTTAATAAATTTTAGGTCAAAAGCCAAAAAAAAAGGGATTTATATATATTTACAGTACTCCCAAAGCTCATAAAAAGCTTTATATATCCTTCTTTATCTTAAAGCACGTTTTGTGCAATCAAATAGCCCCGTGATATTATGATAAGTGTTGAAGACGTAATGGTTAAGGATGTAATCTCAGTAACAATCCCTGCAACAGTAAACGAAGCCCTAGAGAAAATGCAGAAATTCAAAAAACCTGATTTACCTGTAATTAATAAGGAAAAAGAGCTTGTTGGATTAATTTCCTTAGAGGACATCATAAAGAATCCTAATGAGGACCAAATAGCCTTAGTAATGAGCAGGGATTTCAAGTCAGTCAAACAAGGAGACGGCATAAAAAAAGTTGCTAAGATTCTCTTAGATAATAACTTATCAAGGGTCCCAGTAATAGCCAATGGCAAACTTAGTGGTATTGTTGCAGTCAGGGACATAGTAATGAACGGTATATCAAAACTTGACTTTAATGAGCCTTGTCAGACATATATGAGGGAAGAGGTCCCATGTATTTGGGAAGATACCCCTCTTAGAGCAGCCCTTATGGTTATGGTTTACAGCAAATCATCTTTCTTTATGGTTCTAGGAAAAGACGGTGGAATAGTTGGTATAATAGATACCCAGGATATAATGTCTTCTGGGGAATTTTTAAGTGAACTAAAGACAACAGAACTCAACATCGCCGGTGAAGGTGACGATTGGGCATGGGAGCCAAAAACTGCTTTGCACATAGTTTCAAACAAGCTAACACTTCCCCTAAAACCTGTCAAGGAAGTAATGTCAACAGAGCTTGTAACAGTTACAAGAAAAACACCGATCAACAAATGTGCAAAAGAAATGAAGAAGAACAACATCGAACAGATACCTATAATCAGTGCTGAAGGAGAGCTGATAGGTATTGTTAGAGATGTTGATATCATAAAGGCTCTTTTATGAGTTGGTAAAGTTGTTCGATTCTTTAAAGAGTAAATTTTCTGGATTAGTAGATGGAGTTAGCTCCAAGAAAATAAGTGAAAAGGATCTTAATAAAATTCTAGAGGATTTTGAGCTTTCACTTATTGAAAGCGATGTTTCTCTAAAAGTTTCTGAAAAGATTGTAAATGAACTAAAAAAGAAACTCACTGGGGAGAAGATTGGTCTCACTTCAAACAAAAAAGATTTTGTCAGGGTTGCAGTTGAAGAGACATTATCAGAAATCCTCGATTACAAGAAATTTGACATCTT
>JAMNZA010000111.1 GCA_023622545.1 Methanobacteriota archaeon | reverse complement strand
AAATTAAAAAATGAATTATAGTACAGGTGAATTATATGAAAAAAAAGTTAGCTTTAATTGCTACTATATTGATTGCTTCGACATTACTATTAGGGTGCGTAGGTCAAGGCAATGATAATAGTGGTAAAATGACTGAATTAAGGATAGGTTATCAGCCTAGCATACACCAGATTGCAGAAATGGTTGCAATGGAAAAGGGATGGTGGGTTAATGACCTTAAAAAATTCGGTATAGAAAAAGTTACTGACTATGAATTTCCTTCTGGACCACCAGAAATGCAAGCAATGTTAGGTGGACAGATAGATATAGCTTATGTTGGTGCCACACCCCCTATAACAGCTATTGACCAAGGCCTAGATGCGAAGATAGTTGCTGCCGCACAGACACAAGGATCTTCAATTGTTGTATGGCCAGATGCTACATACAATGGACCATCTTTTTTCGTAGGCAAAAAAGTTGGTTTCCTCCTGGCTCAATACAGGATATGGTTCTAAAGAAATGGCTTAAGGATAACGGAATTGATGTTTCTAAAGTGGATATAAAACCAATGGCACCTGGAGATGCAACTACAGCATTGACAGCAAAACAGCTAGATGCAGTATTCTTACCTGAACCTTCCCCATCAGTTCTAGAAATTAATGGTCACGGTAAAATTGTAAATGAATCCGGAGAAATGTGGCCAGGACATGCATGCTGTGTACTTCTAGTAAGTGGAAAACTAATTAAAGAGAATC
The DNA here is from genome assembly GCA_023622545.1 of Methanobacteriota archaeon. Taxonomy (GTDB): domain Archaea; phylum Methanobacteriota_B; class Thermococci; order Methanofastidiosales; family Methanofastidiosaceae; genus Methanofastidiosum. The sequence continues at coordinate 5,541 of JAMNZA010000111.1, read as the reverse complement.
CAGAACTTGTAAAAGAGATTATAAATGTCCATATAAAAGCTACAGAATTTATCAAAACAAATCCTGAAGAAGCAGCTGAAATAGCATCAAAAAAACTAGGGTTAAGCAAAGATACAATCATTTATTCAATGCAAAACTCTGATACCACATTTATATCAAATCCAAATGATATTGTAGTTTACATGGAAGCATACGCAAAAGAGCATTATTCCCTCGGATACACAAAAAAACTACTAACAACTAATGACCTTATAAACACAAAACTATACGACGAAGTCATTTCAAAGAAATAAAGGATAAATATTTAAATTAATTTTTTACTTTTTATCCAAATGAGCGGATTTGATAGTTTTTTAGAAAAGTATAAGATTTATACTGTAATATCTCTAGGTACAGCAGTTCTTATATGGCAATTCATTGCAATGTTTTTAGTAAAGAATTCCTTCATTTTACCAAGTTTTACTGAAACAATGACATCTTTATACAGTCTAGTGGCCAGCATGGAAATATTTACTGATTTAGCAATAAGCCTTTACCATTTTGCAATAGGGATGATATTTGCTATTCTACTAGGGATACCTATAGGTATGGGGATGGGATGGTTTAAGAAAATAGAATACTTGATGGATCCGTTAATTGAATTACTTAGACCTGTTCCACCTCTTGCATGGATACCCTTTGCAATTGTCTGGTTTGGCTTAACTCATCAATCTGCAGGATTTATAATTTTTATCGGAGCATTTTTCCCAATACTAACCAATACATACTCAGGGTTTAGCAGTGTTCCAAAAACATTAGTAGAGGCTGCTAAGGTTCTAGGTTGTACCAAAAACAAGGATTTACTAAAATCAGTTGGACTACCCTCCTCTTTCCCAGATATTGCCGTTGGGCTAAGAGTTGCGATGGGAATAGGTTGGATGTGTCTAGTCGCAGCAGAACTTTTTGGAGTAAGCAAAGAAGGACTAGGTTACAAAATCTGGTGGTACTATTATCTCCACAGAATGGACAATGTTCTTTCTTATATGATTATCTTGGGGCTCATTGGATTAGGAATAAACTGGGGTTTCAGATACATAGTTGAAAAAAGACTTCTCAAGTGGATGGAAGAGACTGTATATTAATTTCTTTCATTAGTTCATCCAAGATTTCTTTTCTTAACATTACAAACTCTATATTTGTTCTTGATCTCCTTCTTGAAAGTGCAATCTTGAATTCTTTCTTAATTTTTGCAGGTCTTTTAGTGAGGACCATTACCCTATCTCCAAGATAGACAGCTTCGTCAACATTGTGTGTGATAAATATTATTGTTTTTTTAGTTTCTGCCCATATTCTTAATAGCTCATCTTGAAGTATATTTCTTGTTTGAGCATCAAGTGCACCAAATGGCTCATCCATTAGAAGAACATCTGGGTCATTGACTAATGCCCTAGCAATTGCAACCCTTTGTTTCATTCCACCCGACAATTGATGAGGAAAGCTGTTCTCATATCCACTTAATCCTACCATTGAGATAAACTTCTTAGCTAACTTTTCCCTTTCTTCTGGAGGTAGATGTTTATATTCAAGCCCAAATTCAACATTTTTTTGAACAGTTCTCCAAGGAAACAATGCAAACTCCTGAAATACCATACCAATCTTAGAAGAAGTTAATTCAATTTTATTACCATCGAGTAATACTTCACCTGAATCAGCCTGCTGTAATCCAGCTATGACTCTTAAGATTGTTGTTTTACCGCAACCTGAGGAACCAACAATACAAAGAAATTCACCATCATAAACATTAAAGCTAACATTTTGAATGACAGGAAGAGGTTTTCCTTCATCAACCTTAGAAAAACTCTTAGATACATCTTTTACCTCTACCTTAATCTTTTTCATAAATAATGTCAATTAAAACTACTTTTAAATTTTGCCATGGTTTAATTTATAAATAAAATAACAACAAAATAATTATGAAAATAATTGGGGTCTACGGATTCAAGAAATCAGGAAAAACTACAGTTGTGACATCAATTATCAATGCATTGGCTAAGAAAGGTTATTCTGTATCCTCTGCTAAGAGTATCCATATTGATGATTTCTCTCTAGAAACTGAAGGAACAGATACTTACAAACATTATGTCGCAGGCGCAAAAAGAGTCGGTCTATCCTACCCTAAAGGTAAAGCAATATTATACTATGATCAAGACACAAACAATTTCTTGGATAAATTTGATTCTGATTATCTAATACTTGAAGGTTTTAGAGAATACCAATGCCCTAAGATATTATGTGCAAAGAGTGAGGAGGATTTAGCAAAAGACATTCAAGATGAAGTTTTTTGTATCTCCGGATTAATATCTGAAAAACTAAAAGAATACAATGGCGTCCCGATAATCCATTACAAAGAAATAGATAAGATAGTTAAAATGATAGAAGAACTATAAGTTAGCGATATACATTTCTATATCCTTTCTAGTTTTGAGAAATTCTTCTAGAATCTTTTCACCAAAGGGCGTTAATTCAGAATGGCCCCCACCTTTTCCGCCTCTAGTTTTAGAAATAATTTCCTGACCTGAGCTCTTCTCAATTTCTCTAATTTTTCTCCAGGCATGTGCATAAGAAATATTACAATAGTTGGCAGCTTCAGATATAGATTTTAACTCTTTGACTTTAAGCAGAAGCTCAGCGGTACCTTCACCTAGGATATACTTCTTATCTTTGTCCTCAAGCCAGAATTTAAATTTTGGTATGTGATCCATAGAATCAATCAGAAAATTACTATATACGCTACTATCATGAATATTAATATGATTATTGCTAGAATGATACTGTCTCTGTTACTAAGTCTGGCCTTTGGAACTCCATCTATATCCCTATCAATTTCATCTTCCATAAACTTACCCAGTATTATTTAAAATTAAAAGTATATAAATCAAATGGTCATCTGTTGTAGATATATTTTACAAAGTATAAGAACGGTGTATCAAAGACCGCTATTATCCATTTTACAACATATTGTCCAATAATTAAAGAAGATAGAACTTCAATCGGAACTGTGCCATAGAATGCAACTGTGATGAATATCAAAGTATCAACAAATTGACTTACCATTGTTCCAGCATTATTTCTAAGCCAGAGATGCTTGGGGTATTTATTTTTTAGAAACATAAATATTTTTACATCAAGACTTTGAGAAACTATATAAGCTAACATTGACCCCAAAACTATCCTCGGAACAAGGCCAAATATGGATTCAAATGCAGGCTGCCCGAGCCAAAATGGAGCTTCTTGCCATTTTACAGCGACCCATATAGATATTACTAAAACTATGTTTGAGATAAATCCAATGTAAACTGCCTTGATGGCCTCTTTTTCTGAGTATAGTTCAGAGAGAAAGTCTGTTAGTAAGAATGTTGTCGAATAGACTAATACTGCTGCAGGAACTGTAAAAGGACCAAAAACAACAATTTTTGATGCGATAACATTTGCAATAACTGAAAAACACGCAAACATCCCTATGATATATTCAACACCATATTTCTTAGAAATTAAAGCAGATATAGATCCAATTGCTAAGGTCAAAATCATCCAAACTATTACTTCAATCATGAGATCACTGTTTTTTCTTCTTTGGGTTATCCTTATTTATAAGATTAACCATGTTTGTCTCGTTTTTATTTGTTAAAAACCCGTATGGAAGCAAAAATGGAACCCTCTCCTTATATTCAGTATACCTCTCCCCGAATAAAGCTATCATTGCATTTTCTTCTTGCTTAGACATGTAACCTACAAAGATTGTGATTAGTAAAGCAAATTCAAGGTACAATAAGTATGGGCTTGATACCATGAAACCCCAGACTGCTAATAGCCATGAAAAATATAATGGATGTCTACAAATAGAATAAGCACCACTGTAGAAGAATACCTTTGGAGTGTCCAATATCCCAAAGTATTGAGGAAGCCTATTCGCTTTAGATATCTGGAGAGTGACATAAGAAGACAGCCACATTGCTATAAGTGGTGGGATAATACCTACAAATCCTCTGATCGGTGTAAATAGTTCAGGCGTTAACTTTCTGTATAAAAATACTAAGTAAAGAGTAAGCCCAAGAAACAAAAGGGATACAGGAATTCTTATCAAAGTGTATGAAGAAAGACTTAGATTAAATTTTGAAGTAAAGGCTTTCTTAAATGAATCCTTTGAAGTTCCTGAATGCCATATGCTAAAAATAGTGAATACTAATAACACTAGTAAATATTCAATCATGAAATCACATCAGAATTTAATACAATTTTATTATAAAGGTTTTCTTGAAAAATTAAAGAAAAATTAAAAATTAAATTATTTTATTTTGGGACTGGACTAAAGTCCTTTGCATACCAAGCGGGGTATAGAACGTAGTAGAGTACTAAGGATATGAATAATCCTATGAACCATGTCCACATTCCTGCTGATGGAACTAACAAAGGTAGACCCATTGAAACTACTATTCCAAGGAATAGTGAAACTGCACCGACCATGTTAACTCCGTGTGTCTTAGAGTATCCAAGGTATATTGAACCCAATACACCAAGTATTAATACTGCTGTAGTAATCCATGAAGGCCATCCTGTTCCAAGAATTAATCCCTGTGTTGAGAAGAACATAATCAATCCTGCACAGATTAGTAATAACACGGTCATTATTGGGTTTGCAGTCTTCTTGAAATCATAGTATCCGTTATTCTTGTATATGTCATCTAATTTAATAGTTTGTTTCCTAATAAGCCAGAAGTCTGCTATAACGACACCTGCAACAGGTCCAAGGAATGCTCCATATCCCAATAACCATGTCCAAATGTATGCATTTGGATCTGCCAAGAATCTCCAAGGTTGCATTAGTATACCTATCAAGCTTATGATAATAGTTGTAACTTCCCAGTTTAATTTCTTTGGATATACGTGCATTACATCGTTAATTGGAGCAACCATGTTTGCAGCAATATTTGTTGTTAGTGTTGCTAGAATGACGAATATTAATCCAACGTAAATGAAGAATACACTTCCAGTTTTAATCATCAAAGCTACAGGATCCCAGATCGCGCTTCCGAAAATAACAACTGATGCGGATGTGACTGCTACCCCTATGAAGGAGTATAATGTCATTGTTGTTGGCATTCCAAGTGTCTGACCTATATACTGAACTTTTTGATTCTTAGCAAACCTAGTCAAGTCAGATATATTAATCGCTAAAGTTGCCCAGTATGCTACCATTGCGGTCAAGAACGCTGGCCAAATAGCCATAGAAGCTGTTGTTGGCTGATTTAGAATTGGTCCCCAACCACCGGCCTTTGAGTAACCCCACCAGAGTAAACCTATTCCGATTAAGAGTAATAATGGTGCTGAAAGATCATTTAACCATTTTACACCAGGTGCAGATTTCTTAGGTGAAGAGTAGTAACAAATTACAACTGTCATTATCCAAGACAAAAGGAACGATATTACTGTGTGTGCATTTAAGTTGAAAAAGGGTATAGTTCCAGTCATTGCACCGTATCCAGTTGGACTTAATTCAACTAA
>JAMNZA010000074.1 GCA_023622545.1 Methanobacteriota archaeon | reverse complement strand
GAATTTGCCATCATTTATTGTTATGTCTAGCTTGAAATCAGAATCCATCATATTGGCTATTGTTATGACTCTAGCTCCTCGGGCTTCTACCTCTTTGGCATTGGAGTACATGTCAAAATCTTTTCCCGGTATCAATGCGATAACAGGAGTTCCAGGTTCTATTAATGCAATAGTTCCATGTTTTAGCTCTCCACCCATCATACCTTCGGCATGTATGTAAGATATCTCTTTTAATTTCAGTGCCATCTCTCTAGAAGGCGGATAAGAAAGTCCTCTTCCGATAATATATATGTCCTTCTTCTCATAGAGCTCATCAGCCATTTTTTTGATGAGGTCTTCATTTTCTTTTATGACATAATCAATTTTATTCGGTATAGTCTTCATGTTAACAGAAAATCCTAATAACCAAGATAAGTATAAGAGCGAAACAACCTGATTTGTGAATGTCTTAGTTGCAGCAACACATATCTCAGGGCCCGCATGTATCTCTAGGGATATGTCGGACATCCTTTGTATTGTCGAGTGAGGAACATTCACAAGTGAAACTATCTTTGCACCTCTCTCTTTTGCCCACTTAGTTGCAGTAACAACATCCATAGTTTCTCCGCTTTGGGATATTGCTATGAAAAGTGTATCCTTATCGACAAGCATAAAATTTTGGAACTCACTTGCAATTAGGGTATGTGCATTTATCCCTATTCTATTGAGAAAGTATACGCCTAGAAGTGATGCATAATAGGAGCTTCCGGCAGCTGTAAAAACTACTCTTTTAGAACTTTTTACAAGATCAGCAATTCTTTTGATTTTGTCGTGCTGTTCTCCATCTAGAGAATTAATCAGTCTTTGTGTTGCTATTGGTTGCTCATGAATCTCCTTTAGCATATAATGTGGATAATTCTGAACAGATTCTTCCTGAGAGATTGACCAAGTAAATTCATATATTTCTTTTTTGAGCATTTTTCCTGTGCTATCATAAAAAGAGTAGGTATCAGGTTCAATGATAGCAAATTCGCCGTCCTCAAAAAATATGGCTTTGTTAGTACTGTCAGAGAATGCATAGATATCTGATGCTAGATATAATCTGCCATTACCTATTCCCAAAACAAGTGGAGAGTCCTTCTTTATTGCGTATATCCTATTTTTTCCCTTTTCAATCACAAGGATAGCATATGTTCCTTGGATCTGAGAAATAAATGATTTTATTGCATCAATCATATTTTTTGATTTCAATTCTTCTTCGAGAAAGTGTGATATTACCTCAGAATCAGTATCTGTTATGAAAACATGTCCTTTTCCAATAAGCTCTTTTTTTAACTCTTGATAATTTTCAATAATCCCGTTGTGAACGGTAAAAATATTTTCATTACACTCCCAATGAGGATGAGAATTTATTTTTGTCACGCCACCGTGAGTAGCCCATCGTGTATGGGAGATGGCACATGACGTTGTGGAATCCTCAATCTCATCTAAAAAATTTGATATCTCGCCAACACTCTTTTCAACCTTACCCTCAATAGTTGCGTATCCGACAGAATCGTATCCTCTGTATTCAAGTCTTTTTAGAGACTTCAAAAGGTCATTTTTTATGGATATCTTTTGATGATTTATAATGCCAACGATTCCACACATTATACCACATCACTAAAGCCACAATTAACTATTTTAAAGTTTCGGGTGAAACACTTATTTGATAATTTTAATTCTAGGCTCTAAAGCCTCATAAATTCAAAAAAACGCTTAAATAAGCTTTATTCAATTTCTAAAGTTTTTAGAAGCCATAAAACCTTTTAAATCTTGGATATTCTTATATCTTTAATGAACGAGCATCTAAAATCCATGATTGATGATAATACCTTTAACGAAAAAGTTGAAGAAGTAAAAGAAACTCATTCTTCTTATATTTTTCTCACTAAAAAACATGCTTATAAAATAAAAAAAGATGTCAAATACTCATTTCTTGATTATTCAACTCTGGATCAAAGAAAATTCTTCTGTAAGGAAGAGTTTAGGATAAACAAACTATTGAGTCCTGATATCTATATTAAAGTTTCAGCTCTTGTAAGAGAAGATAGTAAGCTTGTTCTTTCAGATACTGGATTGCCACTTGAATACACAGTTGTAATGAAAAGAATCCCTGAAAAATATATTATGAGAACTCTTATTGAAAAAAACAAAATAACTAAGAAGAATATTGAAGAGATAGCATTAAAGACTCTATTGTTTCACAAAATGTCTAAAGTTGATTCTACAGGAAAATATGGATCATTAGCTAACATTAAAAAGAACGTTATGGATAACTTCAAAGACCTTGAATGTTTCATAGGAGATTTGTTCTCAAGTGATGAATTTAATACACTTATTGGAAAAAATCTCGATTTCATGGCTAACAATACCCTTCTTTTTGAGAAGAGGATCAAGAAGGGTAAGATTGTACAAACACATGGCGACCTTCATTCTGGAAACATATTCGTTACGCCAAAAGATACCTATATATTTGATGCAATTGAATTTAATCCTGGGATAAATACAACTGATGTTGCAGCTGAGATTGCATTTTTATGTATGGATTTAGAATTTCTTGGACGAGAAGATCTCTCTAAAATATTTTCTGAGAAATACATATTGGAAAGCAATGATAAAGAGATCCAAAAGCTTCTTTCTTTCTATAAAGGTTACAGGGCATGTGTGAGAGCAAAAGTTTATGGGTATAGAGTATCTGATGATAACTCAGCTAAGGACTTAACAAAAAAGTACTTTTATCAGGCTTTAAAATATGCGGGGGAGTTAAAGTGAGTATTTTAGATGCAGCCGATAAGATCAAATCTAATCTTGATAAGGAAGAAATGCTAAATTTCTTGTTTAGTTTAATTGAAACAGAAACCGTAAATCCCCCTGGCAATGAATACCTTTTGCACGATATAATCATAAAATGTATGAAGGAAATAGGTGCCGAAGTTGAGATTATATCCAAAGATGAAAAAAGACCCAATTACATCGGAAAGATTGGTACGGGTAAACCAAGTGTAGCCATACTGTCCCACATGGACGTTGTCCCTCCTGGTGAAGGCTGGACCAAACACCCATTCCAGCCATATGAAGAAGATGGTAAGATTTACGGTAGAGGGGCTCTCGATAATAAAGGGAGTCTTGCAGCATCATGGGCAGGTGTCAAGGCATTGATAAAAAGTGGACTCAAGTTTAAAGGTACAATATACTTTTGTGCGGTCTCAGATGAAGAGATGGGTTCCGATTATGGTGTAGAATACCTGATGGAAAAAGGATTCAAACCTGATTATGCAATAGTTCCAGATAGTGGCACAATTGACGAAGCAATTATAGGGGAGAAAGGTGCCGCATGGTTTGACCTAGAAAGTTACGGAAAACAGGCCCATGGCTCTACACCTGAACTTGGAATCAACTCCATTATTAAAGTATCAAAATTAATTGCTGATTTTGAAAAATTTGACTTCAATCTAAAATATGACAATAGATTTACTCCTCCAACAATTAATGTAGGTATGATATCAGGAGGAAACGCACCAAATATAGTTGCTTCAAGATGCAACGTGACAGTGGATGTTAGGTACCCTTATGGAATAACTGAAGAGATGGTTAAAAAAAGATTATCTGAAGTGATAGAGAATCTAAAGAAGAAAGACAAGGATGTCGATATACGACTTGGTGAAATTAAAACTAGACATTTACCTCATGTAATAGATAATGAAAATGATTTGGTAGAAGCCTTCAAGAATACAGCTAGTGAAATTGGAATGCCTATGAGATTTGCAACATCTTCAGGAATAACTGTCGCAAAGATATTAAGTCTAAACGGTGTGCCAGCAATTGCTCATTCACCTGATTCTGATCACACTTGGCATATATCTGATGAATATGTAAGAATAGAAAATTTGGAAAAATGTGCAGTTTTATGGGCGACAGTCATATATAAATTAATTAAATAACTATCTTCCTGCATAGTATTTGTCTAAATAGAATCCATAATTCTGTTCAATTTCTTTTTGAACTTCATTCTTAAATTCCTCTGCTTTCAGTAACCCTTTATCTTCAAGTTTCTTTAACAAAAGATTAAGGAATACTTCTTGGTAAGAAAGTTCAAAAACGATCCTAGACATAATTTCGTTGGGAGGGGCCATTGGTATATTATAATTGTCACTTGTTTCTTCCATTAAATCACCACTTGAAGCTATCAATAAACTTTTAAAAGGTTTCTTATATCTCTATATAAAGCATTGTTCTAGAAGTGAGATAGTGGATTACAAGAAGGAAGCTAAAGAAATAGTTGAAGGCATAATCATTGCCGTATTGCTTTACCTAGTCATTAGTGTGACTCTATCATATGCTTTAAAGGTTGACAATCCTGTAGCGGTAGTCATATCTGGCAGCATGGAGCCAGTTTACTATAGGGGCGATATTATAGTGATTAAGGGAACAAACCCAGAAAACATCCAAATAGGGGATATTATTGTTTACAAAAGACCATATCAGGATATACCTATAGTACATCGTGTAATTAATATTATAGAAGAAAATGAAAAACTGTATTTTGTAACAAAAGGAGATAATAATCCTTCTGAAGACACATACTTTGAGAATGGTACCAAGTATCCTGGAGTTCCAGATCACGCTGTCGTTGGGAAAAGTCTTTTTAAAATACCTAAACTCGGGTATGTTACAATCTTCTTCAAGCGACTCATTGGAGTTAGGATATGAGAAGGTCTCCTTCGCTAGCAGTTGATATTATAATTTTTTTTAATGATAAACTCGTCCTTATAAGAAGAGGCAGAGAACCCTTTAAGGATTTTTTTGCCCTGCCTGGTGGCTTTGTAGAATATGGTGAGTCAGTTGAAGATGCAGCCTTAAGAGAATCAAAGGAAGAGACTGGATTAGATATTCATGGATTATCTCTTCTAGGGGTTTATTCTGAACCAAATCGTGATCCTAGAGGACATACAGTCAGTGTTGTTTTTTATGGTAAAGGCAGTGGAACCCCAAAAGCAGGAGATGATGCTAAAGAAATATTCTTGTTTGAATTAAACTCTATCCCAAATAATTTATCATTTGATCACAATAAAATAATAAATGATTTTCTTAAGTTAAAACGAGGGGAAGTCCATAATAGATAATAACAATATATCTGAAATTTTGGGTATACTCAGAGAAGAGATTAAAAAATTCTCTGTCCCTATAGTAACTGAAGTAGCTTCAGACAGAGATCCATACAAAGTCCTAATCTCATGCATGCTAAGTCTTAGAACTAAAGATGAAACTACAAAGAGGGCGTCACTAAGACTTTTTGAAAAAGCTGATACTCCAAAGAAGATGATAACTCTTGAAGAGCTTGAGATCCAGAAACTTATCTATCCTGTAGGATTCTATAAAACTAAAGCAAAAAGAATTATTGAGATGTCAAAAAAATTACTCGATGATTACAATGGAAAAGTCCCTGATGAAATAGATGAGCTATTGAAATTAAAAGGCGTTGGGAGAAAAACTGCCAATATAGTTGTGACTCTGGGTTATTCAAAGCCTGGTGTATGTGTTGATACCCATGTTCATAGGATATCCAATAGATGGGGGTATGTAAAAACAAAGAATCCTTTCCAAACTGAGTTTGCCTTAAGAGAAAAACTTCCCCAGAAGCATTGGATAGAATATAACGATATCCTTGTTACATACGGGCAAAATGTATGTGCACCGATAAGTCCAAAATGCAGTATATGCCCAATAGAGGAATATTGTCCGAAGATAGGTGTTAGTAAACACAGATAAAAGATAAGAATGGTGGGCCCGCTGAGATTTGAACTCAGGACCTCCCGGTTATCAGCCGGACGCTATAACCAATCTAAGCCACGGGCCCGTGTATATCAGGCAAATATAAACAACGTATTTAAGATTTTCGTTTATCTAGGTGTATATGAGGATATTAATCTCAGGTGTACCAGGTGTCGGGAAGACCTTGATATCAAAAAAGGTCGCAGAAACATTAAATTTCACTTATATAAATATAGGTGATTTTGCTAAAGAGAATTTTGAATTCCCAGTTGAAGAAGATGAAATTATCATTGATGAAGAGGCAGTTGAAAATAAACTTCTTGGGCTTGATAACGTAATAATAGACTCTCACATACCCTTCAAAGCAGATAAAGCGATAATTTTGCGATGTAACCCTAAAATTCTTCTGGAAAGACTGAATCTGAGGGGGTATTCAAAGAGAAAGATTCAAGATAATCTTATGTCAGAGATTCTTGATTATGAGATTTATGCTGCAAAGGAGATCTTTAGTGATGAAGACATTTACGAAGTATTAAGCGAAGATGTCAATGAAACTATGATTGAAGTAATGAATGTTATTAATGGTCAAGGAATTTCGCTTAAAAATGGAAATCATTTTAATTTTTTAACTGAAGATAACCTTCAAATGATAGAAAAATAATAAAATTTCTTTTTTCTTTAAATATCATAAGTCTTATAAATTCTAAAATCCTATCTGTATAGGGGTAGGAGGCAAAATTATGGACCTCGTTATTAAGAATGGAACGATAGTTACTGCTACAGATATGTATGAAGCAGATATAGGGATTGAAGGAGAAAAGATTGTTGCTATTGGTAAGGAGCTTTCTGGCTCCAAAAAGGTTGATGCGAAGGGTATGTTAATATTCCCAGGATTTATAGATGTACATACACATATTGAAATGCCATTTATGGGGACATATTCATCTGATACATGGGAGACTGGAACAAAGGCAGCGGCTTTTGGTGGAACAACATGTGTCGTAGACTTTATTATTCAATCAAAGGGAGGGACACTCCAAGCGGCACTTGATGAATGGAATAAAAGAGCAACTGGGAACGCTTACATTGATTACGGATTTCATATGGCCATGACTGATGTTAATGAAAATACCCTAAAAGAAATGGAGACGATGATTAATGATCGGGGTATTCCAAGTTTCAAATTATTCTTTGCATACAAGGGATCCCTAATGGTCGAAGATGATGCTTTCTTTAAAGCGCTTGAAAAAGCAGGAGACTTTGGTGGACTAGTAATGCTTCACGCTGAAAACGGCCATTTAATTGACCTTTATACAAAGAGACTTTTAGAAGAGAAGAAGACTGAGCCGATGTATCATGCTGTTTCAAGACCTTCAATACTAGAGGGTGAAGCATGTCAAAGGGCAATTACGCTAGCTGAATTGGCTGAAGCTCCATTATATATTGTTCACAACTCTTGTTTAGAGGCAGTTGAGGCAATACATGAAGGTAGGGAAAGAGGGCTTCCGATATATGGAGAGACATGTCCTCAATATCTTACCCTTGATGAAGAGCGGTATACAGAGCCTGATTTTAACGGTGCAAAGTATGTTATGTCACCACCACTAAGATCAGAGTTTGATCAGGATGCACTTTGGTTTGCAATCGAGAGGGGAGACCTTCAGGTAATTTCTACAGACCACTGCCCATTCTTCATGAAGGGACAAAAGGATAAGGGTAAGGATAATTTTGCAAAAATACCAAACGGTGCACCAGGAATCGAAACAAGAATGGCTGTAATGTATACTACTGGAGTTCTTGAGGACTGGATCACAATAAACAAATTCGTTGAACTTAATTCCACAAACCCTGCTAAGATGTTTGGTCTATTCCCACAAAAAGGAACAATTGCAGTTGGATCTGATGCCGATATAGTTGTATTTGATCCTGAAAAAGAAGTCACTATTTCAGTAAAGAACCTTCATCAAAACACTGACTACACACCATGGGAAGGAATGGTAGTAAAAGGTTACCCAGTGACCGTCTTGTCTAGGGGAAATATTGTCGTTCAGGATGGTAAACTTAAGGGCAAAAAAGGATGGGGCAAGTTCATAAAAAGAGAAAAGTTCTATCCATTATAAAATAATTAATTTTTATTTTATTTTCAAATTTTCGGATTTTCATTGGATAATCTATTAATTAAATAGATGTTATTAAACTATTTTTTAGATATTCCAATTTATGTCGAAAGTTATATAAATCTGAATTATATTAAATTAACGTGCTTATTCAAATTTAGGAGGCTTTTTATGGAGGACTATGCACAGATTGAAAAAGAATATGTTATGAGATCTTGGTCATGCCAAGCTGATGTCAAGGTTAACATGATAGAGAAGGCAGAGGGCATTTACTTCTGGGATAAATCAGGAAAAAGGTATTCTGACTTCTCTTCACAGCTCAACAGTACAAGCTGTGGTCATAATGTAAAAGAAATAAATAATGGGATTATAGAACAGCTTAATAAGTATGCATATATCGGTCCAGGGCTTGGATCTGAAGCAAGAGCCAAACTCGGTAAGATGGTGGCAGATATAGCTGGACCAAACTACCGAAAAACATTCTTTTCTTCAAGTGGTACTGAAGCAAACGAGGCTGCAGTAAAAGCTGCAAAATGGTACACAGGAAAATATAAGATAATTTCACGTTACCAGTCCTACCACGGTGCCACTGGTATAGCCATGATGTTAACAGGGGACCCAAGAAGATTCCCTAATGAGCCAGGTTACCCAGGTATATTGCACGGTCCTGACTGCTACTGTTACAGATGCCCATTCAACTTGAAATACCCAGGCTGTGACATCATATGTGCAAGGTACATTGGTGACATGATCAGATATGAAGCAAAGGAAACAGTCGCTGCCATAATTGCTGAGCCAATTGTAGGATCAAATGGTATCATTCCACCAGTAAAAGAGTACTTCCCTATGTTAAGGGAGATATGTGATCAGTACAATGTTTGTTTGATAGCTGATGAGGTAATGACTGGATTTGGAAGAACAGGTAAATGGTTAGCAATTGAACACTATAAATTCCAACCCGATATAATAACAACTGCTAAGAACTTATCTGCAACATACGTGCCTTTAGGAGGTACAACATACTCTAAGAAAATCTCAGACTACTTTGAGGATCACTGGTTTGTTGAAGGCCACACATATGCAGGTCACCCACTAGCATGTGCAGCCGGAGTTGCAACTATAAACTACATGAAGAAGAACAAACTTGTTGAAAACGCTGCTAAGATGGAAAAGGTAATGGAAAAGAGATTGAATGAAATCAAGGCAGACCACAAGTCAGTAGGGGATGTCAGAGGAAAAGGTCTATTCTGGGGAATAGAATTGATCAAAAACACAAAGACAAAGGAGCAAGCAGGAACCAGGGAAGAAAAGTTCATGAGAGGACATGTTCCAATCCCGGCCAAAGTTACAGGTGAGTGTATGAAGAATGGAGTATTCTTCTTGCAGATGGTCTCAACACTCTTATTCGCTCCTCCGCTTAGCATTACCCCTGAGCAGATAAACGAAGCCTTAGATGTTGTAGACAAGGCACTTGAGATCTCAGACAAAGAAGTAGTTAAGTAAATAAATTTAATTTTTTACTATTTTTTTATAAAGCCAAATTTTATATAGCTTCTAACTAGATTAGATAACATGGAAAAATACGCTCTTCTCATCATTAACATGCTTAATGATTTTGTATACGGCGATTCAAAGTATGAGTATGCTAGAGACGTCATTTCTCCTATAAGGGAAATATCAAAATTCTTCAGAGAACAAAATTTTCCTGTCATATACATCTGCGATTCACACCTTAAAAACTTCGATAGAGAAGTAGAGATTAGGGGTGAACATGCAATTGATGGAACGAGTGGAGCGAAGATAATTGATGAGCTTAACCCAAAAGATGGGGATTATACCATAAAGAAAAGAAAATATAGTGGTTTTTACGGAACAGGGCTCGATGAGCTTTTGAGAGAGATGGGAATGAAAAATCTTGTCTTCTCTGGTCTCTTGACCTCTCTTTCACTTAGGCATACAGTAGCTGATGCTTACTATAGAAGCTATAGGTGTATCATGTTAACTAACGCATGCTGTGACGTGAAAAAGGATCTTCACCTGAAATCAATCCTTTATATAAGGGATTATTATGGTGCAACTGCTGTATCCACTATGAACTTTCCACGTCTTTATGTATCTAGGGAGGGAATTTAATGGATGTAGGAATAGTAGGAAAACCAAATGTAGGAAAATCAACATTTTTTAATGCAGTTACCCTTGGTGGGGCAGAAATTGCAAATTATCCTTTTACAACAATTGATTCAAACATGGGGGCGACATATGTCACATACAAGTGTCCCTGTAAGGAGCTTAATATCAAGTGCTTGCCTCAGAACTCAAAATGTATTGACGGAACGAGACTTGTACCACTAAAGATAATAGATGTGGCAGGTCTTGTAAAAGGCGCACATTCTGGGAGGGGTCTTGGTAACAAGTTCTTAAACGATCTTTCAAGAGCAGAGACACTAATTCATGTAGTCGATGCATCAGGCTCAACAGATATAGAAGGAAATCCTGTCCTTGTAGGAAGTCATAATCCACTCGAAGATATAGAATTTTTGGAAGAAGAAATAGATCTTTGGTTTTTTGGAATATTAAATGACAATTGGTTTAGATTTGCAAGGAAGGTGTCATCGGGGCATCATGATTTCAGTAAGATCGTTGCTGAGCAATTCACAGGTATAGGGATATCAGAAATTAATGTTATCAATGCACTCAGAGAGACAAAGCTTGACACTGAAAAGTGCATGCATTGGAAGGAAGATGAGCTATTGATATTTGCAAAATCATTGAGGAGAATATCAAAGCCCATAACAATAGTATTAAATAAAGTCGATATAGCCCCGCCTGAGAATATCAAAGCACTTAAAGAAAAGCTCGGAAATGTCTTCACTGTTAGTGCTGAAGCTGAACTTGTTTTGAGGAAGGCCGCACATGCAGGTTTGTTGAAATATGTTCCATCAGGCGCATCTTTTGAAGTCACTGGAAATCTAAATGATAAACAGAAAGAGGCCTTGAACAGGATTAAGGGTTTTATGGAGAAAAATTCTGGTACAGGAGTCCAGAATGCTATTAACGAAGTTGTTTTCAATATCCTTGGTAAGATAGTGGTGTACCCTGTAGAGGACGAATCCCATATGAAGGACGGTAAGGGAAATGTCTTACCTGACGCATATCTTATGGAGAGGGGCTCAACGCCGAGGGATCTAGCATTTAGGATCCATACCGATATAGGTAAGAACTTCCTCTACGCAGTCAACGCAAGAACCAAGATGAGAATAAAAGATGACTATGAGCTTCAGAATGGGGACATAATAAAAATAGTTTCCGCGGCAAGATGAACTTTAGTGGTAAAATGCGAAACGCCACAAATAACTTTGATAAGTTTCTTGCAAAGGATAGAAAAGAATGGCGCAACTGGCTTAAAGAGAATCATGGGACTTCTAAAGGTATTTGGCTTATTTATTACAAAAAGAAAAGCGGAAAAACTAGCGTATCTTATGATGAGGCCGTTGAAGAGGCACTTTGCTTTGGCTGGATTGATAGTACTGTAAACAGGATAGATGAAGAGAAGTATATGCAACTCTACACCCCAAGGAAGTTAGATAGCATATGGTCAAAGTTGAACAAGGGGCGTGTAGAGAAAATGATAAGTCAAGGGTTAATGACTGAAGCTGGCCTTTATAAGATAGAAATTGCGAAGAAGAATGGATACTGGGATCTACTCTCTTCTATCGATGACCTAAAGATACCAGAGGATTTACAAGAAGCATTTTCTCAAGATGAAAAGGTATACACCAATTTTAACTCATTTAAAGATCCTGTAAAAAATCAATACTATACTGGATTCTTAGTGCAAAACGCCCTGAGACAAGGAAAAAAAGAATAGAAAAAGTTGTTGCCGCTGCCTCTATCAACAAGGACCCATTTAATTATTCATAAAGTTCTTCGAGTGGTATATCGACAAACTTGTTTAATTTTGGGAGCATATGCCTTGTAGTCTTTGGAGGAAATAACTCTCCTTTCTTTGCAGTTTTTACAACTTCATCCTTTGTCACCCTTTTAGGGACAAGTATAGCATCGGCCTTTTCAGAATACAATAGCCAGTATGCCTTATTAAGTGACTTCTCGTATCTCACGGACATCCCATTCTTTTCTAAAATTTCTACAATCTTACCTATGTCCCCGTATATCACAGGAAACCACTGCCCTAGTTTTATCTCTGGATCATTATAATCAACTAGAAGACAGGGTACCTTTTTACACCCGAGTCTCTTTGCGGCCTCAAACCTGTGGTGTCCGTCGAGAATTGTCATAGTATTTCTATCGACTATTATCGCGACAGAAAACTTCTTCTCTCTTTCCATCTTGATCATAAGCCTGTTGAGAACACTTGGAACTATCCGCTCATGGGTGTATAATCTTCCAACCTCGACGTATTCTATATCCATAGATATATACTAGAATTAAAATCTTATATGTTTTTGTATGAGAAAAGTGACTGGCCGAATGAAACGCCACCATCGCCACATGGGATCAATCTATGCTCTAGATATTTAATGCCCTCTGATTCAACTTGTTTTTTTATTGTGTCTGAGAATATCCTATTGTATGCAACCCCACCTGAAAACCCTACTGGAAGATTATGTTCTTTTGCCACTTCAATTGCAATCTCTGAAAAGGCCTTGGCGAGAGAAACATGGACAGTCCTTGCTAGATCACACTTTCTATGATCGTTTCTCATGTCAAATATTCTTTTAGAAAAATCCTTTATCATGAGTATATTATCTTCTACTTCTATTGGGACATTAAGGTCTTTTCCCCTCCAGGCAAGAGACTCTAGTTTCATAGCAGGCTCGCCCTCATAAGTCCTTTCTGAGCAAGCGCCGAGCATAACTGAAAACATGTCAAGGACTCTACCGCATGACGTTGAAGAAATTTTTTCTTCTCTTAGAAGATTCTTTAGAGCTTCTATTCCTTGAGCTCCATACCTATATGTACTTTGATATTCATCGAGAGGCTCTTCAGAGAGCATTGAGACAAGTATCCTCACAGGCTCCTTAGCGGCTTTATCCCCGCCTAGAAGAGGGTATTCCCCCATATGGCCTATCCTTTCTTCATCTTCTTTTGTAACGTGGAAGACTTCCCCACCCCAGGACTTCCCATCAATGCCGTAACCTGTACCATCACAAACGATTGCAATCCCTTCCTCAAAATTGTTTTCAGTCAGGACTGCCTTTGCATGAGTTATGTGGTGCTGGATCCTTACAAACGGTATCCCAGTTTCCTTTGAATATCTCTCGGAAAGCTTTGTCGTTTCATACTGGGGATGAAGGTCAGATACTAATAGGTCTATTTCCTCCATCTTCATATTTAGCAGAACAAGTAGTTTTTTAATAGAGTCCTCAAAGAACATTAGTGTATCATAATGAGTGGTGTTCCCTATATGCTGGGAGATGAAGGCCTTACCCTCCTTTGTCAAGGTGAACGCATTGTTTAGCTCTGCACCAAATGCGAGGATCTTCTTCTTGTGAGGTATATCAATACTCTGTGGCACGAAACCCCTTGATCTCCTTATGAATTTGGAGTCCCGTAGGACAGAATCATCGCATCTATTATATATCTCTAAATTGTGGGATAAGAAATAATCAACATCGAGGGATTTGAAAGCATCTTCATTAGCTATAACCATTGGATCTCCAGGCATATTGGCTGAGGTCATAACAAAAAAATCAAGTGAGGTATATCTGAAAAGAAGAAAGTGTAGCGGAGAATAGGGGATCATTATACCGACATTATGCAGCCCCGGTGCTGCATTCTCAAAGGTCTTTTCATCTTTTTTTTCTAGAACAACTATCGGCCGCTCAAATGAAGTTAGTTGTTTTTTTTCTTCGTTATTCATCTTGGTAACATTCTCTACAGAAGGTGCATCCCTCCCAAGGATGGCAAATGGTTGGTAAGGCCTCCCAAGCCTTTGTCTTAGCTCATTAATAGCCTCTTCATTTAAGGCATCGCATCCTATGTGGTAACCTCCAAGACCCTTTATCGCAATAATCTTGCCTTCTTCCAAAAGCCTTGCAGCGTTTTCTATTGGGTTATCTATTTTCTTCCCAGATTTATCAAACAGTGAGTAATGGGGCCCACACTCTGGGCACGCCACAGGTTCAGCGTGATACCTCCGGTCAAGAACGTTCTTGTATTCTTTTAGACAGGAAGGGCATAGTTTGAACTTCCCCATCGTGGTCATCTCCCTATCGTATGGTGTCTTATTGATTATAGTAAATCTTGGCCCACAGTTTGTGCAGTTGATAAATGGGTAAAGGTATCTTCTGTCGGTTCTTTCGAATAGCTCCTTCTGGCAGTCATTGCATACACAAATGTCAGGTGGTATTATGGAGGCAGAGCCAGAGCTCCCACTTTTACTTTCCTTGATATAAAAAATACCTGTTTTGAAATTCTCATCGGAGCTTTTTTCAGTTATATCAAGCCTATCAATCTTGGCCAAAGGAGGCTTTTTTCCATAAAGATCATTTACAAAAGAGTCAACATTGTTTTTTGGACCATCAATGACGATCTCTACATACTCTCCTCTGTTTCGAACATAGCCACTTACCTTATTTTCGATGGCTATCCTATAGACAAATGGTCTGAAGCCGACCGCTTGGACAGTTCCAAAGACCATTATACTTTTCATGAGAGTGCTACAATAAAAGTTTATATAAAAGTTGGTGTTCAATAAAGGCAATTTTTTAGCAAATAATGTATGGCAAACGCTTATAAACGTCCAATTTCAAATATCTTTAAGGTGAAATTAATTTACTCATCAATAATTTCTAATTCAGGTGAATTTCATGATAAACGTATTTATAAATGGTTACGGTACGGTAGGGAAGAGGGTAGCAGATGCAGTAGCCCTCCAGAAAGATATGAAGATAATTGGCGTTTCAAAGAGAACGCCCGATTTTGATGCAGAACAGGCAATAAAGAAGGGTTTTGACCTTTATTGTGTTGAAGGCGCAGATGTTGATGCCTTTAAAAAGAGAGGATTGGAAACAAACGGTTACTTAAAGGACATTAAAGACTCAGTAGACGTAGTCATAGATGGCGCCCCAGGAAAACAGGGCGGCAAGAATATGGAGCTCTACAAGTCACTTGGTATAAATGCAATCTTTCAAGGTGGAGAAGATGCATCAATAGGAACCTCCTTTAACGCTCACGCTAATTTTGATAAAAACGTAGGTCAAAAGTACATAAGAGTTGTTTCTTGCAACACAACTGGGCTTGCAAGGACTTTAAGCTGTATTAACGAAGCTAATGCCATAAAGAAGGTTAAGGCTGTAATGATAAGAAGGGCAGCTGACCCAGGCGACAACAAGAAAGGACCTATCAACGCGATTGTTCCAGAGGTCAAGGTACCGTCTCATCACGGCCCTGATTTAAAGACTGTTCTCCCAATAGATATTGAGACCATAGCAGTTAAGGTGCCAACAACACTAATGCACCTCCACACGATAATGGTCGACTTGAAGAAGGATATTAAGAGGGAGGATGTAATAGACTTATTTAATAATAGATCAAGAGTTATTCTTGTTAGTAAAGAAGAGGGAATAGATTCTACAGCAGATATAATGGAGTATGCCAAGAATCTGGGTAGAAATAGAGGGGACATGTATGAGATTAACGTTTGGAAAGACTCAATCAGTGTAAAGGATGGGATGCTTTACTACATCCAAGCCATTCACCAGGAGTCCGACATAGTCCCTGAAAACGTAGATGCCATAAGGGCCATGTTTGATTTAAAGAAGAGAGACGAGTCAATCGAAATGACAAACAAGGCCATGGGCATTCTGTAATTTTTTTTAGGAGGGAGATTAATTATGAATGATAAAGATTTTATTGAGGATATTGTATCGAAGAAAACCGATGATTATTTTAAAGAAATAAAAGAGGAAGTTGGAACTACTAAATATATTATTAAGGCACAGATCTCTGCAAGCGGTATCGTTGAGAGGCCGGATGTTGTTGGTGCGATATTTGGTCAGACAGAGGGACTTTTGAGTGATGACCTTGATTTGAGGGAGTTACAGAAGACCGGAAGGATTGGAAGGATAAGAGTAAACATTGTTTCAAAAAATGGAAAGAGTACAGGAGAAATTATTGTTCCATCAAGTCTTGATAAGGTCGAAACAGCAATTCTTGCAGCATCACTTGAGACAATTGATAGAGTTGGGCCATGTAATGCTAAGATAGATGTTAAGGCTATAGAGGACGTCAGAAAATCAAAGAGAAATTATGTAATAGACCGAGCCAAAATAATCCTTACAACAATGGTTGATGAGATAACCCCTGAAAGCCAGGAGCTTACCGATGAGGTAAAGGAATCAGTCAGGATGGGGGAAATTAAGACCTTTGGTGACGATAAATTGCCTGCCGGTCCAAATGTTGACGAAAGTGATGCAATCATAGTTGTCGAGGGAAGGGCAGACGTACTAAACTTACTAAAGATAGGAATAAAAAACACCATTGCCGTTGAAGGGACAAGCGTTTCTCAGACAATAGCTGGTGTCTCACATGAAAAGACAGTCACAGCATTTGTTGATGGAGACAGAGGCGGAGAACTAATCCTAAGAGAACTTTTCCAGATAGCAGAGATTGACTATGTGGCTAGAGCACCAATGGGAAAAGAAGTAGAGGAACTAACAAAGAAAGAGATCATTAAAGCATTGAGAAACAAGATACCTGCCGAGCAGTGGATTGTTGAGAACCTTGACAAACCAAAATCTGAAATCACATCAAAGCCACAACAAAAGCCTGAAGAAAGGGACTTCCACCCAAAACAACAGCACCAGCATGAGAATCATTCACACCCTGAGCCAGTACAGCCAAAAAAGCCTTACTCAGATCTTGACAGATTTGGGGAGATAATCGAAAAACTACCAGGTACACTTGATGCATACCTTCTCGATGCAGACGGTAATGTTAAACACAAGGTATCTGTAAGAGATCTAGTGGATGCTATGAGATACACAGAAGATTATGAAGCTGTTGTATTCGATGGTGTCGTCACACAGAGGCTTGTCGATATAGCTGGCGAGAAAAATGTAAAGTTCCTCGTCGGGGTAAAGACTGGCAACATAACAAAGAAACCTGTCAATCTAAAGGTGCTCTCATTCAAGGAGCAGACTGGAGAAATGGAAGGCGTGGGTGTATAAGATTAAGGTAAAACTTTCCTTTAACTTTGACGATGAAAAAACTGCGATGGCTTATTACAACGGAATTTACGTTGATAACAAAGCTTTTAAAGGGACTTCCATCACTACTAAAATATATAACGATACCTTAGAGGTAGAATCTGAGTCCGATTCTATAGGGACTCTTAAAAATACTGTAGATGATATTATCGCATGTGTTGAAGCAATAAGGAAAACACTTGTATTATAGGAGGAATTTTATTGGCTAGAAAAAGAGCAACTGGAAAAGACCCATGGAAGGCAAAGTTATGGTATACAATTTACGCTCCACAAATGTTTGACAAGAAGGAGATCGGCGAGACTGTGTCCGATGACCCAAAGAAAGTTTTGGGGAGAAAGATTGAGACCAATATGAAGGAGATCACTGGCGATTTGAAAAAGAGCCACATAAAGCTAATCTTTAAAGTAAATGAGGTAACAGGCGAAAATGCATATACCGAATTTCTAAGACAGGAGCTTTCACGATCATACCTTAGAAGTCAGATAAGAAGAAGAAACTCTAAAGTCGACTCAATATTTAATATTAAGACAAAAGATGGTTACAACCTAAGGGCATCAACTTCAGCTATCCTAACAACAAGGATTCAAGCATCTCAGAAGAGAGCTATAAGACAGATAATCAATCAGGAGCTTACATCAATAAGCACAAACAACGACTTTGCACAGTTCTTGGATGAAGTAACAAGTGGAAAGATGTCCAGTGAAATTTACAAGAAGGCTAGAAAAATCTACCCTCTTAAGAGAGTAGAGGTCACTAAGATTAAACTAGTTGAAAAGCCTTCTGCAAAAGAGGCTGCATAAACTTTGGAAAATTTTTCTTTCCATAATATTTTTTATTCTTTAGCTGAAATTAGTATCCCATTTAATTTTGATATCATCGTAGGGATAGCAAGGGGGGGAATAATACCTTCTTCAATTCTTTCCTTCATTCATGAGAAGGAGCTTTTCTTCATGTGGTTAAACCTTTACGGAGAGGGAATGCCACCGGAAAAAGTAAACGATAAACCAAAACTCGTAAAACCCTTTGAGCATGATGTTTCTGGAAAGAAGATACTGCTCGTAGACGACCTCTCAAGAAGTGGCGAGACAATAGAATTTGCTATAGATCTCCTGAAAAGGAAAGGGGCGTCCGAAATAAGATCCATCGTGCTTGTAGGAAAGGCCGATTACTCTTTGGGCGAATTCAAGGGATGCGTCAACTTCCCTTGGAAGTTCTGAAGCTTAGATGGCAAATCAATAAATCTTTTTACCTGGCTTATTATTGCAGAATCATTTGTCGCTATAATACCCTCCATATTCTTCAAGGTATAATCGACACCTGTTATGGTCTCAGAATCGCCATTAATACCCATTTGCTCCATTGAATTTCTTAGTATCTCTGATAGCCTCCCGCTCTGGCTCATCATCTTATCTAGGTAGAAGGTGCTCTCTTTTGGTCGATATCTCTCTAGCAACCCAAGAATCAGATCAACTGATTCTAATGTAGTTTTGGTCACTCTATGCTTTCTCGAAACGTTCCTTATGTCCCGCAAGAGTCCATCCATCGAAGTAAAAGTCTCACCCATAAGAAGCGATTCAGTTGTTATTATCACGTTATAACCATCAATAGAAAGGTGGCTGCCCTTTAATTCTCTTAGAGGTGTTTTCTTAACTTTTGTTTCTAAGATATAACTTTTCGGAAAAACAGTTCTTGAAAGGAGATACCTATCCTCATTTTTTAGGCCGTAATGGTCACCTACAAATCGCACAGCGTATTGCTTTGGATAACCCCTATTTAGGAGAGTATAAAGATCCTCTATTGCCTTTTCAATATCGTCTTTGTTCACGGAATTAAGAATGCTCTATGAATTGAAATCCTTTTTGGAGAATAATGATACTGGATGAAGATTATAATAGGTAACATATTACCTAATCGAAAGGTTTAAAAAGGATTGTATACAAAATCAATAAAGGTAACATATTACCTATTATGGAGGAATTTCATGGAAAAAATATACTTACAGGCAATAATGATTTGGGTATTATTCGTGTTCGTGGCGATATTCAATGGCTCAATTAGGCAGTTTTTGATAGCACCAAGGACAAGTGAACTTACGGCTCACCAGATAAGCTGCTTCACAGGAATTTCGCTCTTTTTCATAGTAATGTTTCTATGGCTGAAATATACCGGAGCTTCTTATACAGGGAATAATTTAATACTTATAGGGGTAGGATTCCTAGTAGCTACAATAATATTTGAATTCATATTTGGCCATTACGTGATGGGCCATAGCTGGACAAAACTCTTGCATGACTATAACTTCTTAAAAGGAAGATTGTGGGCTCTTGTCCTAGTCTGGACAACAGTAGGGCCATACGTCGTTGCCAAATACGTTCTTGGTAAAATCTAGAAAGGAGGATAAAAATGACAAAAACTATAAGACAGGAAACATTCGAGATCTTTGGCAAACTATTTTTTATTGCCAATAGACTTGAATATCTTGGCGATAATGAGCTTAGGAAGGATGGCCTCACCACAAAACAGTGGCAGCTAATAGCAGTCACAGGAAAGTATTTTTCATACCCCCCTTCAATAACTGAAGTATCAGATGTATTAAGTACAACTCGTCAGAATGTGAAGCAGATAGCGATAAAGCTCCAAGAGAAGGGATTTGTTTCAATCGAAAAGGATGATAAGGACAAAAGAGTCTTGAGGCTTAAACTTACAGAGAAAAACAGGAGGTACTGGGAATCCAATACCTTAGAGGACACAGAGTTCGTATCTTCTCTTTTTGAAAAGATGAGCGATCAAGAAGTAAAAGACCTATATCGGCTTCTAAATAAACTCGAAGAAAATATTGGGGAAAAGTATAAGACTTCCAGGCAAGAAGTTTAGAATAGAAAAAATCAAAATCTATTCTTACATTTTTTGCAGTGCCATTTTCGTGTTAGGTCTGACGTTAGTCCACCAAGCTCAATTTCCCCTCTCTCATACTCATTGAACTCCTTTGTTGTGGGGTATCCGTAAAAAATTGGAACGACCTTTTTTGATCCACACTTCTCACATTTTAAGGTGTCTTTTTTCAGATCCATGTTAATCCTGAAACCTAAGCCTTTACCTATATATAACAATATAGAAAAATATATGTAAATATGTAAAGGGTAGGGAAGATTATATCGCAAACTTGTTTGAGTTTATAATTGATTTAAGGTAGTTCTTCCTCATACCTGTATCCAACCTGTGCTTTTCAAGAAGCATGTACTTCAAGTCTCGGGCCTTTTCATGATTCTCATCAATCTTCAACGCCATATCATAGCACTGATTTGCCCAGAGGTATTTCCCGAGTTTCTCAAGTGTTTCCCCTTTGTGCACCCATTCGTCAGGGGTATTTGGCTCCTTATCGACGACCCTTGTTGAATAATCTTTCTGAAATTTGCTTCGAGCTTCTTCAGCCTCGTCGAATCTTTCTATTGACTCTAAAAGGTTGGCCTTGGCCTCCCAGGCAAGAGTATTATTTGGATCGATCTTAGTTGAAAGGGAATAGTAGTCAAGTGCTTCTTCATTTTTCCCAAGCCTTTCAAGAAGGACCGCCCTGTTGTAAATGGCTGAATAGTCTAGGGGGTCAAGCTCCATCGATTTGTCATAACAGGCAATTGCCTCTTCATATTTACCAAGGGATCTAAGTGCTATTGCCTTGAACTCCCAAGCAAAAGAGTTTTCTGGATCTAGAGCGATTGCCTTGTCAAATGCAACAACAGCATCCTCATAGTGCTCATTGCCGCCGTATAAATAGACATAACCCTTCAACCACCATAGGAAGTAATCCTTTTTGTTTCTCTTGAGGAGATTTTCAATCTTTACCTGTGCCTCTTCGATTTTTAGATCATCGAGCAGGGCAAATATCTTCTGGTACTTATCCTTGGTCTTTTTTGGTTGAAGGTCTTTTGCCATTAAAATCCCCATCAAATTTAATAAGTAAGATTGATTATATTTTTGAAATATTTAAATGTTTAGGAAGAATGAAATAAAAAGATCTATTCAAGAAAAGTGCAGGGCTAAAACTATAAGGATCATTACCACTTGCATTGCTAGAAACACCATAATGAGCCTATCGCTCAAAATCCTCTCTTGTTTTTTCCTTGGAACTAGTCGTGGCTCCCTTGGTGCAAGCCTTTGCCTTCTGTAAAAGATTTCGTCATTTTCCATAAAAAAACTTCTTGCATATCATTCTAGAAGCTCAATATCTTCTTCATCAACCTCTTCAACTGTAATAGTTTTTGGTTCCTCTTTCTTTTGAGTCATCTTAATCCCGCGTATGATGAAACCTATCATGAAGATAAGTGCCCCTATATCATCGCCCCAGCCTGCAATCGGTATAAAATCAGGCAGAAAATCTAGGGGTGATGCAATGTACATCCCAAGGATTGTCGCCATAATCCAGTTCAATATCCTGGATCTGAAGAGGTAAACAAGAACAGTAGCTATTACAAGCAATCCAATGATCACAAGTAAGACAGTATAATACCATTCCATAGTAACTAACTATAGTGAATATTAACTTGGTATATAAATTTATGGAAAAAGAGAAAAATAATATTTATTGGCCAACTGAAGGATTCAATCTTCTAGCTTCATTATAGCAGGCCTGTGCTTCTGCAGTTCTTCCGAGTAGCTCAAGCGCAACACCTTTGTTGTACCATGCCTCTGCATCAGTCTTGTCCAGTGATATAACCTTGTCAAAGCAGATGATCGCATCTTCGTAGTAGCCCTGCCCACCGAGGACTAACCCCTTGTTGTACCAAGGAAGCGGATCATTTGGGTCAAGTGCAATTGCTTTTTCGTATGCTGTTAATGCATCGCTATACTGGCCTAGTTGGTCATGGGAAACGCCCTTGTAGACCAAGGCCTCCTTAAAGTTTGGATTTATTGCCAATGCAGAATCAAACATTTTTATTGCCTCACTGTAATTGCCCTTATCAAATAGGGTTTTACCCGCACTGAAATATGCGTCTGCAGATTTGGTAGTTGAGCCAAGACATCCAGCGCTTACCATTGCGCCAAGCACGATAAGCACAACCAATATCTTCTTTATGTCTGTCATCGAATAGAATAAGTATTATTTGTTTATAAAAATATTGAAAATAATTTCTTAAGAATAATTGAACTTGAAATATGTCCCAGCACCAATTGATAGTATCATGAGTCCATACATCCAGTGGTGCAAATGGATTGATCCAATAACTATACTTGGTATACCTATATCCGACCAGGCGTAGTTGATAAAGAGCCCCTCAATAAAAAGTAAAGTCCCTGAGATAAGACATCCAAATGGTATGATCTTCTTTTTGATTATGCTCATGTACATGGACCTTAGAGGATTTATTAGATAACTGCGGCATATTAAGGTTTGTCAGATATAAATTTTTCTATTTTTTTATCATCATTCCATTATGAAAACATCTTCTATTCTTTCTTTATTGAGGGCCTTTGTTATTTTGTATGCGAGCTCTAACGATGGATTGTACTTTCCCTGTTCAAGGGAGTTTATAGTTTGCCTTGTCACATCTACCATCGCCGCAAGCTCTTCCTGTGTTATCTTCTGTTCCTTCCTAAATTCCCTGATTTTTGTTCTCATACCTAATATTTCCTTTCAATTACCTTGTACGCTATTACGTAAAAGATCAATGATGCACATACAGCGTAGCTGACAAATGTTGAGTATCTCATCGTAATAGGATTAATTCCATCAAGGATCATTATTGCAAATGCAGCGAACATAGAAACCATGAAAGTAAATGTCATCGCTTTGTACCTTATCATCTCTATCCTCTCATCAATAATTTTGTCCTTCTTCTTAAAGTAGTTTATAGCCGTGACGAGTATCATGATAAAGGCAATGTAGATGAGAAAGTTCCCGACAGTTGAATAACCGAAGAAATCGTTTGAGCCTATGTTATAGAGATTTAGTATGAGGCCTGCCGCTATTAGAACTATTACAAGAACTGCCCTATACATCACAGCCTTTTTTGTCACAATTTTTTTGCTTGCCATTCTATCCACCTCCCTAGTTATTCTTTTCTAGCTTGTAGTTTGATATTGATTTGATGATGACCCCGACTGCTAACGCTCCAGCCATGAATGGATTCACATAGACTCTGTTGTTCATCACATTGTATGTGAGTTCTATGAATATCCCAAGGACTAGAACAATCATCATCCCCCATGCCGCATTCCTTTCAGAGATTGCCTCATGCATCTTCTCCCTTTCATCGAGCTTCAACTTCCACATGACATCAAAGATATCTATCAGTAGAAAGGTCATCCATATACCAGTGACGGCAAGTTTGGCCTGTGTCGATTGGCCTGTGAACTGTAACATTACTATAAGGGATATAACCATTCCCGCGATGTATACAGCGCCTTGCCAGGTCTTTATGCCAACTCCCCATCCACCATACTTCCTTCTTGTAAACCATTCAGGTTTTGCTATTATCATCTTCAATACCTCCAAGATGTAAAAAATATATTACATTTTATTTATAAATCTTTCGTTTTTGTCAAAAATATATTACATATTGAGAAGAAAAGAAGCTAGTATAGAAGGAAAAATAATTAGATTAACTTGACAAAATCTTTAGCATAAAAATCAATGGATAGTGAAATGCCCAAAGTATCCCCTGTTGCCAAACTCAGAGAATGAGAACTTCAGTATCTCTTCTGGTGAGTCTTTGACATCATTTGGCAACGGGTGCGGAATAAGGTAACCCATTATATGACTTATCAGAAGGTAGTGGACCTCATCGACGTAAAAGGCAATGTTTTCTTCTTTAAAATCGTCCTTATCCATAGCAATCTCCCTGATGACAAACCCTTCTTCCTTCTTCTCGTAATCTGTGATGTAACGAAGCTCTCCTGTCCAGCTCCTTACAAAATAGAGCTGATTGCCATACTTGTATATATTCCACTTCTCCTCCATCATTGATGATCTGAATAGTATCCCGTCTGGAAGGTCGGTATCTGGGAATGGGAAATCCACGTTGCACTTTATTCTTATTGCCTCCTTGAAGTTCTCTTTTATGTACTCCTTGCCGTCAGAAGACTGCATCTGGATGTACTTTTCTATTATGTTCTTATCCCCAGTGCTAGAGACCATATGAAGAGCATACTCTCTGCAGTCAAATAACTTCATGTTAAATGGTGTCTCATTAGGATTTAGCCATCTTGGCTCAAAGTGCGGGATTTCCTCTTCATCGAGTAAGACTTCTTCGCCTATCTCTGCTTTCTCCAGTTTTTCTACTTCCTTTTTCGATGGTATCCTGTATGTTTCTATATTTTCATCTTCCATACAATCTGCCTTTTCTATTATAGGGTTTGAGTCTTTTTAAAAGATGTGGAAAAAATATATGAAAGAAAAGATTTAACGTTACTTCTAATTCCAAAGAATTTCATTAACTTATCCATTGGAAGAGATCTTGATGTTATTATGAATGTTTTCATGCATGTCTTTGATGGAATATCTTCCACGCCTCAAACCAGAGTATACTAATGAACCCTGCGCCTATGCAGAAAATGAAATCTCTGATAGATAACGGAGAGAACTTGAAGAGATCTTGGGCAAATGGGAGGTAGAGTATCAATCCAAGGAAGAATAAAGCTCCTCCTGTGACATACCAAAGTGCCTTGTTTGGAAGTTCTAATGTTCTGAATATCGTTCTAGACCATGATCTGTTAACGAATATCAACCCAAGATTAGCAAATATCAAGGTGGTGTATGTGACGGCCCTTGAGTACATCTCACCCCTCCCGCCGTAATAGGAGATCAAAAACACAGCTAGCACCACAACTAAGACGCTAAATCCTTGGAAGAAACTTAGAATGGCTGTTTTCCTGCTGAAGAGCGAATCCTTTCTAGTTCGTGGTGGCCTTTTCATCACATCATCTTCCTCTTTTTCAGCCTCAAAGACAAGTGAGCAAGCTGGGTCAATAACTAACTCTAAGAATACTATATGCATAGGTAGAAGGACAAGCGGTGTCCCTAAGATAACAGGAATAAGAGACATCCCAGCAATTGGGACGTGGACAGCTAGGATATAGGCCATTGCCTTCTTTAGATTGTCATATATCCTCCTTCCAACACGAACAACTGTGACAATTGATAGAAAATCATCATCAAGCAAAACGATATCTGAAGCTTCTCTTGCAACATCCGTACCTCTTCCTCCCATGGCAATGCCTATATTTGCCGTCTTTAGTGCCGGGGCATCGTTTACGCCATCGCCAGTCATGGCCACAACTTCACCATTGGACTTCAGCGCATCTACTATCCTAAGTTTTTGCTCAGGGACAACCCTTGAGAATATGTTGACTGTTTTTATCCGCTCCTTTAGCTCATCATCCCCCATCTGATCTAGCTCTTCACCAGTTATCCTTTCTTCAGGATTTTTTAACCCGATCTGCCTTGCAATGTTCTGAGCGGTGTTTGGGTAATCGCCTGTGATCATAATAACTCTTATACCTGCTCCATATGCATCCTTCACGGCGCTTGGGACAGACTCTCTTATTGGGTCCATAAGCCCTATTAACCCTAAGAATTTGAAATCAAAATCATGCTGGTCTTCTGGGAGACTCTTTTTAGAATAGCTTGATTTGGCAACACCCAGCACTCTTAAACCCTGATTTGCCATCTCTTTGACCTGATTTACAACCCTCTTCTTTTCTTCTCCATCAAGATGACATAGCTCAACTATCGCTTCAGGTGCTCCTTTGGTCGCAACGATGTAGTCCTTACTGCTATCTGGCCTAAAGACATGGGTCATGGCAAGTAGCTTTTCAGAGAGGGGGTACTGCTTTTCAAGATGCCAATTGTTAATAAGATTGCTTTTCTTAAGATATTTGTTTCCGACATCCTTGAAGGCCTTCTCCATTGGGTCAAAAGGCTCCTTCTGACTTGAAAGAATGCTATATTCAATTACCTCATGAAACTCATCTGGTATAACTTCGCTTTTGCTTTTAGTGATTGTATAATCTTTTTTTGCTGTGAAGATTCTGCTTACCGTCATCTTGTTTAGGGTTAGAGTGCCCGTCTTATCGACACACAACACAGTTGCCGATCCTAGAGTCTCTACGGCCGGTATCTCCCTTGTGAGCACCCTGCTCTGGGATATCCTCCATGCGCCAAGAGCTAGGAACACTGTTAGCACCACAGGGAACTCCTCTGGTAGAATTGCCATGGCAAATGTAAGCCCCGCAAGAAATCCGCCTAGAAGGTCTCCTCTAGTAAGGGCATAAATTGAAACGATAGCAATGCAAAGGATTAGTCCGGCTATCGAGAAGTTCTTCACTAGTTTTCCAGTCTCCCTTTGCAGTGGGGTCCTATCAGAATCAACGGCCTGAAGAGCCTTTCCGATCTTACCAATCTCGGT
>JAMNZA010000095.1 GCA_023622545.1 Methanobacteriota archaeon | reverse complement strand
AGTTTTTTCTCTTTTAAGAAGAAATCCGTCTTCTCCGTTTTCATAATAGTTTACTAATCTATTGGTAATTTTAAAGCCAAGTCTTTTGTACATTGATATCGCAGGGACATTACTGACTCTTACTTCTAGTTTTAATTTTTTTATTCCTTTTTTTTCATAGATTTCCATCAATTTTTTCATGAGAAAAGTGCCTATACCTTTTTTCTTGTAATCGTCTCTTATTGCAATTACTAGTATATGCCCTTCATCTTTTTGGGTAATACCAATAACAAATCCAATAACTTCTTTTTTATTCTCAACAACAAGAAAAGTATCCCTATAACACTCATATAGGAAGTTTATAATTTCGGGGGGATAAGGGTAATCAAAATTTTGATTTTCTAGATTTAAAACTGTGTAAATATCATCAGGGATTACAGGTCTAACGATCATTTTCTTCTCCTATAAGTTCGGAAAATTCTTGGCCTTTTTCAAAAGAGGCCCTATACCCAGTAGGAGTTTTTTCTAGATCTTGAACTTTAAAAAAACGCCATCTTCTGACAAATCGTACAGCAAAATAAGGGATTGCTCCAAAGGCATTACAGAACGCTACAAGCTTTTCAACTTCTTCGTCTTTAAAATAGCATCTTTCTTCTGCCCTTATCTTTACTTCAATGCCAAGGTATTTTTTTCCATTGCCCGCAACTATGTCTGGATGGGGGTAAGTCTGTCCTCTACCAGAACCTGGCATTCTAAGGGCACCATACCCATTCTCCCATAGTTTTTTTACTAAGGATGTTTCGGAGTTTCTTCCTCTGTTATATGACATAGATACATCCCTTATAGTAGAGTTAATTTCAGTCTGTCGGGTCTTGGTTCGTAAACATCGCCCTTCTGTTTCAACTCATCGATTATCTTACGGGTGAATGAATCACTTATGTTCTCTGCCCTAGCTTCTTCATAGACATCACTTGTAAGTGCACCATCGTTATTATTTTTCTTATCTAAGTTTGAAATGATATCCATTATTATAGTTATTTTGTCTCTTTGAGATTTTGACCTTCCAGTCATTATCATATCAATGTCAATCTCTCCAGTCTCAGGGTCTTTACCCACTTCTTCGATAGATTTCATATAGAGCTGGATGATATCTTCGACATCTTCAACCATCACCTTATCAGAAAGTCTCATTCTTGCTCTTGATTCTGATAATCTAATCAATGATTCAAGTTGTCTTGCTGTTATTGGTATAGGAGTATTTTTTTCTTCCCCTTTTTTTCTTATGCTGACATAAAATTCTAAAAGTCTATTTTTTGCCTCTTCAGTTAATGATATTTCTTGGATAGTCTTTTTTGAATATATGGCGTATTTTCTTATCATCTCTGTTTCTAATAGCGGAATAATCGCATCTTCTTCGTCTGAGTGAAGTTTCAGAATATGCTCTGCGATTTTTTTGTCTTCAGCTTCTTTGGGTTTATCTGTTAAAATGAAGATAAGATCAAACCTTGAAAGAAGAGTTGGTAAGAGGTCTATCTGCTCACCTAGTGGTTTGTAACTATCAAATCTTCCTCTTTTTGGATTTGCAGCAGCAAGTATTGAAGCCCTAGCATTTAATGTTGCAATAATTCCTGCTTTAGCAATTGAGATAGTCTGCTGCTCCATAGCTTCGTGAATTGATGAACGGTCATCACTCGACATTTTATCTATTTCATCAATACAAGCAATCCCATTGTCAGCAATAACGAGCGCCCCTGCCTCGAGAGCAAAAGTTCCAGAAGTTTCATCTCTTATAACAGCTGCAGTAAGACCCGCGGCAGAAGTTCCTTTACCGCTAGTATAAATTGACCTTGGGGCAACAGTATTCATATATTTAAGAATCTGTGATTTAGCAACTCCAGGGTCACCAACTAGAAGAATATGCGAGTCCCCTCTAATTCTAGTCCCATCATGGAGTAATCTTGCTTCGCTTGAAAATAACTGAAGAGCAACTGCATATTTAACGTGCTCGTTGCCATAAATAGAAGGTGCTATTGAATTTGTTATATTTTCACATATCTTTGGGTCAGAAGCAAGCTCCAATATTTTTTCTTCGTCCTCTTCTGAGATTTCTAAATCTTGAATGTCCTTCTCTTTTATCTCAATGCTGTTTACTTCTAACAATTTATTGAATGTAGTTTTTTTGGCCCCACCTTTGCCTAAAGTTTCTTGAACAGTTTTTAGTATACCTACTACATTAACTACATTTCCTGCTTGTGCAGTATCTACGATTTCATCTCTTATAATGCAATCAATAGCCCTTGGGAGTTGTCCACCTCTCAATTTTTCAGGTTTTTCTTGTATTTTAATAGTCTGCCAATCAACAAATGTTGAATGCATCTTCATTAATGTAAATGGCCCATTTCTCCCGCAAGCTGGGCTCGTGCAAGTTACTGGAGACTTAAAATAAGGATTGTCTTGAACGACAGTAATTAATTCTCCGCACCTATCACATTTGAAAACAGCTTCTATAATTTCGGGTTTTACCTCAGTAGTTCTTCTAACTACGCCCTCTACTTGTATAAATTTATTTATGTTTACCGCTCGTATATCCTTGACATCTACTCTCTGGGTCGAAGGCAAATTAAATAATCTCGCAGTCATTCTTTTGTCAGGTTCAGCACCAAAAACCTTCTTAAGCGCATCAGTTGCACCTGGCAAGACAAATTCTGGATTATCCAAAATCTGTTCTGACAGATTAAAATCAAATTCGATTATATCGTCAAAATTGATAAAAAGTGAGGTTTTTCCTTCTATTTTCATTTTATCAATTAGTTTCTTATACTTTGGTTCGCTAACATCTGGATAAGCTTCGTATAACTCCTCAAACCTATCGACTATTTCTTCATATGTTAGCTTCATAATCTTCTCCCTTTACGATACTTTCCTTGAAATCCTTCCATTTTGATATCTCTTTGCTAATTTCTGAAATAAAAACTAATTCTACTTCATGAACATCGATATTTTCATTTTCGACTAACAAAGCCTTTAAGATTTTCTCTGCCCTAAGCCTAAGTAGATTTCTCAAGGCAGTTGCACTATCACTATATAATTTTTTATCCTTTTCTGACTCTTTGCTTTTCTCTTTAAGGTATTTTTGTGATAGTCTCGCATGAATAAAAAAGTTTTCTACTAAATTATTTAATTTTCCTTCCCTTTCTTCTTTTAGTAATTTTAAATAATCAACTGATTTTAAAGGAATTATATCAACTAAACCCTGGTCCATTAGCACTTCAACTTCATAAGAAGGAAGCTCATAGTCTCTTCCTTCCTCAAAGGACCTATTGAACAGTTGAAAGTTTTTTTTTGATTTAAAAGGAATATTATTAGAGAGGGCCATATAATCTAAATCTTATCATAATATATTTAAAAGGTTTGTTTGGAACAGCCAATTCGAATACGATAAAAATATATACTCAAATTGTAAGGTTTTATTTAGTTATAATTTTCTTGGAGGGATTCATTGCAAAAAAAGATTGAGGAAATAAGAAAATCCCAAGGAAAACTACTTGTTAAAAATGTTAAATATTCCTGGGATAATGTTCCTTATTATAAACAGAAAATGAAAGAAGCAGGCGTTAAACCTGAAGACATTAAAGGATTAGAGGATATATCGAAACTTCCTTTTTTATCAAAAGCTGATCTTAGGCATCATTATCCTTATGGTATTATGGCCACACCAATTGAGAATGTTGTTAGATTCCACTCTTCTTCTGGAACTACGGGTATACCTACCGTTGTAGCCTATACTAGGAAAGATATTGAAAATTGGGCTGAAATCAATAAGAGATGTCTAGAGACAGTAGGTGCCACACCTAAAGATATAGTACAAGTTAGTTATGGGTATGGACTTTTTACGGGTGGCCTTGGATTACATTACGGAGCAGAGAGGCTAGGCGCCGCGGTCATACCTACAAGCAGTGGAAATACTGGGAGACAGATAAAGATATTGAAGGATATGAAGACAACAGTACTTGGTTGCACCCCTTCTTATGCATTAATGATTTCTGAGGTTATGAAAACAATGAATTTGAGCCCAAATGAACTTTCTTTGAAGAAGGGTGTATTTGGTGCTGAACCTTGGTCAGAAAACATGAGAAAAAGAATTGAGAAGGGATTGGGCCTAGAAGCCTTTGATATTTATGGACTTACAGAATTATCTGGGCCTGGAATAGCAATCGAATGCAAGGAGCACAATGGCCTTCATACATGGTCGGATCATTTCATTGTAGAAACAATTGATAAAGATGGTAACAAGACAGATGTCGATGGGGAAGGAAAAGGCGAATTAGTCTTCACTACTCTGCAAAGAGAAGCAATGCCTGCAATTAGGTATAGAACAAAAGATCTATCGTGGATTACTTGGGAAGAATGCGAATGTGGGTTAATGCATCCAAGAATGGGAAGAATAACTGGAAGAAGTGATGATATGTTGATCGTAAGAGGAGTCAACGTTTTCCCAAGTCAGATAGAGGAAGTCCTAATGGAATTAAAGGGTGTTGGTGACCACTACCAGATCATAGTTGATCGTGATATCTTAGACAAGCTTATGATTAAAGTTGAAGTTACAAATGAAATTTTCTCAGATAGTATATCCGAATTAATAACGCTTGAAAAAGAAATTAAAAGAAGACTCTTTGAAATATTGAGTCTTAGTGTTGATGTCGAACTTGTTGAACCTGGTCAAATACCAAGGCCAGAGGGTAAAGCAAAGAGGATAATTGATTTGAGGAAGGATATGTAGGTGTTAAAATGGTTGAACAATTAAGTGTGTTTCTAGATAATAGGCCAGGAAGACTTGCAGAGCTCTGTAATCTCATGGGAGATAATGGAGTTGATATAAGAGCGTTGCAACTTGTAGAAGCAGGTGAATTCGGATTAGTAAGAATGATAACAGATAACAATCCAAAAGCAATCGAACTTCTAACTAAATCTAAAATGTCTTTTAGAAAGGGAGATGTCTTAGGAGTACTTATGGAGGATAAACCAGGTACTATGGGTTTAATAGCAACACTTCTTGGGAATGCTTCAGTTAATATTGAATACGCTTACGCATTTGTTACAAAAATTGAAGAAAAAGCAATCCTTATTCTAAAAGTCAGCGATATAAAAAAGTCAGTTGATGTCTTAAAATCTAATAAAATTAAGATTCTAGAAAAGATTTAGGAAGTTTGAATATGTCAGAAAACACAAATGAAAGTATAAAAGCTGCTACTGGCCTTATAGAAATAGCTGCAATAACTGCCCCCAAAGGTAAAGGTGTGGACGATATAAGAACTAGGACCATATACAAAGGAACTAAAGAACACAAAGAATTAGTTCAAAAAATGAAGGAATACGGAGATAAAAAAAAGCTTAAATTTTTCCAAAGGGATTCAAACAATGTATTAGAGTCTGATGCAATTGTCCTTATTAGTGCTATAGCAAAACCTCCCCTAGGGCTTGACTGTGGAATGTGTGGGTATACTTGCAATACCATTCCAAAAAAGAAAAAAATAAATGATTATTATGCACCCGTTTGCGCATTTGCAATAGTTGATTTAGGCATAGCTATTGGAAGTGCATCAAAGATGGCGCAGTTTCTAAATCTTGACAATAGGGTAATGTATTCAATAGGAGCAACAGCAGTTGAAATGTGTCTCATTGAAGGCGATATTGTAATGGGTATACCTTTATCTGTTTCTAGTAAGAATATTTACTTTGATAGATAATTTATACCATTATTTTTTTCATTATTAATGGAAGAGCAACTTTCATAACTCCATCAATAATTTGTGAGTTGCCGCTTGTCTTACCAATATTTTCCCCTACATAATCATCTAGCATCGATAAAACAACACCGAGACCAAAAGCAGCAACAAGAGCCGGTATTGGGTGTTTTTCTATAATCCCTTTTAGATCGCCTTCAGAGTTTATTCTCAGTTTTATTTCCTTTAATATTTTTTCAATGTCTTCTTTCTCTATTTTTTCTTCCATAGTAATACCCCACAACCCCTATTATTGCACCTATGATAACGAGTAATAACCCTACTACTAGAAATGCCATTAGATAGCTACCAAGAACATTTCTTAGGAAAAATATTAGGGAAATAAACAGAGCAATCATACCTGTGAAGGCTAATAGCAAAGCCGCAACAATCAGGGAAAGAGTTTTTATTAATTTTTTTATAGGCTCTTTCATCGCTTCTCCAATTGCATCAGATGTACCCTGCTTAAAATAGATTCCAATATATTTGATTAATAATTCAATTAACTTACCTAGAGCCATTTCTTGTATCATATCCACACTTACTTTCTCAATAGTTTACCTAGAAGGTATCCAACACCTAATGCTGCAATCAAGCTTGCCATTGGATATTTTTTTATAAAATCTTCTGTTTCTTGGTATACTTTTTCTGATTCTTTTACCACGTGGTCAATTTCTTCATGATGTTTTTCTTCAAACTCTTTTAGTTTTACACCGGCTTCATCGCCCAGTTCCCTGATTTTTATCCTGTTTTCTGTGAGTTTGATTTTTCCTTCGTCTAAAAGTTTCTTTCCTTCTTCAATCATTTGTTTTCCTTTTTCTATATCCTTCTCAATTTCTTTTTGAATATCCGTTACTTTGACTTCTTTCAAATTATCACCATACATTTAGTATTATCAATCTTTATAAAATTATTCTATATTTTATATTATATATATTTATAGATATTTAATCTTTGTATATTATTTCTTTAATTGAATAGCTATGATTTCATAACTATAGTTCATTTTTTAAAGTATAATATCTAAAGGATATAGAGGATTATGAAGGGATTAATACAAATTTATACTGGAAATGGCAAAGGTAAGAGTACTGCTGCATATGGGCTTGCTTTAAGGGCTTCAGGCAGAGGACTTAAAACGATAATTATTCAATTCCTTAAATGCGGAAATTGTTATGGGGAACATTTTGCATTCGAAAAAATAGAAAACATAGATATAAAATCTTTTGGAAAGCCTGAATTTGTTAACTTCAAAAATCCAAGTAAGGGAGATATAGAACTTGCAAACGAGGCACTTGAATTTTCTGAAAAAACTTTAAACGAAAGTAAATATGATTTAGTAATTTTAGATGAGATAAATATCGCTTTACATTTTAAACTAATACAACTGGAAAGAGTAATTAATCTATTGAAGAGTAAACCTGAAAATGTCGAACTTATTCTCACAGGTAGGTCAGCACCCAAGGAGATAATAGAAATTGCAGATTTAGTTTCTGAGATCGTTGAAATAAAACATCCTTATCAAAAAGGCATTAATGCAAGGGAAGGAATTGAATACTAATCAATTCTTAAGAATTATGATAGAAAAACCTTTTATAATAATGTGAAAATCTAAATCTTATGCCCTGGTGGCTTAGTGGTATAGTGCCTGCTTGGTAAGCAGGAGGTCGCGGGTTCAATCCCCGCCCAGGGCTTCATAACTTATTTGTAAAGCATTAGGCTATTTTTAATAAAAAAAATATAATTATTCTTTTGTAATAACGTTATCCAAAATCTTTGAATTAGGTATCATTAGAGACTTTCCATCTTCCTTTTTGATTTTAGTAAATACCAAAGATATCTCTTCAACGATTCCTTCCATATCTTCGATTTTTATTTTGTCACCGACATTTATATGCCTATAAAAGACAATAAAGATGCCCGAGAATAAGTTGGGGATAATATCCTTTAATCCTAGTATTGTAATTGCAGACCATAGCACCAATATTATGGTTATTGTGATTACAATAATTCCTGTATTTATTTTAAGCTGTGACAAAGCCATTGTGCCCACTAGAATATAAATAAAATATCGTATACCCTTACCAAAAAACCAGTATTTCGGGATATTTGTATCCTCAAAGACTTTTTCTATAAAAATAGCAATTTTATCGGCGACTACTAGACCTACAATCACAACGAAAAACGAGGCTAGAATATTTGGAACGTATCCTATAATCATTCCCATTGAACTTTTTAATATAGATATGTCAAGTACTTCGAAAGCCAAGAAGATAGCTATAATATATATAATCCAACTAATAAACTCTTCAATAAATTTTAGAATCTTAAATCCTATCCTTTCTGATATTCTTTCCGCTTCCAGTTTATTTAAGGCTGTATCTATACCTAACTTTTTCATTAAGATACTTGTTGCCCTTCCAAGACCTTTCCCAATAAAGAATCCAGCTACAAGTATAAGTATAGCGAAAAATAAACGAGGTAAGATCTCTGAAAAAGCATAAAATAATGAATCAAAAAATAATCTTATCTCAAGCAATATTAAATCTAGTGCCATTTAATCAACCGTTACCTCATCAGGGTCAACTTCCCAAACTAGTTCCCCATTTTTAAAAATACGAATCATATTATCCGATTCTGCTAGA
The DNA here is from genome assembly GCA_023622545.1 of Methanobacteriota archaeon. Taxonomy (GTDB): domain Archaea; phylum Methanobacteriota_B; class Thermococci; order Methanofastidiosales; family Methanofastidiosaceae; genus Methanofastidiosum. The sequence continues at coordinate 18,387 of JAMNZA010000095.1, read as the reverse complement.
ACTATAGCAACAGCATCGGTAACCTTAGTCATCCATGCAGCAGATAGGTGCCTTGCCCCAAGTCCTTTGGGTAGAGATATCCCATCTTTCCCCGCTTCTAAATACCTTGATGCTGCAAGCAGTTTTCCATCACCTGAGATTATGAATGCCCCATCAAGTCTAGAAAATTCCTTTATCATGTTTTGGACGCCAGCATCGCTAATATTTACATAGCTTCTTTCAAATGGATTATAAGTAATCTGGGAAGACTTCTGCATAACGTTTCCACAATCACCAATGATAAATGAGGTCCCTATTGGTTTACCCTCTTTTCCTTTTCTTCCCAGTTGAACGGCAATAGAAAGTACTGAATAAATAACTTCAGTTTTAACATTTTTTAGAGAGAAAAATAATTCATAAATTCCTTTTGCATTAACTTGACTTGTTTTCCTTGTGAAAATGAAATTGTAGTGTTCGCTGTCTAGTCTTCCCACATATATAATTTTATCCTCATTTTTTAATAGCTCCTGAGTAAGGGCAGCAGAAATAGCAAATTCAAATCTTGTTGTAATTTTTTTTAATATACCTGGTACAAAAATGACTCTATCGGATTTCTTCTTTATTTTTTCATTTGAAGACACTCCAAATAGATTTATTTTCCTGGAAGATATAAATTCCTCAATTTTATCCATGTCCTTATTTGATTCAACTTCAATTAGTATAGCGTCTGCTTCAATGTCTTCAAATAGTGACAAGCCTGCATGTATAAAAGGATCTATTTCCATATATTTACCTCATGATTTCTTTTCAATAATTTCTCCTTCTGGTTTAGTTTCAGAGAATATTTGTCCTTTAAATTTGAATATTTGGGTAGTTTTGTTCATCCAACAATCTAGAGGGAGACCTGCCTTCATACAAGTTTGACAAAGAAATTCTTCTTCATCCCAATTCTGTTCTATTGCAACTTGTGGAAGGAGTAAACCTTTTCTATAACCTTGTTCAATAATAAGTCCGTCGTCCCCTACTTTTATCTTTGAAGGGTACTGTTCTGGATTTTCAACTTTGATTAATTCAGGTGGTGTTAAAACTGTGATTTCAATAATGATATTCTTCATATCTTCATATCTGACTCTTGGGAATCTAGGGTCCCTTACAGCAGATGATACTGATGCATCTAGAAGAGCATCAATTAAAGGCATTACCGGTTCTGGATAGCCAATACATCCTCTTAACGTATTTAAGGGATAAGTATGAAGAGTTACAAATATACCGGAATTAATTCTAAAAGATTCAGGGATTTCTTGTATTTCAATATTTTTTCTATCTTTGAGATAGTTTTCAATATTTTTTCTTGCAAGTAAAACTAATTTTTTCCCTTCCTCTAAACTATACATCAAAGATAATTATTTAAGTTGATATAAATAGTTTTTGCATATGGTGATATCATTCAGGCGGTAATACTCGCAGCAGGAAAGGGTGTCAGACTTTCACCTCTGACCGATGAAATACCCAAACCAATGTTACCTTTAGGTGATACGACAATACTTGGTAATATAATTAAGGTATTCAAGGCATCAGGAATAACTAAAATTTTCATCGTTGTCGGCCATAAATCAGAAATCATTGAAGATTATATTAAAAATAATAATTTTGATTTAGATATTACTTTCATAGAACAAAAAGAACGACTGGGAACAGGACATGCGTTAATGATAGCTTCAAAATATGTTGATTCTGATTTCTTATGCGTATATGGGGATCTTCTATTCAAACAGGATTTCATAGATTCTTTAATTTCTAAATTTCATTCATCAAATGCAATTGCCATAATGGCCTTGACTGAGAGTAACACTCCTGAATTTTTTGGTAGTGTTTTAGTCAACGGAGAGAACATAGTCGGAATATTTGAAAAGTCTGAGAATCCTCCATCGAATTTGATAAATACTGGGATATACTGCTTTAGGAAGGAATCCTTTTCTTATATTAATAAAACACAACTCTCCCCCAGAGGGGAATATGAGCTCACTGATTCATTAAAGATGATGATTGAAAGTGGTAATAAAGTCATTTGGATCCCTTTAGGGGGGAAATGGATTGATATTGGGAGACCTTGGGATTTGATCGATGCAAATGAATTTTTTCTACAAGGTATTTCTAATTTTATATCAAAAGACTCCAAAGTATCCTCTGATTCAATCTTAGATTCTCCCGTCTATATAGATTCAGGAGTTACTATTGAATCAAGTAAAATAAAATCTCCTTGCATGATTTCTAAAAATGTTAGCATCGGAAAGAATTCAATAATCAATGGATCGGTTATTAGAAATAATGTAAGAATTGGAATAAATTGTATTATCGAAAATTCTGTTCTGATGGAAGGAGTAGAAGTTGCGAATAATTCTATAATCTCTTACTCCATAATTGGAGAAAACTCTAACATCGGAAATAATGTAATTTTTGAAAGTAGTTCTAAAGAGAATATAATGTTTGAGATTAAAGGAAAATTAGTAGATTCAAATAGGAAAAAACTTGGTTCTGTACTGGGGAAAAAAGTAAAAATTGGTGATAATGTTATAATCCAGCCAGGACAAAAGATAGAATCAGGGAAAATAATTAGTAAAAATTAAATTATTTATTCTATCTCAAATAAATGGCGGCAATAATTACATTTGTATAACTCTTTTCCATCTTCCATAATATGTGTGCTAGTAACCTTTGACCCACAGATTGGGCATTTTGGAATATTTTCTGGGTGATGTCTAACTCGTGTTACCTGTTTTATACCAGGTATCGTTTTAATTTTCTCTCTTTGAGCAGTGGTCAAAAACCCTAAAAGAATTGCTATAATACCAAAAGCACCTATTATATAAGATATGGGCCTATATTCATCATACCAGAATGTTTCCTTTTTTGTTACTGTTTCTAATTCTTGATAGGGTTCCTTTTCTTCGTAAGTTTCAGTAATGTTTTCAATAATAGTTTCTAGATATTCCTGTTTTTTTACAGTTGCGTCCTGTTTTACTATTGTGTATGTTATATTTTTCCCATAAGAAAAATGTCTGTTTGATAAGATTATCTTGTACTGTTGAATCCCAGCATTCACAGGGACTGTCCAAGCATCATTTAATTCAATAGTACCTATCGGTGAATCGTAATAAGCAGTATATGCTTGTTCTGATAACCATAGATCATAGTTTTTGCTATCGATAATTTTAAACTCAAACCACCTTTCTATCTCTCTTTTATTTGGATCTGTAGTTATTGTATATTTTATACGATCATTTGGTTTCATAAGGGGTTCGCCCAATGTTATATATTCATCAGGCTGGAAATCCTTAGAGCTATCTACAATTGTTGAGTTTGTGTAAACAATAACATCTCTTGTCCTCTTAACAAGTCTCTCTTGGGGAACAGTTCTCTCTTTAATGATAACTCTTTCTTTTGTTACATATTCTTGTGTTGTATAAGTTTTTTCAAATGGTATAGTTGTATAGTAGAATAGCCCACCGGCTACAATTAGAAGAATAATACCTATTACAATAAAGTCATTTCTTCCTGCCATTAGTGTCACCATTAAATTATTTTATATTATATCGAATACCTATTTATATTTATCGGAAATAATCATTAATTTTGCCAAATAATATTAAAAAATAGGTTATTATGCATGTTTTATTGGATAACGAGCACCACAGGCTTCACATTGAAGAAAAGTAATTCTATCCTCTCTAATAATTCTTGTATCCGGTCTGTTACATTCTGTGCATATAACTGATTCTTTTGCATATTTTTCAATTTTTTCGTTTATAACTGAAGGTGAGAATTTACCTTGGAATATAGCTTCTTGCCCACTCATATTTCCAGCTGTAGCAAGCTCCCTTAAGATGTATTTTAAAAAATTATCAACATCTCTGTTTAGGATTGAGGAGATTTCTCGGAAATTTTTTACGATGGTTCTATTACCCATTATAAATGAGTCTGCCCTTGGGATTTCAAATCTACCTTTCTCAAAAACATTCTTTGGTAGTAAATCCTCGGCACGCTTTAAAAGTGAAGCATAGTCAATTTTTTCTTCTCCCATAATTGTCCATATTTCCCACAATATATAAAGTTACCGAAAGTTTTAAATCACGAACAAAATTTTCTATTATTACTAGCCGGGTAGGGTAGTGGTCAATCCTGCGGGGTTTTGGTCCCCGCGACAGCGGTTCGAATCCGTTCCCGGCTACCATTTTTTTGAATATATTTATATAATAAGTTCACTATATCTATAAAGGGATAAAAATGTATGGTAAAATAATTATTGTATTTTCAATGATTATCCTAATTGCTCTTACAATAGGCTGTAACTCATCAGATGAGGATCCAACAGCAAAAGATGTCCTAGAAAACTGGAGAAATCAAGATTTTTCAGAGAGTCAGCCAAAAAATACCCCACCACCAAATACTTCTAATAATTATCCAAATGAAACTCCTTCTGGATCCATTGAGTGCCCAATCCAAATATTAGACTACCGTCAACAAATAGAAGGGACTAAATTGTACATAGAAGGAAATGTTTACAACTATGGAGATTCTAGCTATAAAAATCCAAAGATCACTTGTGTAAAACTATATATTCTATTCTACAATAAAAATTCTGAAGTGATAGGTGAAGATTCTTATTACTTGGATGTCGGTGAATTAAGTTACGGTGAAAAATATCCTTTCAGTGCTAGTGCAAATATTAGATCAGGAACCGAAATGTGGAATGTCAAAGTTAGGTGTTGTACTAGATGAAAACTAGTGTTGGGCAGACTCTTGCAGTTGCATTCGGATTCTGTAATGAAAATAAGAAAATATTTTTACCTATACTTGCCTCGATGTATCTAGTCTATTCTCTTTCAGTTTTATTGAACAATTTCTTTTATCATGATATTGAAAATATATTAAGCACAGAATATCTTACTTTAGGAGAAAAATCAACATTAATAGAAAATATCCCTTCTTTTTTGCCACCTCAATACTCTGAAATATTTATAGCCCTCATCAAAGGGAATATATTAGCACCAGTGTCCTCTTTTATAATGGGATTGATTTACATCATTGGGATTGCAATCCTTCTGTTTTTAGTCCAGTCTATGTATACAGGTCAAAAAATTAAATTCAAATATTTATTAAAATCATTACCTAAAATAATATTTTATAGTGTCCTTTCCATTATTTTAATCGTAATTGGATTAATGGTTTATGTCTTGCCAGGGCTAATTTTAATTTATGTCCTTTTTTACGTTGTCTCAGAATCCACTTCTAATAAAAATTCATTCCTTAATATAATAAAAAGTGGCGTATATTTAGTTATTAAACATCCTGATTATACCCTAGGACTTCTTTCCGTAATAACTGCAACAATTTTTTCATTAAATTATATCTTAATCTATCTTAACGATCTTGGTATATTCGGGGGTAGAGGCGTTATTCTCGATATATTATTTATTTTTATCAGGGGCATTGTATATACTTGGGCAGTTACTTCAAACATGGTATCCTATCTCATGCTAGAGAGCTAACGATATCTTTGACTTCTATTTTTATCATTTCGATAATATTTTCATAATCTTGGACCAAAACTCCTCCCCCTTGGGAGAAATTATCTCGGCCACCGCCTTTGCCATTAAATCTACCCAATATATTGTTTAACAGAGGTCGCGTATCATAGTTAATATCTTTAGATCTTCCACAAATAACAAATAATCCCTCATCAATTAAAAAGAATACCAAAAAAGTTTTCGTTTTTTCTATAATTTCTCCAGCTCTTTTCATTAATATTTTTTTATCGATTCCTTTTAGAACTTCAAAGTACAAATTTGTCCCAGAAATATCTTCTGGTGTAAGATTGTCGATACTTTTTTGAGAAAATTGATTAATGTGTTGTCTAAATCTTTCGTTATCCTTCATAAGATTTAAAATAGTTCTTTCGACATTTTCTGGAGCAGATTGAAGTATTTCAATCGAAGCTAAAGCAATTTTTGATAGTTTCAAAGCTTCTTCTTTTGCCTTTTCAGAAATTTCAAACTCTACCCTATATGAGTTGGAGCCAGTCTTGTTAACCTTAGTTATCATAAAAAAATCAATTTCTTTAGTTGAATTTACATGTTCCCCAGAGCATGCTGCATAATCATAATCTTCAACTTCTATAATTCTTACAGCTTCAGTTTGTATCCTATCAAGTTTTATTCTGATTTCTGGAAATTTAGAAATTACTTCTTCTTTCTTTGAATTATGAACAATTATCTTTCTATCCTCTTCAATTATTCTATTGGTGAGTTTTTCTGCTTCAAGCAATTTCTCCCAGCTTAATTCTCCGTCATAATTGAAGAACAATGCATTCTTCTCTTCTTTTATTGAAATCTTTTGAAGAGAAACTTCGGGGATGACTTTAGAAAGTGATCGAAAGAATATATGTTCTCCAGTATGGGCTCTTTTGTCTTTCATAAAAATAATATTATTAAATTAAATAAAACGTTTGCGGCTATTGAATTTTTGAGATTACCAAATTGATAAAGCTTTTACCCTCTTTTAGAAGCTCTTTTCCAGACTCAGTTATTTTGTAATATTTTCTATTGGGCCTACCATTTTCAGAATCTTCCCATTCTGAAGTAACATATCCGCCCTTTTCGAGGTTGTATAAGACAATATAGCTAGTTATTCTTGCAGGCGCAAAGGAAAAATTCTTTTGAATTTCATTTTTTACTTCATAAGCATACATTGATTTATTAGAAAGTAGACTTAGGATATAGATCCATAGCACTTCTGTTGTTAGCTTTTTTTTTAGTCGTTCAAGAGGCATTTATACACCTTTAATATTTTATCACCATAAACTATTTAAATCTTTATAATAGTTTTAGAATATCATATTATCATTTGGAGGTATTAGATGGGAGAAATTAGGGTTGCAATTGCAGGAGTAGGAAACTGCGCTTCATCACTTGTTCAAGGAATTGAATATTATAGGAATAATGGTACAAAACAAGTAATCGGATTGATGCATGAAAATTTAGGTGGGTATCTACCACGTGATATCAAATTTGTTGTTGGATTTGATATAGATGAACGAAAAGTTGGAAAAGATGTAAGTGAAGCTGTTTTTCAAAAACCAAATTGTACGACGACTATTTACAAGAATTTACCAAAATATGGTGCAAAAATAATGATGGGGCCAGTGCTTGATGGTGTGGCTTCACACATGCAGGACTATGGGGAAGACAAAAGATTTGTTGTTTCAAAAGAGCAGCCTTGCGATGTTGTAGCTGAACTTAAAAAACACAAGGTCGATGTTCTCATTAATTACATGCCTGTAGGGTCTGAAAAGGCAACTAAATTTTATGCTGAGGCTGCACTTGAAGCAGGTGTCGCATTCGTTAACTGTATGCCCGTCTTTATTGCTTCTGATGAAAAATGGGCGAAAAAATTCCAAGATAAAGGAATCCCAATAGTAGGAGACGATATTAAATCTCAACTTGGAGCCACAATTGTGCATAGAGTTCTTACAAAGCTCTTTCAAGATAGAGGGGTAATAGTTGATAGAACATACCAGTTGAATACTGGTGGAAATACAGATTTCCTTAATATGCTTGAAAGAACTAGATTAAAGTCAAAAAAGATTTCAAAGACTGAGGCAGTTCAATCCCAGCTTGATGTGCCTTTACATCCAGATAACATCCATATAGGGCCTTCTGATTATGTTCCATGGTTAAATGACAACAAACTCTGTTTCTTGAGGATTGAAGGTAGAGGATTCGGCGACGTACCACTTAATCTAGAATTAAGATTATCAGTTGAAGATTCTCCAAACTCTGCTGGAGTTGCAATAGATGCAATCAGATGTGCAAAACTTGCTCTTGATAGAGGCATAGGCGGGCCATTGACTTCTATTTCAAGCTATACAATGAAGCATCCATTAATCCAGTACTCCGATTCTGAAGCAAAAATTAAGGTAGACGACTTTATTTCTGGGAAAATAGAGCGCTAAGAAAAACTTAAATATCTATTCTTTTTCTTCTTTTTCATGAAGAAATATATTTCAATATTTTTTATTCTTTGTATAGTTTTTTCTACTACTACAACAATGGCTGAAGATGCCAAAGATCCAATTATTTGGAAATATAAAACAAGCAGTTGGGTTATTTCTACTGCTACAACTGATGATCAATCTTACACTTCTGCAAGTGCTTTAGATGGTTCTCTTTATTTTTTTGATAAGACTGGAAATCTTTTGTGGAATAAAAACACAGGCCACAGAGTTGTATCCTTAACATTTTCAAAAGATTATTCAAAAATATCTGCTGTAACAGGGGAAAGGATATACTTGATCGATAAATCTGGGAAGGCATTATCAGATTATAAGACCGTTCAAGGAAGTTATATGGTAATAAACCAAGACGGAAATTATATTGGTGGAAGTTCTTCAAATATTTATGCTATACTATACAAAGATGCTAGGCCTGAGTGGGATTATAAGACAGGAGATAAAATCAATGCAGTTTCTATAACTCCTGATGGGTCAACTCTAGCTGCAGCATCTTCCGATAATTTTGTGTATTTAATAAAATCCGGATTTCTTTTATGGAAATATGATACTAAAGCACCAGTTATTTCAGTAGCAGTATCCCCGGACGCTTCATATGTTGTGTGTGGGTCAGGAAGTTTTGAATCAAAAGAAGGCGATGCACCAAAAGATTATCGAGTATTCTTATTCGATAAAGATGGAAAATTAATATGGGACTATAAAATTGGTTACACTGTATCTTCTGTTTCTATAACTCCTGATGGGTCATATATTGCGGTAGGTTCATGGGATAAAAAAGTACACATATTTTCAAAATCTGGTGAGCACCTAAAAGAATTCAAAACAGATGGCAATGTATTGTCTGTTTCAATTACACCTGATGGCCAAAATGTAGTAGTGGGTTCAACTGATACTTATGTATATTATTTGAATATAGCTTCAATGCCAACACCTGAAAATAAATCTTCAAATAATTTGATTTCTTTCATTACCCCGGGAATTATCCTATTAATAATCGCTGGGCTCATTGGAATTTGGAAGATGAAAAAGAAAAAATAAATCATAATCTTTCAATAATCAACAAATATCAGAAAGACTTATTCTTAATCGCTCCAACAGATTGAATTGTATCCACATCTTTGGCATATATTCTTTCTTTCCTTTATAGGCTCTTTTTCTGTATTAAGAAGTTCCTTTACTTTTTCTAGTATTTCTAAAACTTCTATCTTGTCCTCTTCTTTTATCAAGAAGGGTAGTCTTTGATTAACTTGGTAATATTCTAAGAATCCTAATGGGACATTTATTCCTTTTTCTTTTTCTAAAAGAAGTGCATATGCAGCAACCTGAAGTTTTTCATGTTTTTTAATTCCATTAGTAAAAATGCCTGTTTTTAACTCGACCGGATATAAATTACCCTCTTGATCATATTCGATTTTATCTATTTTTCCAGTAACGCCTAATTCATTAGAAGATATTTGATATTCCATATCTTTAATTAAAAATAGATTATTGTAAAGATTTTCATTCTTACCGTATATTGAAATGTATTTTTTTATTTGTATTGACTTTAATAATTCATCTTCCTTTAATTCTTCTTGTAGTTCTTTAATAAGGTCTAGGTAATTTATCTCTAAACCTTTTAGTTTCTCTTTGTATTTTATCATCACATTTTTGATAACTCTCTTTGAATCAGCGTAGAGTATTTTGAATATTTCATCGATTTCCATATCTTCTTGAATTCTCTGTTCAATAATAATTCTCTCTCTAGACAGTACTTCTTCGTAGATTTTATGTATTAAAGTTCCTGTGAGCATTTCTGGGGTTTGAGGCATGGGGAGACATTTTATTTTTTTTAAATAAATCTTGTAGGGACAAATAAGGTATTCAGTCAAATCAGTAACATATATCATCTTTTGGCCCCAATATCATAATTTAAACTACCTTGTAAATAAGAGCATTCAATAAAAATATCAAAAGTACAAGATACATTGCTTTCTTTATATTCCTTTGAATCTTTCCAGGATTTTCTCTATTCTTAATTAAAGATGATAATATGTATGTCACAAAAATTGCAACTGGCGTCACAATACCAAGATAAATGTAACCATATAGGCCTGTCACAAATGGTACATATAATAGAATTACAGCAACAAGTAAGAAGACAAAAGCAATTGAATAGGATTTTGATTGGCCAATAATAAAAGGAAGAGTTCTAGCACCTTTTTTTACATCTCCTTCTAGGTCTTCTATATCCTTGACAATTTCTCTTGATACCATTGCAAAAAATGATATTAATGCAAGCATTGAAACTCCCTTAAAACTTCCAACTGCAGTGCCGCCATATAGAAATGTTATTGAAGTTAGAAATGAAACTAGAAGATTCCCCGAAAGTGGAGTTTTTTTCAGGGTCATTGCATAGAGGTACATCAAGAAACAAGCTACAACACATATAGACAGGGCAACAAGATTTACCATATAGGCAAATATACAAGAGGCAACAAACAATGCAATGGCAAATAGATAAGCAGTATTAAGACTCATTGCACCTCGCGGGAGCACTCTTTTTGGTGCGTTAATCTTATCAATCTCATAATCAAAGTAATCATTTATAGTGTTGCCACCAGCACAGGCAAAAATTGCAACTAGAAAAACTAGAAAGATTTTGAATAAATCGAGAGATCCTCCTTCGGCTACAAGAGCACCTATGACGACTGCAACGCCTGAAAAAAGCGCGTTTGTAGGTCTTGTTATCTCAACGAATTCTTTCAATCCCATAACATCTTCTCTATATTCTCTAACTCTTCAACGCTTCCTGTAGTCATTGGGTAAAGTGGTGTGAAAGGACACTTTGGTTCCTTTTCTTTTGATATATCGTATGTGTTTATTATCCTTGCTATATCGATTATTTCCTGCTTATCATATGCCAATACTGGCTTAAGTACGGAAACTTTGACTGTTGAGTCCAACAACGTAAGATTTTTTAAAGTTTGGGAGGCAACCTGCCCTAGATTTTCCCCTGTTATTATAGCAAGATAACCTTTTTCATTGCATATTCTTTCGGCTTCCTGTAAGAATCTTCTCTTGCAGAAAATACAGACCCATTTTTCTTTTCCTTTGTTGCAGAGCTTTTTTTTGGTATTGGAAAGATAAGGAACGCCATCTATTATATAATCTTTTATCTCATGTCCATAAGAGAACTTTTGTAATCTCTCTTTTATCCGGAGATACTTTTGGTATCCTTCCTCAGTTATCTTAAAATGAAGAAAGTCAACTTTGCATCCTCTCTTCATCAATAGCCAGGCTGCAACTGGAGAGTCAATACCGCTTGATATAAGGCATATTGCTTCTCCTTGTACTCCTAATGGTAGCCCCCCAAAAGCTTCTACTCTTTCAGTAAAGAGATATGCATTTCCTTCTAGTAGTTCTACACCTATTTCAAAATCATAATTTAGAAGGCTTACGTCTAGATCAAGTCTCTCTTTAAGATATGCTCCAAGTATTTCATTTACTTCATTTGAAGTCATTGGAAACTCTTTCGTAATTCTTCTAGCAGAAACTCTAAATTTCTTACCTTTATTCTTTGCAAGCCCCAGAGAATTTTCTTTTATTAGTTCAAAATCAGCTTCTATTCTTATAGCAGGTGATAGAGATTTTATACCAAATACATTTTTTAATGCGAGTGAGGCCTCCTTTGGATTCTTGGTATACACAATAAGCCTGCCTAATACAATATCTATTTTTGAATAAGAAATATTGTTTCTCTTAAGGCAGTCCTTCATATTTTCAACAAGAATCTTATTCCACCATTTCCTTGTCTGATCAGATTTTAAGGCAATTTCCCCATATCTTACAAGGACACAGCCTTCCACTTAGCCCCCTCCTATCTCTAAGAAACATTCGGCAACATAAGCTACTTGTTCCCAAGAAAGCCCATAGGTGGAGATCTTGAACTTTCTAGTTCTACCAGGTTTCATTCCAATTATGCCTTTATCCTTTAGTTCATAGTACAAAAAGTATCCCTTTTTCTTGTGAGTTTTTGCTATATTATCATAAACGGGTGTGTCAAGTTTTATCAGATCATGATTCTTTGGTTTTTCACCAAGCTGCTTTATATCTATCTTCTCAAGTTCATTAACTAGGTATTGGGCTTTTTTTACTTCGTCATCCCATTTTTCTACTCTTTCTTTTACATATGGGAAAGAGGCCATCAATGCAAGAAGAGAGGAACCCCTGCTTGAGCATCCAAGAATCTCTATCGGTTTTGATTTCCAGTTTGTCCCTGGCTTGAAGACCTTTTCTTGCCATCCATCTTTTATGGCTAGTATTCCAATATTTCCCCCGCCAGCAGCCCAAGATTTATGGCCAGAACAAGCAATAAAATCGGCACCAATTTTCTTACCATCAATTTTCATTCTTCCAGATGAGTAAGCAGTATTAAGTAAAAAGGGAACAGAGTAGTCATTACAAATCTTTCCAACTTCCTTGGCATCAACTATATTCCCATATTCCCCATCAACATGTGTTAGAAGAGCAAGTTCTGGATATTTTCCAGTTTCTTTTTTGATATTTTCAAATCCTTCTGCATAATCCAAGGGATTTATTTTAAATTCGGGCTCTCCATTATTTGGTACTTTATAGATTTTTAATCCTGCCCTCTCAGCCGAAACTTCTGAGCTGTAATGCATATTCCCATCACAAAGAATACTCCCTCCAGTTGATATCGCATGCATGACACCAAACTTTGCCTCTCTGCACCCATTAGTGGGAAGAGCACTATCCATCCCTAGAAAATCAGATACTTCCCCTAAAAATCCAGCAATATCTGGCTCAGTAGTAATGTGAAGAGCGCCCTTGCACCAGTCACAAATGGAGTATCCATCAATATATGAAATAATAGCCTTTCTAGCATCTGCAGTAGTTTTTCCACCTGTCTGCAAAGGATTTAGATTAATAAATGATTCTTCTCTGTCCCGAAGTTCTAGTTTACCAATATTCATTTGGACACCTTCTCGGATAAGAGATCACAGTTTTGCTTTATGTTTCCGATAATAGTCAAAACTTGTTTTTTCTCTTCATCATTTAGTTTGTGAAAAGGTGCTGTTTTTCTCCAGATTTCTCTCAAGTCTTCAATTAGAAACGCCATTTCAAAAGTTTTTTCTACTACGTCTTCCATGAGACGAATTATTACTAATTTTATTTAAACATTACCCTAATAATTTAAGATTAATTTAAAATTCAATCTTAGCTAAAGTTTTTAAAAGTAGTAAACCTCTTACTCTCGTGGAGATTACAACTATTCTCGGATTAATGGCAGGATCATTAACTACAATATCTTTTGTTCCTCAGGTAATTAAAACTTGGAAGTTTAAAGAAACAAAGGACATATCCCTCTTGATGTATATAATTTTTTTCTTAGGAGTATTCCTTTGGTTTTCATATGGCATTATTATCAACAACTTTCCTATTATAATTGCCAACGGAGTTTCCTTAGTTCTTGTCTTCATTGTGTTAATGCTTAAAATTAGATATGGTTAGTAATTATAATATCAAGACTTATTCTCTATCTAAATTAAACAGAAATCTTTAAAATTAATTAGTGATTTTTAGAATAGTGGTTATAATGGTTGCAGATAGAGTAAAACAAGTCATCCCTTCAAAAATAAGAGAGCTCTCTGAAAGAGCAAAGAAAATTGAGAATGTTATAAGCCTAGGTATAGGTGAACCAGATTTTGATACTCCAGTTCATATAAAAGAGGCCGCAAAAAAGGCCTTGGATGATGGATTAACAGGATACACTGAAAATCAAGGTTTGTTTAAGGTGAGAAAGGCTATTTCTGATAGGTATATGAGATTATTCTCCTCTGACGTTCACCCGCAGAATATATTGTTAACAGCTGGAGCTTACGAGGCAGTTTATCTTGCATTTATGGGTCTTCTAAACAGAGGTGATGAAGTCTTAATACCAGATCCAACATTTCTCTGTTACGAGAACGACGCATATATGTCTGATTCAGTGCCCGTAAGATTTCCGCTGCTTGAAGAAAATAGCTTTAGACCTGCCCAAGATGATATGCTTGAAAAAATAAACGACAAGACAAAAATGCTAGTTTTAAACTATCCTTCGAATCCGACAGGCGGAGTTCTCGAGAAGAGCGACTATAAGATGATATCTGATATCTGTGAAGATCACGACCTTTATCTTTTATCAGATGATACTTATGAAGAGATAGTCTATGATGGATACAAACCCGACTGTTTTTTGAACTACTATGACAAAACAATAATTACTAACTCATTTTCAAAGAACTACGCGATGACAGGATGGAGAGTTGGATTTGTCGTTGCTGAAAAGGAAATGCTTACTCCGATGCTAAGAATCCATCAATACGCAGTTTCATGTTTGAATACTCCAGCACTTGAAGGTACATACGCCGCCCTTACATCTTCCCAAGATTGTGTCCATACAATGGTCAAAGAATATGAAAGAAGAAGAAATCTCATTGTAGCAGGATTAAACAAGCTTCCAGGAGTAAACTGCATAAATCCAAAAGGAACATTCTATTGCTTTGCAAATATTACTAAAACAGGGATGACCTCTAGAGAGTTTTCAGATTTCATGCTTGACAATGCAAAGGTAGTAGTTGTCCCTGGAGATGCCTTTGGGGATAGGGGTGAAGGATTCATCAGATGTTCATTTGCTACAGACTACAAAAAAATTGAAGAAGCACTAATAAGAATGGAAAATGCATTAAAATCAATTTGATTTTTTTATTAAAATATAGGCTCCAGCGAGTATTAGTGTTCCGCCAGCCCAACCTATAATGGATAAGCTTTCGCCTAAAATTACATAGGATAATAATGCAGATACAAGTGCCCCCATCAAGAAAAATAGAGTTGCAGTTAAAGGGCCTTCTAATTCTATTCCCCTATAATATAGAAAGATAAAAATAATCTCCAACAATGCCAAAGCTAGTATTGTATATGGAATTGAGGTAATTGGAGAAAGAGTTTCAAAACCAAACAGTATAGAAACTATTAGAATAATAAAAATCGATCCAATAAGAATTCTTATCGCAGATATCATGTATGAGTTTACTTTTTTCATTGTAATTTTTGCCAAAACATTAGTGAATCCTACCTGCATTGATGCTAAAAGAACCAATACGTCTCCCCATTGCGGATTCAAAGCTTTTCCGTCAGTAGATATCAGATACATCCCAACAAACATTATTCCCATAGATAAATATTGGCTCCTCTGAATCTTATCTTTTAAAATAAAGTGAGAAAATAGAGCTGTAAATATGAAGACAAATCTAAATATAAATCCTGCATTAATTGCAAGAGTATAGGCTTGCCCTATATAGAGTGTCATCATGGCTGTACCACTACCAATTATTCCAATAAGTGCAAGATCCCTCATGGGCAGCGGCTTTGTATATTCTACTTTGTCCTTGAGGAATAGTATCGCAAAAATCATAAATGGAATTGACAAAAGAGATCTTGAGGACATCAAGCTATATGAAGAGTAACCTTGATTCAATGCCATCTTCACAAGAATTATAGAGAATCCATACAAAGCGGAAGAAATAGATAAAACAGCAATACCTTCAGTTTTCATATAAACACTCTGATAATTTAGAGATATATTCCTTATTTTATATGCTCTTTGTTTGGGAGTAAGCTTTTTATATATTTGATTTAATGTGGATTAGACTAGGCCGGGAGTTTAGGCGCCTCCTGTTATCTCAAGCCGTCTTAAGAGAGGCCGAAGCCTGGAAAGCAGTTGGATATCTACATGGTGGCGTCCCTACGACGTTGAAGCCATGTCCTGCAGGATTGGCGGCGGATTAGTCCATTTTGGAAGAAATGGGCAAACCCTTCACCTTTCGAATCCCGCCAGGCCCGGAAGGGAGCAACGGTAGGGAGGAAGTTTAATGCTTGTAGGGTAGCAGGGTCGAGTACGGGGGAATCCCTCCCTTGTAGTCTATTCTGCTCATTTCCAGGCGGGTCACTATCCATATATTTAAAAGGAAATATTCTTAATCGGTTTTAGGCCGGGGTGGCCCAGCTTGGTACGGCGCGGGATTGCTAATCCCGTTCTCCTTGTGAGATCTAGGGTTCAAATCCCTACCCCGGCGCTTATAACGAAGGATTTTAACTTGATTTTACTAATATTATTTATTCTTAATTTCTGAAATCGCTTTCTCAAGACTATCATGTAATAATCTAATGGTGCCTTCTCTATAGGACAGATTTAGATCAACTTCAGAAGATATCGTCTGACATTTATTCTTATAGTCAGTACAATTTGAACAAATATATTCTAATGCAACAATCTGATTATAATCTGCTTCCCTTAGTAAGTATTTAGTCATTTCTACTGAATCAAAATTATTGATTCCTAATTTATCTCCAACTTCTTTTAAACGATTTTCACCTATAGTTTCAATCTTTCTTTTACTAAAAAGCCCCCAATGACTAGCATATCCAGGAGTTAAGAAAAATGTACCCGGTTCTTTAGTTAAAATCTCTAGATAATTGGCTTTACTTCCTAAAAGAGCACATACACAGTCATCAACTATTTCTTTATTTTCATCTTTTAGAATCCCAAAAGGCAATATAACATTATTATCTTTCAACATGCCTTCTAGATTGCCCAAGGAATTGCCACATAGCCCATAGTATAACAAAAGGTAGTCTGAATGTTTCTGTAGCTCTCTACAAGCGTTCAAGACTTCATCTTTTAATTCTCTTGGACTATAATGAAGAAATAACGGCAAGATATATACTATGATCTCCAAATTCTCTTCCCTTTTTAGATATCGCGGGGCAAATAATTCCCTAGCTATTTTTATTTTTTCATAAGGAAAATTACTTCTTATAATATTTTCAAAATAATTTGAAGATTCAGTATTTACAATAATTATTTTACCTATTTCGGGATGTTCTTTTATGACAAATAGGAGTTCATCTTCAAATACTTCACAGCAAATGATGCCAATTCTTTTGAAACTTTCTTCATTACTACTCAGTTTTAGGGACATAGTAACATCCAGTATTAATGTATGTTTTTAAAAGTTCTGATTTATTTAATAGGGAATAATTAATTAATATTTTTGTCATTATTCTTTTTTGACAATTCATATTATTTCTTGGCTTTAGAATACTTTCCTAGCCTACCAAGGATTATCTCTTTTTGGTACAATGCATATGAATCATTAGGATTAATTTTTATAGCCTTTTCATAGCATTTCATTGCATCAGTATAAAAAACCTCTGACAAAACAGGACATAAAGGACAATTACTACAAGATTTCTTATTTTCTGAGTTCTCCCCCTGTTTTAGGAGTACATCTCCTTTACCGCACCAAGCTTCTGAACAATTAGATACTCTCTTAATTACTTTATCATAGCATTCGATTGCGTTTGGATATTTACCCAAGTCATAAAATTTACGTCCTTGAGCAATTAATTCAATTATCTCACTTAAATCAACACCACATTCACTACATATTTTATTGGACTCTATCTTATTACCGCATCTAGGGCAATGATAAATGTCCTTATAGTCGCTAATTGTTATTTTCATTAAATTTCATCGTTTAATATCTTTAGTTTATTTAACATTTCCAATAAAAGGCCACTTTCAATAACATCTGCAAAAAATCCTTCCTTATGCTTGTCTTGTCTAACAATCATTGTAAAAAGTCTTCTTAAAGTCTTAATATCTGCATCTTCTAATATATCATAGTACTCTGATAAGTCTTCTGAATGGCTAGAAGAATCGAGCCAGTTAAAGTTTGTTACAAACCCTTGATCGTGAAGAGCTTTGTAGAACTCCATGAATTTGTCAGAATAAGTAACATAAATGTAATCAACTATGTTAGTTCCATCACGTTTAGGCATTATTACATCATAAAATCTTTGATTCTCATCTTCGAAGTACGGTAGATAATTCAATATTACTTCGATATTCTTCTTAGTTAATTTAACAGATTCCTCAACTATCTTCAAACTCTCACCTAAATATATATTAATCCAAGCATTTAAATAAATTACAGGTCAATTAACAAAACTTTATATATCCGGCATATTATGTAAGATATCATTATTGTAATCTTGGACAAGGATGTGTTCAAATAAAACAAGAAATCAACAACTGCTTTAAATGTGGGTCAAAATTACCCCCAAATTCTATTTTCTGCTTTAAATGTGGGTTTAAGTTAAGAGAATCCGATGAAACAGACAGTATTTATTTAGATAATCCTTCGAAAGACGATTCATACTACTTAGAAAAAATTTCTCAAAAATATTACTTTTCAGGCCTTACCCATTTTAAGAAAGGAGAATCAAAAAAGGCT
>JAMNZA010000129.1 GCA_023622545.1 Methanobacteriota archaeon | reverse complement strand
CTAGTTTTGAATTAAGGGCCCATGGTCTAGTTGGTTATGACGTCACCTCGACACGGTGGAGGTCCTGAGTTCGAATCTCAGTGGGCCCACCATCTCTTTTAATGTGAATATATGACAGATTCTAATCCCTATAACAAAGAATTAATAGAAGAGGTATTGGATATCTACTCATCCATACGGACAGGTATCGAAGACCGCCTTAGAGAATTCTCAGATGTTTGGGAAAATGAAAGCGAGGAAAATCTATTCTCAGAACTCGCCTTTTGCCTTCTTACACCACAGTCCAAAGCAAAGATGTGCTGGGGCTCTATTTGCACCTTGAAAGAAAAGGATGCGTTGATTAGCGGGACAGAAGAAGAGATCCTAGATTGCCTTTATGGAGTCCGATTCAAATATAAAAAAGCGAAGTATATTGTTGAGGTCAGGGAGCTTTTCAAATTAGATGGAAAAATATCAGTTAAAAAAATAATAGAAAATGGAGCTACGCCTTTTGAGATAAGGGAATGGCTTGTAAAAAATGTCAAAGGTATGGGGCACAAGGAGGCGAGCCATTTCTTGAGGAATATTGGAAAGGGTAGAGATCTTGCGATACTAGACAGACACATTCTAAAAAACATGAAATTAATCGGAATAATAGATAAAATACCTGATTCGATGCCACCAAAAAAATACCTAGAACTTGAAGGTATTTTAAGGCAGTTCTCAGATGAGGTTGGAATTCCAATGGACCATTTGGATATAGTCCTCTGGTACAAAGAAACAAACGAGATATTCAAATAATTTAATAGGTTAATCTTTTAAACATAATTCTTACATACGGATTGGTGATTATATGGGTATAGTACAGGAATTTATGGACTTTTTGAAGGAGTATAAGGTAATAGGCGTTGCTGTTGCATTCATTATGGCCGCAGCTTCAACTTCACTTGTAAACTCTTTTGTAAATGATATAATAATGCCAATAATAACACCGTTTATGCCAGGCGGAGGGTGGCAAGAAGCAACTCTCAATATCGGACCTATAGCCCTAAAATGGGGATCATTCTTGGCCCAGATAATTAATTTTGTAATCTTGGCACTTGTTGTATTCTTAATTGCAAAGAAGGTACTCAAGGAAGAAAAGGTAGTAAAAAAATAATCTTTATTTTTCTAATTTATCTTTTAAAATAATTCTCTTATTTTGATAAAAGTAAATCAAAAATCATCTATTTAAAATTCGCAAAAGACTTTTATAGAATGGATTATAAAAACATCTGATAAAATGCCTACTGGAATAAATCTCGGAATGTATTCAACGAAGGATCTCATACTAACTTCGATAAAGAGTGAAATCGATAGCAGAACCGCTTATCTCAAAATAAAAGAATCTGTGAAGAATGCCGTTTTGAAGGACAAAATGAATTTTTTAGCAAATGAGGAAGAAAAACACAGGATTTACTTTGAAGCGTTCTTCAAGAAAAATTTTCCAGGTGAATCTATTAAAATTCCAGATAAAACTCCAGTGCCCCTTCCAGAAATTAAGGTAGATGATGAAAATATGCCAATAAGTGATGTACTCCAGCAAGCAATGAACGCAGAAGTTGCAGCACACAATTTCTATCAAAAGTTTTCACTCAGATTCAAGGAACAAAAGGAAATCTACAATATGCTAAACTACATAGCCGATATGGAAATGGGCCACTACAGGCTTTTAGAAATAGAGAAGGAAAACTCTGAAAGATTTGAGAGTTATGATGATTCTTGGCCTATGATGCATGCGGGCCCTTAGATTTAATGATAATTTTTATAAGTTTTTAGACACAACAAAAATGAGGAGGAATAAAATGGACAAATATGTTTGCTCAGTTTGCGGGTATATCTACGATCCAGCAGAAGGTGACCCAGATGGAAGTATACCACCAGGAACACCTTTTGAAGATCTTCCAAGTGACTGGACATGCCCAGTCTGTGGCGCAAGTAAGAGCCAGTTTAAGAAAAAGGAGAACTGATTGAATGGCCCCAAAGCCCATAAAGAAGAACATATACTGGGTAGGTTACATTGATTGGGATAGGAGAGTCTTTGATTCGCTAATCCCAACTCCGCATGGGACAACTTACAACTCATATTTGATAAAGGGAAGTGAAAAATCCGTTTTAATAGAAACTGTTGACTTTGGGAAAGAGGATTACCTGATAAAAACACTTCAGATGGCTGGCATAGAAAATCTTGATTACATCATAGCAAATCATGCGGAGCAGGACCATACAGGTAGCCTTCCAAAAATTCTTGACGCCTACCCAAAAGCAAAAGTTGTGACGAACTCTAAATGCAAGGATCTCTTGCAGTCGTTCCTGATGTTACCTGAGGAGAAATTCATCGTTGTAAAGGACAATGACGAGATCTCCCTTGGTGACAAAACGATTCAGTTCATGATTGCCCCTTGGGTTCATTGGCCAGATACGATGTTCACATACCTAAAGGAAGACAAAATACTTTTCACATGTGATTTCCTTGGCTCCCATTATGCTACAAGTCAGCTTTTTGTTTTGGATGAGAGGGAATTATACCTTTCTGCAAAAAGATACTATGCTGAGATTATGATGCCTTTCAGGACAAATGTTGTAAAACAGCTCCAGAGGATTGAAAACTTACAGATTGAGATTATTGCCCCAAGCCATGGGCCATTGTACAACGATCCATCTTTAATCATTGAAGCCTACAAGGACTGGTCAAGCGATTCGGTGAAGAATCAGGTTATTATTCCATATGTCTCGATGCATGGCAGCACAAAGGCTATGGTAGAATATCTTTCAGAAGTCTTAAGCAAAAAAGGTGTTGAAGTAAAACTGTTCAATCTTGAGATCGCAGATGCTGGCGAGCTATTGATGTCCCTTGTTGATGCTGCTACTGTCGTAGTTGGCGCGTCTGCTATGCTAGTTGGACCACACCCGTTGGCATACAATGCCACATACCTTTTGAATGCTGTAAGGCCAAAGACAAAATTCATTTCAATAATAGGATCATACGGCTGGGGATGCAACACAGTTGAAGTATTAAAAGGGATGATCACAAATATTAAAGCCGAAATAATCGGGCCAGTATACATCAAAGGTTACCCAAAGGAAGAGGACTTCAAGTCATTGGATAGACTGGCTGATGGGATATATAATAAACATAAAGAATTAGGATGTAAGTGAGGATATGATTAATTATAGAATAGAAAAAGCATTGAATGAGCAGGTGAATGCGGAGCTTTACTCTTCATACCTGTACCTTTCAATGTCAAGTTATTTTGAATCAATAAGTTTCAAGGGGTTTGCAAACTGGATGAGGGCACAAGCACAGGAAGAGCTCTCCCATGCAATGAAGTTCTACGATTATATTATGGAGAGGGGAGGAAAAGTTTCCTTAGAAAAAATAGATGCACCCCAAAAGGAATGGGCTTCTCCGCTCAAAGTATTTGAGGATACATACAAGCATGAACAGAAAGTAACCTCTCTAATAAATGCCCTTGTTGACCTTGCCATATCAGAAAAGGACCATGCGACTAACAACATGCTCCAATGGTTTGTAGCTGAGCAAGTTGAAGAAGAGGCCAATGCTAGCGAAATCTTAGACCAGTTGAAGATGATTGGTGACGAAAAGAGGAGTCTCTTCATGATTGATAGAGAGCTGGGACAGAGGGTCTTCAAACAATCCAAGGATTAGAATAATAGAAAGGGATTTTTATGAAAGAAAAAACTAAGAAGAATTTAATGGAAGCCTTTGCTGGCGAGTCACAAGCAAATAGAAAGTACCTCGCTTTTGCAAACAAGGCAGAGCAACAGGGATACCCCGGTGTTGCTAGATTATTCAAGGCTGCAGCTGCTGCAGAAACAGTTCACGCCCATGCCCACCTTCGTGCGTTAGGCGGTATTAACGAAACAAAGGAGAATCTTAAAGAGGCCATATCAGGGGAAATGCACGAATTCAATAGCATGTACCCAAAGATGATAGAAGAGGCCAAAGCAGAAGGTGAAACAGTTGCAGAAAGGTCTTTTGTGTTTGCAAATAAAGTAGAAAAGATTCATGCTGACCTTTACAAGAGTGCCTTAGAAAATCTAGAAAACTTCCCTGTGAAGGATTACTATGTCTGCAGCGTTTGTGGCTATACCGTTGCCGATGAAGCTCCTGATAAATGCCCTGTGTGTGGCGCAATGAAAAAGGCCTTCAACAAAGTCGATTAAATTTTATTTTTTATTATTCTATCTAATCATTAGAATTTAATGCCATCTGTTCTTCTAGTGACTCAAGCTTTATTCTGATGTCCTCTTTTTCGGTCCTTACTGCTATGAGAGAGTATAAACCTTTTATGCCTTTGATGGGCCCTATCTTTTCTACCTCTAAGTTCCTAAGCTCTTCGTTGTCAGTGACTTTTGTCTTAACTAATATGTCCCACTCACCGGATATCTCATGGACCTCAAGCAACTCATCTATCATTGCAAGTTCCTTAGAGATCCTTCCAATATCCTTGATACTGTCAATCGATACTCTTATCCATGCAGTAGTTAATTTTCCACATTTTTTAGCATCTAGTAATGGCACTATCCCTTTTATAATCCCGAGTTGGCGAAGGCGCCTTGTCCTGTCATAAACAGTTGACTCTGCAGCGCCTATCTTTTTTGATAGATCCTTATAAGAAACAGTTGCATCTTTTTGGAGCTCATTTAAAATGTCTTTATCAAGTTTATCCAATTTAATCTTACTACTCTCTGGTGCCATTTTATCACAAATACCCTTACATTGAATAATAATTATAAATATAAATATTTTTCGGATATAAATTATTGAAAAGCGATTTATTTGAAAAAATAATTTATTATAAACAATTTATTTTCTGACCCAGCTCATTACTTCAGATACTATAAATTTAATCTCAGATGTTTTTTTACGAATGCTTGTGGGTTTATGTTTTAAGACTATAGAAACAAAAAATATCCCAAGAATGGCATAATGAGTTAGTATCCTAAGTCTACGTGATTTAGTTTTGGAGTAAAATTTAGTCAGATTATGCATTGTATTCATTCTGAGGCTATTTCCAAAGCCAATCTTTGTAGATTCACCCATCGGCTTCAACTTTAGAAGGTTATATCTAATTTAGAATCAAACTAACATATAAAATTAATTATTGAAGTATTAAAGTAGGGGCCGGGGCCGAGATTTGAACCCGAGTCATGGGATCCACAGTCCCATAGGATAACCATGCTACCCCACCCCGGCCATCAGAAAACCTAGAGTCAGATTCTTTATAAATTTATGGGAGAATCCTTTCGATTAACCATTTCTTATCAAAAGGCTCTAGATCGTCATACCCTTGGCCAGTTCCTATGAATAGAATCGGTTTTTCTGTGATATAGCTTATGGAAAGTGCCGCTCCACCTCTAGAGTCAGCATCGACTTTTGTTAATATGGATCCATCAAGACCAATCTCAGAGAATTTTTCAGCCTGCTCCACCACAGCGTTTCCGGCAAGAGAATCGCCAATGAAGATCTTCATATCTGGGTTTGCAACTCTAACTAATTTTTTCATCTCATCCATAAGATTTTTGTTCATTTCAGAACGGCCAGCTGTATCTATAAGCACTACATCAATGCTTCTGGCTTTTGCGTGATTTATTGCATCAAAAGCTACGGCCGCTGGGTCTGCCCCATAGTTATGTTTTATGACCTTAATGCCAATATTTTCAGCGTGTAGTGATAGCTGTTCAATCGAACCAGCTCTAAAGGTATCAGAAGCTGCTATGACAACTTTATATCCCTTGTCAGTTAATAATTTTCCAAACTTAGCAATAGTTGTTGTCTTTCCAGTTCCGTTAAATCCTACAAACGCAACTGAGAATACCTCTCCTGCCTTCCTCTTTTTTTGTATCTCTTTCAAGATGTCAAATTTCTTGTAATCGAGGATTTCTGATAATGTCTCTTCAACTGCAACCCTGACAAAATCTTTTTTGTTTGAAGTGAGACCAATCTTCTCCCCAGTGAGTTTCTTT
>JAMNZA010000093.1 GCA_023622545.1 Methanobacteriota archaeon | reverse complement strand
TAATAACCTCAAAACACAAATATGTTTTAGGTACAAGTTATTATTATGGAAAATACTCATGGTTGCCTAAATTCTATGGAAACGATCTTTCAATTGGAAGAGTATCCTATGAGCCTGTTGGCGTTGACTATAAGATATATGGGCAGATGAATGATACACATAGAATGATTCCTGTTGTTTATTCGGGTTGGACAAAATATAAACAAGGAAATACCATTGTATCGGAGCAGTGGTCAGGTATTCTCTACATAGACGAGGATGGCAACAAAATTGAATGGGACCATGGAAAAATCCCAACTGTTTTTAAGTTCGATCCTGGTGCATCGGGAGGTCAGACTTGGCCACCGGGCGGAGGAGGAGGTCCGCCATTTCTGCCACCTGACTGGCTTACAATTAATATGGATATAGATCTATCTGGGAGATCATTTAATGTAGAGAGATATTCCCTTGAGAATCCAATAACTAACAATCTACCAAGTGAATTTACAATGTGTGCACATGGGTACTTTGATTTAACAGATACAGGATGGTCTAACAACAATATTGTTGTTAATCTAAAAAGTTTTCAGAAGATCTACCAAGAAAGGGGAGACCCGCCAACTGAGACACTTCCTCCAGGATTGGCTAGAAAACTTGTCGGTGGAACAATATTGGTGCCACAAGCAAATGGAGGCCCAGTTCTTCTGATTAAGGAGAGAAGAAATTCTTTTAATAATCTTGAGTCATGTGTTGTTGCCACAACTATGGATCTAGACAGATATAAAAATAACAGAAATCTCAACGGACAGAATTTCCATCAAACTGAAATATATGGGGATTTAGCTAGGAATCTAGAGGAGAATATCATAGTCTGGGCATGTGGCCATGAACTACTATTAGATTGAGAGGTTCACATGAATAAGCATAGATGTGGATATAAAATTAATTTTATTAATAATAAAAAATCTCAAATGCATGTAATTATGGCCATAATGCTTGTAGCAATACTTCTTGCCTCAACAATATTTTTTTGGAGAACGTCCCAATCATTTTCTAAGAGTTATTCGGAAGAGATAGATAAAAAGAGTTTTGAGAATATAGCTTCATATATTGAAAATGTAATTGCTTACAACGAAATTGCATGGATTGAAAGAACACTCGTAGAAACAAACATTACAATCCCATTAAAACAAATTAATCCTAGCGACCCAACATATTTTGTAGGGGAAAATGAGTTATTTAAGATTGAACATGATACTGATTGGGCATATATTCGAGTATACCCAAAAAAAGAAAATGGTGACCCGGTAATAGATTCAGATATAGATAAACATAATGTTCTCATGAATACAAGATTTTATGTTGATGGTGCCTATAAAGTTTATTCGAACCCAACTAACTCAACTCTTACCGATCAGAACATCATTGGAGACTTTCTTTTTATTAAATTAGATAAACAACCTGCTGGCTCTAGTCAAGATTATATAGTCTATCTTAATCCAACATTTAAATCTGCAGTAATTGGGGATGCTGGGCACCCACCCGAATCCCTTGCAAAAAGCTGTTTTCTTCTTGAATACCCTAAAAAGGATTGGGCTGAATATTATGATAGCCAGACCGATACATATTCAGTTTATCCATTTAACTATTACATTTTAAATGCAAATGATTATGGAATTGACAATAGATATGTTCGTTATTGTACCAATATTATCGTGCCTTCAAATTCTACAATGTTAGACTCGCTAAGTGATTCAAAAACTAAACAAATAATAAGTGATTATGTAAAAGATGGTGGGTCTATAATTCTTTTATCGCAGTACAACGATGAGAGAACGAAATACGATTTTCTACCAATTACAGTAGTTTTTGATAAAGGAAAATATGATACAGTGGGGATATCAAAAGAGCATGATATCACTTCAAACATTGCGGCATATGAAATTGCTGGCATCTATTACTCCGCTGAATCCACGATTTCAGAGCCTTATTTTGATGGGCCAGACACTGAAATTCTGATAAGAGAAACACCTTATGGTGAAAATGACAATAGTAATCCTTCCCTACTTATCTCAAAATGGGGAGCAGGAAAAATTATTGCCACAACAATACCAATTGACCTAAAAGCTTTGTTAGATTGTAACACTTCTGTCTGCCCTTGGTGGGACCCTTTTAGTTTGGGAAGTGGGGAAGACTGGCATTTTAGAAAAATTGTTGCGGTAGAAGTTGGTAATACTACCAGAATAAACGAACCAATAAAAGTAATAATAGACCCAACTGAAGATATCAATAGGTTGGCAAAAGAAGGATTCTTAGATCTTGAGAATACACATATTGATTTTAACTCTATTCGTGTAGTTGAACTTTTAAATGGAGACTGCACTGAATCAGTTGAGATACCGAGTCAAAGTTATCCATTCAGACCAAACCTTGAAGAGGCCGGGTACAGAGCAGTTCCAAAAGAGTTTCATGAACACACTATTTTCTTTGATTTAGATGATCCTAAAGATTTGAGATTAGAGATGGAAATCCCGGTAGGGGCACAACATAAAGATGAACCTTCACCAGGTATTAACACTGATTTTAATATTACTATTAACGATGTACCTGTTAAAGAGATATTACAGCACCTCCCTCCAGCTACTACCCCGACTAATCTCCCGGGATATTGGGACCCTTATGACGGAGGGCCTAACGACGGTCGTGATGTATATAGTGTAATTTTGACTGAAAAGTATTTTCAGAAAGGTCAAAATAAAATTAGATTAAAAATGAATGTTCCAGACAACGGTACTTTAACATGGTATCAAAATGTAATATTCAGACTATATGAAAGAAGAGCTCCAAATCCTGATTTATTATTTTGGCAGGAATACACGCCATTTCATGTTTATTTTGTTATGGGTGCAACTGAGCAAACACAGGGCATAACAAATTCTCAGACACTTCCTGGTCAGACTAGATACTATCATATATATTTTGACATAGAAGAAAATGGTAAAAAAGAGATTATACCCAGCTATAGGAATAGAGATGATTCACATAGTGAAAAGTGGGTAAGACAATTAGATAATCAATATGCATTCAAAGAGACTTATTTCCCAGCCCCACATACTATTACCATCCCAAGAGAATACTTCCCAGTTTTTATGAATGTTTCCTCACCAGCCAGTGCAGATGTTGACCAAAATGGCACTTTAGATATTGTTGTTGGGTTAAGAGACGGTAACATATCCGTTATAAGGGGTACTGATGGTAGCACTATTTGGAAGAGACCAATCATTCAAATAAATAATAAAGTAAATAACTATCCAAATTATAATGTTTATGCGGGAATCGTTGGATCTCCGACTATCGGAGATATTAATCATAACAATTCTTTGGAAGTAATAGCGGGCGGGGCAAAAATCGAATCTATATATAATAAAGATACTTACATAATGACAATAAATACTATGACATCTTCTGTTTCTATTTTGGAAGGGGAAACAGGAAATCCTTTATGGTCCTTGCCTATAGACGGAGCATTAATGTCTTCACCCATTTTATCAGATATAAATAAAGATGGATTTGAAGACATAATATTAGTCGACACTAAAATTCAAAACTTAAGATATAATGTGAATACCAAAGCAATTACCAATAACCCAACTATTACTTCTACAATATATGTCTTTAGTGGAAGAGAGATATTTGGTGGTATTAATCCTCTTGATCCAAGAGCACTTTTATTAAAGCAATCCGTATCACAAACTTATGACGCCCGCTTCTTTAGCAGAGTTGTTTCTGGGGTATTTGAATTTATGATACCTAACTCTTGTCCCGCAGTGGGGCATTTAAACGGAGATAATAATTTAGATTATAAGGGAGACGGAGAATTAGATGTGGTATGGGGATCAATAGATGGAACTGTAAGGGCATATAGAGGCACTAGGGATGGGCTTGGTAATTTCTCCTTAGTTTCTTTGTGGAATAGATCATTGGGTTATCCAAATAGAATACCGGACCCTAGAATACCCTTATCTTATATTTGTTCTTCTCCTGCAATTGCACAAGTAGATTATCTTCATGATTACGATGATGTCATAATCTCTAATGTTCATACAGGATCAGACAACAATAATCGCATATTCACTTCAATGATAGATGGGAGTAATGGGTCTGTATACGTCAGAAATCAATTTACAAATGCCAACGATGCTAGAATTAATTCTAGGGCTAATGAGATAATTGGTGGGAATCCAGTAATACATTCCCCCGATGGTCAATCGCACAGAGGGCCCCAGTTATTTGTTCCCGCAGGATCTAATATGAAAGTAGCCCACCTAGATGGAACCCATATAGTCCAAGATGAAGCTATAAATGGGGGATGGGGATCAGTTCCTGCGATTAATCATTCTTATGCTACTCCTGCAATAGTTGAAATTAATAATTATACCACTTACACAAGGGATAACGATTCCTTCTTCTCAGATATTGTTATAGGTAATGAAGCAGGAACTTTATACTGTCACTCTTATAGAGATACGGATCAGGCAAGTCAAAACGCTATTGTTAATAACTGGCAATACACTCCTCTAACTCCAAGCCCAATACGTTCATCAGTCGTTGTCGACGATATTGACAATGACGGTAAATCAGAAATATCGTTCATGACTTTTGATGGAAGATTAATTACTCTTGACGCTGCAAGTAATTATACAAGATGGAGTTTCAATAGGCATGATTTGTATGGTACTGCAAATACATTGACAAATCTTACTCCAATTACATACAGACAATCTGAAATAGAGTCTATAGATTATAATGCGGATACAGATCCATATAATGATAAATTTGTATTTTTATCAGAATTTGGTATAGGGTCTCCAGTCAGTCAAAACATTTACAGTTCTTATTTCACTGATTCTTGGATTAAAATAGATACTAACCACAACAATAAAATTAATGATGAAAGAGTAATTTATACAAAAGAACTTACCCAGCTAAATATAGATACCTATGAGGGGAGGAGAGTTGAACGTACTTTCGCATTAGAATCAATATATGGGGATATACTAAATAACGATTACTTACTTACTTTTTATGATAGAGGGATGATGAAATTGTTTGAGAACATAATTTCATATACTTCAGCACCAACAAAGAATATCCAGATTGAAGAGGGTATATGGATAAATTTGGATATTCCATCAAAAATAGGAGCAAGAGATTACGTAATTCAAGGATTGGGAGATAGGATAAGGATATATGACCCAAATAATCCTAAAATTGAAGTGATTAGGGAAACTAGGGGATTAAGTATATATGGAACTCTATCTGGGTCTTCTAAGAACAAATATGTAGTTATTACTAGCTATGGCGCATATTTATCGCCAAATCCCAAGGAGTAATTCTATGTTTAAAATATTTCTTAAGTTTAGAAAGCACAGAAAGGCACAAGATATAATCGATAATATAGTTGCACTTGGGATTTTTACCATTGCGTTCTTATACGTTGTTTATGTTTCGGCTAATTCAATAAATCCAGTAATTGAGACTAGTGAGTATGTGGACGTTCAACTAACAGCATTTTCAGCAATTGAGAAAATTATATCAGATCCAACATACGGAATAGTTTCAAGGGATCATGTAGTTTCATATGATAAACTTGTCGATTTTGCTTCAAGAGAAGATTCTTATATGTATCCAATATGTCCTTTAGAATCTTCAGATAACAGTTATATCTCATTACTAAAAAAAATAGGGCTTATTGATTATACTAATAAATCTTCAATTTATGATCTACAGATTATGATTTCCTCTACATATATAGTGGCACCAACTTTAGGAATAATAAAACAAACAGATATTGATGATTTTAATTACTCTTTGCCTACAATTCCCATTGCTTATACCCCGGCAGATAATGTATATTTCAATAATGATACAGTATATATTGCAGATAAATCCTATGAATTTTTGGTAGTTGACGAAGATAAAAATGGAGAATATGATCATGTTCTAATTGATGTAAATCAAAACAGAGATTTTCAAGACGAAGTAACAAGAGGATTTTATGGTGTAATCAGTGGCACTAATAATTGTGGATTTATCAAAGATCAGAATTTTAGT
>JAMNZA010000130.1 GCA_023622545.1 Methanobacteriota archaeon | reverse complement strand
CATTGCTTCTTCTTCTGTAGCTGGTTTATCCCAGTATATTTCTTTTAAACTCTTACCTTCTATATAACGTAAAACAACTATGGGAAATCTTCTTCCATCCTGTAAATGCTCTATAGTATCAATATACCCAACAATATTTGGATGTCTTAAGGTCGATAAAAAATCATTTTCAATGCATATCTTTTCAATTTTAATATCGTCATTTTGCCCATCAATTTTAGGTTCTTTTAAAATAACGGTATATCCTCGTGAACTATGGGCTAGGTATACTATCCCCATCCCACCTTCCTTTAGCTTTTTCATTATTTTATAAGTTGCACCAGAAATACCAGTTAATTCAATTCCTTCATATAACATTTAAGGAATCACCGTCTTCTCAAAAGTATAATAGAGATGTTATCCTTACCGCCCATCTCTTTAGCGATTCGGATTAGTTCGTTCACTTTTTCTTTAACATCTAAGTCTCTTTGGATAATTATTTTTCCTATAAGAGAATCGTCCTGCACCATATCCGATAGACCATCTGAACATAATAGGATCCAATTGTTCTTACCAATGCTGAAATCACCAATATCTGGATTTAAAGGTGTAGCAGTAATACCGACTGCTTGTGTGATAACATTAGACGGAACTTTTGTTCTTGCCTCCGCTTCTGTGACACCATACCTTTCCATATACATGCCTAGTTCAGAGTGATCTGCCGTTACTCTTTTTATGCATTCTTCACAATCATCTTCTAAATAGGTCATGTAAACTCTAGAATCGCCGACATGCGCATAATACATATGCCCTTTATTCAAAAATACTGCTTCTAAGGTGGTTCCCATATCAAACATTTCTTGATTAACTTTCGACTTAGCTAGTATCCTTTCATGTGCTGTATAGACAATATTTCTTAGGATATCTTTTATTTCACCATCATTTAGATTTTGTGCAGTTAGCAGTTCTTTCTTTCCTTCTTCAATGACAGTTTTTACAGCGAGTTTGCTTGCCACTTCACCTGCATTGTGACCCCCCATGCCATCTGCAAGGACATATAATGATTTTGAACCATCTCTGCTGAATGATATGCCAATAGAGTCCTCGTTTAACTCTCTTTTTAGACCAACATCTGAATTTGCAAATACTTCTAATTCTTTTGGATGTGCTGAAGTTCCAAATTTCTTAGATTCAAATATATATAGGGTTCTTCCATCTGAAGATTTCGAGGGCGTATTATATGCAACTGGGCGTTCTTTCTTCTTTGATAAAACAAAAATGTAAAGTAATCCCAATATGATTAGAATACCTGCTATTAAAAAAATAACTATCAATATTATGGCACTTTTTTTATTATCCAGTTGTTTATTTTCTATTAGTTTAATATCATCTATTTTTTGATCTATTGTCGATAGTAGAAGTATTTCTTTTTCGGATTCTAATTTTAATCCATAGATATCTTTTTTTAATGAATCTAAATCGTTTATAGTCTTAGTATAATCGATATCTTCAGACAAATTTGAGAATATTCCTGAGCTAGACTGCCTAATTTTTTCAATATCCAAGGACCTTTTGTACAATTCATTGAAAAATTTTGCCCTATTTTCTATCCAATTATCTTCGGATCTTTGAAAAAGAGAATCTTTAATTGACAAATAAACTGTATTACCCTTAAAATTCTCGTATCCCATGTAAACTTTGTTTAGACTATCCAGCTTATTTAAATCAGAATTTATTATTTTGCTATCCAAGTATCTTAATTCAGTTGCCAAGTCTAGTAGTATTCTTGAATCTTCATTTATTGAGTCTATATTATCATAATATTCTATTTTTTGATTTATGTTCAATTTATTTATGTCCTCTAGAAATGATTTTGCTTCAGGATCTAATTCAGCATTGATACTACTACTAATTCTATTAAGTATCAGAGCCATATCATCAAGATTACTTTTGTTATTAGCTTCTAGTAATAGTGGGATATTTTTTTGGATAGTTGTATTATTTGATTCTTTATTTTTATCGATAATATTCTTTTGTATATCATTCTTTAGATTATCTAAAGTTAACATCTTGCTTTGAGTGCTATCAGAGATAATTTTTACATTTAAGATATCTTCAAGAATAGTAATTGACTCTTCTAATTCTGCACTAGTAATTTTATTTTTAGCTAGATCAATCTGCCCTTCGTAATAGTTGATATTAATCTCATTTTCTACTGCATACACATCAGCGAGCATTGAAGTAGAAAAGACCAAAATAACAAGAATAGTTAGAATAAATCTCATATTAGATTTCTTCAAACTCAATCCGCTCCACAGTAACTCTAAGCCCACCGCCAAAATCGATGTTATCTCCGTTCTTTATGACAAATATTCCTCTATCTCTAATCTCTACACCATTTAGCAAAGTTCCGTTAGCACTTCCGATGTCCTCTATGCAGATTTCACCTTTTTCTTCTATGAATCTAAAATGTCTTCTAGAGATATATGAAAGAACAGACTGTGGAAAGAATGACTTAAAATCTTCCCTGCCTGAGGGCGAGATGGGGTTAATAGGTATCCTAATTCTATTTCCATTTGCACTCAAGACTACTGCTTTTCTTTTTAAGGCAGCTCCACAAAATGGACAAAAAGCTCTATCCTCCCTAGGAACCTCAGAAACGTTAGAATTACAGTTTGGGCACGTAACTTTTGAAGTGCCTTCCTTATGACCTCCAAATTTCAACTTATCGCCCCCATTTTTGTTTTCCACATTTTGGACAATGACTCCAGTAATCCTTCAGCATATAGCCACAATTTGAGCACTGAATACCACCCTTTTTTCTTCTAGACAACAGTATTCCAACGACGGCCAATATCAAAACTGTAATAATTAATATTATAGAGAAGACATTGGTACTTTTAGTTTCCTTTCCCCCCAGATACTCATTAATTCCTGAGTTGAATTCATCCAAGTACTCTTTAGAATTAGTATAATCACCTGCTTCCCAAGATGATAATGCCATTTTGTAGTTGTTATCGATTGTCTTTAAGAGGGCCTCGCCGTCAAATGTAGGAACATTTTCTTCTTTGATTTTGTTAAGAAATGATGAATAATCGTTCTTAGCTTGGTTTATTTCATTTTTTAGAGAAATAATATTCTCGTAATTAAAATAATCCAACTTGTACCCGTCAGAGGATACTATATAAAGATCCCCACCCTGGTCTACGTATCCGCAGATTTGCCCCTTATTCTGAATAGACTTACTCAGTACTAGTTTATTCTCATTTTCCTCGATTACAAATATTTTTCCTTTGTCTGTTGAAACAAGTGTTTTATTTTCTAAAATGTATAAACTGTTAATCGTATCATATTTTTGGCAACTTTTAAAGATCTCTTCTCCATTGAAAGAGAATTGATTTTGAAGTGAATCATTACTCAATAGGTACAAACAGCCTTCGGCTGAAGAAACTGCTATACGAGAATTATCATTTATCAATATATCTGGATAATCCTCAAGCGATAATATTTTTGATAATATGGGCGCTTCTCTATAAGAGAGATTATAAAGGGATTTCTCTGAAGCCAACAATATATCTTGTTTATAGTGTTGAAATCCTTTTACCCTAGCTCCAACATTATTTTTCCATAGTAAAGTTGAGGCGTTATTGTAGATTAAAATATCACCATTTGCAGCCCCAAAGACCAATTTATCGCCCAATGATATAAATGAAGTTAAAACAGAACTGGAGTTATTTTCAGATATTAAATCTCCTGAAGGGGCGTATACATAGGATAACCACTCTCTTGTAGGGGAACTTATATCTTTAATAGTTATTACAGCAAGATACCCCTTGTCATCTATAATCGCCCTATCAAATTGCCCCTTGTGAACTACATATTTGTATAGTACCTTCTTTTCATGATTAAACACAAAGAGCTTATTATCCACAGTTCTAATTGATATCATGTTACCAGAAGAACTAATTTGCGATATACCTGAATTAATTGAGTCAAGTAAAACTGATTTATTAGAATTTATATCAGGCCTATAGACATTTCCATTTCGTGTAAAATAAATAACATCGTTATCCTTAATATCTACATGCACTATACTATCTTCAGAATTAAAAGAAATATTATATAAATCACCAGGATTTCCTGAAACAACGGACATTGAAATAATAAATATTAGAGTCCCTAATACGAGTGATTCTGCTTTCATGAATAACTACCTGAAAGTAGATATTTAAAACTAATGGTGTTTAAATTGAATGAGAAAACACTAAAAAATTATTATTTATCTCTAATAGTTAAAGCTTTTTCAATACAAACGTGCGCCTCTTCATGCCTTCCAAGTCTTCCAAGAGAAACTCCTTTATTGTACCATGCGTCTGCATAGTTCGGATTTATATCAATTGCCTTGTCGTAGTAAGTTATTGCTTCGGTGTATTCCTTAAGATTTTGAAGCACGACCCCTTTATTGTACCATGCGTCTGCATAGTTCGGATTTATATCAATTGCCTTGTCGTAGTAAGTTATTGCTTCTGCATAATTTTTTTGAGTGTATGATTTCAATCCTTTTTTTACCCATGCATATGCTAGATATTCCTTAGATTTATTATGATTTGGATTAATCTCTAAAGCTTTTTCAAAACTAGCTATTGCTTCGTCATAATTTTCTTGGTCATATAACCTGACACCTTCATCATAATATTTTTCGGGATTTGGTATCATTGAGAAGGCCAAAATAATCAGAGTCCCCAATAATAAAAATAGGATCCCGAATAAAGAAACAATTAATTTATTAGAACTAGATTTCTTATTGTGAGTATAATAACTATTTTGAGGGTAATTATTAGTTTTGCGCTTAGGTTTTGCCATTTTTTTATTAATAATAGGTGGGCTATCCGAATATATCTGGGTCTTTGTCTCTATTGGAATTGTATCAGAGTATATTTGGGTCTTGTTCTCTCTAGGAAGATCTTCATAGTATACAGGAGTTATAGATTCGTTATAGTTCTCTCTACCACAGTAAGGACATACGCCCTCGTTCGTGTTAATTATTTTTTGGCATTTTTTACATATAGTTTTTAGCTTAGAATTGCATTTGGGACACCTTATAGAATACTCATCAATCGTAGCGTTGCAATAAGGGCAAAATGAAGTATGCATATAATCAAATTTTGTATATACGTGTATATAAGAATATGGAAAACATGCAAAATATTATTATTTTTTAGTTTTTGGGTGGACTGGAGATGCTTTCTCACGCACTAATTTGATAATTCTAATGAGCTCTTCTTTATCTATTGAATCAATATCCAAGAATTTCAAGTGGCGCATTGTCTTTCCAGTGCCTTGAAACAATTTAACTTCTTCTGGGTTTAATCCAATAATCGAGAAACCCATGTTAATATGTTTTGGAAGGTTTGCGATGTAGTATAGATCATCATAGCACAATACCCCATATTCCATTTTTTCGTTTAGCCCTGGAACTGCTTCAATTAGAATCTCTCTTAATTTTTCCATTATTTTACATCTATCCGGAGTTTGCTTTTCCAAATATATCTTTACTAGCGGATGCATTTCAATACCGATAATTATTGAATTTTCAAACATATAAAGATATGGAAAAAATAATTCTATCTACAATCTAAGAACTCTTCTATATCTTTTATGAATTTCAATGTTCCTTCCTCTATCTCTTTTGTTAGAGCATCTAGATCTCTGAAATCCGGGTTGGGCACTATGATTTCCTCAATAATAGAGTCAACACCTTCTGTGTTAGGCACAATAGTATGTTTATCCCAATCAGTTTCTTTGAATAGTTTCCAGTATTCTGTCTGAATCTGCTTGTTTTGTCCTGAGAGCCAGACTTCAAATCTAACTGTGTCGTGAATGAAGACTATAGCAATCTTCAGCTTTCGATCCTTCAATGATTCTGGAGAGAAGGAAAAATAAGTCATATCCATATATCCATAATAAAGGCCAGATACGAAATAATCGGGATAATTATTTTTGAAGTGTGTCCTAAGATCCATTATATACTCCATCAAACCTTTGTAGGCCTTTCTAACAACTCCTTTCTTCATCTCTTTTCTATATTCGTCCATATAATCTTGAAATGCGCTCATATATAGTCCCTAATTTATCTAATATAATTACTTTTCCCATATTTAAAGGGTAGGAATTTGTTAATAATAAAACAACAAACAATATAAAACTGGAATAAAATAAATATTTGAGTGGCACTAATGATTTCAACTAAAAATCTGACAAAAAAATTTGAAAATTTGACAGCAGTTGATAATCTTAATCTAGAAATAAAAGAAGGAGAAATATTTGGACTGCTTGGACCAAATGGAGCAGGAAAGACAACTACAATTTTTATGCTAACAACTCTAAAGCCACCGACATCCGGAACTGCAACTATTAATGATTATGACATAGTTAAAGACTCAGACAAAGTTAGAAAATCT
>JAMNZA010000034.1 GCA_023622545.1 Methanobacteriota archaeon | reverse complement strand
AGATATTCTTAACATTCTCTTCTTTTAGGCATTTGACAACGATTTCTGTTCCTTTTAAATCATCACTCATTTAGTTTTCCCCTCTTTCGTAATCTTTCTTAATTTGTTAATAGCTTCAATAGCAGCATTGACACTTGTCATTACTATATCTGGACCAACACTTTTTCCTAGTGCTTTGATATTATCTTCATTAATCATTTTCACAGACACTTGACATAGTGCATCAGAACCACCTGTAATAGCTTCTAGTTTATACTCTTCTAATGTTATCTTCTCAGGTACAACTGATTTTAAGGCGTTTAATGCAGCATCGACTACACCATTTCCAATATTTGAACCAATTTTCTTATTGCCATTTATGTTTAGAATTGCGGTTGCTGTTGGTGTAATACGTAATCCTGATACGATTGTCATCTCTTCTAGTTTTACCTCTTTTTCTTCGTCTGGAACTTTTCCAACAAATCCTGCAGCAATTGCTAAAAGATCTTCATCGGTTATTTTCTTTCCACTTTCCCTGATCTTCTTAACTTCTTCTACAATATCAAGGTTCTGTTCTTTTGTCAGACTAATTCCAAAGTCCTTTAATTTCTTTTCAACAGCATGTATTCCTGTGTGTTTTCCAACAACTATTTCGCTTTCTCTACCGACTAGTTTAGGGGTTAAAGGTTCGTAACAGAAGGATTTACTTAATACTCCGTGCACGTGAATTCCCGACTCATGAGCAAATGCATTGTCACCAACTATTGCTTTGTTAGGTTGAACAACAACACCAGATAATCTTGAAACTAGTTTGGATATATATGTAAGTCTAGTTGTATCTAACGAAAATCTGACTCCATATAATGCCATAAGACTCATTACTGTTTCTTCTAATGAAGCGTTTCCAGCCCTCTCACCAAGTCCATTAACTGTACAATGAATCTGTTTCGCTCCACTTTCTACAGCAGCAAGTGAATTTGCTACAGCAAGGCCAAAATCATTGTGGCAGTGGACACTTATGGGTACATCGATATCATTTACTAACTCTTTTATTAGATATCTCATCCCTTTGGGCATTATTGTACCAACAGTATCTGGGACATTTATATAATCTACACCAGCGTCTCTTACTGCTCTGTGCATCTCTTTAAGATATTCAAGCTCTGTTCTTGTAGCATCTTCGCATGAGAACTCTACTTCAACACCGTGCTCTTTTGCATATTCTACACCCTCAATGGCTTTTCTCATGATCTCCTCTTTTGACATTTTGAGTTTGAACTCTCTATGTATTGGAGATGTAGCGATAAAGGTGTGAACTCTATCAACATTACATTCTAATGCGATATCTATATCTTTCTTATTTGATCTTGCAAGGCCACAAACTTTTGCCTTTAAACCCATATCTGCGACCTTTTTTATAGCGTCCCTCTCGCCAGTAGATGTTATTGGAAATCCTGCTTCAATAGCATCGACACCTAATAGATCAAGGCTTTCAGCTATCTTCATCTTTTCTTCTACGCTAAAAGCTACTCCAGGAGTTTGCTCACCATCTCTTAGAGTTGTATCAAAGATCTTGATACCATCTATATTCATTTTGTCTAATACTATTCTATTGTAGTCACTTACACAAATTACTTCTTCCATATTGTCCACCCATCACTGTAGTTTATAAAATATTTTACTTGAAATGAAAAAAAATTATCTTGAATTTGAGAATTCCAAGTAAAACTACGGAGTAATTTTATAAAAAAATCATAACAATGCGTGGGGCAAAAATATACCCCCCCTAATTACTAACTCCATAGTATGCACCTTAATGCATTTTAAAGCCACTTTATTTCTTTTTAAATGTTTCGGTTATTTTTAGAATAAATTCAATAAAAATAAAAATTAATTATTTTATTGTAGTTTTTTTAATTTCTAATCGTCTAGCTATTAATTTTTCTATTTCAATTACAAAAAAACTTGTAGTCGCCACTAGTATTAATGGTATCCACCATATTGGGGGGAACGGTGCGGTTCTGAAGGGGCTAGTACCAAATAATGGCTCTGAATATACCAATACAATCTGAAGCACTAAAGTTGTCAATGCTCCTAAGATTAACCATTTATTTCTAAAAGGATTTATCTTAAAGGCAGTACCTTTCAATGATCTCGCTGTGAACAGA
Source organism: Methanobacteriota archaeon (assembly GCA_023622545.1). Lineage (GTDB taxonomy): Archaea > Methanobacteriota_B > Thermococci > Methanofastidiosales > Methanofastidiosaceae > Methanofastidiosum. The sequence goes on along the minus strand of JAMNZA010000034.1, from coordinate 4,739 downwards.
TATCCTACTTCGATCATTATTATTGTGGTGAATGCAATTGTCTGTGCTTGTGGCATAAAGTCAAGAGAGTAGTTTACTGTCTTAAAAAATAGCAAGTACATTAAAAATATCATTGTCATTTCAATGATAGATACTATCCCAACTCTTTTAATGAAAAATTTGTTGAATAGTTTTTCATTAGGGTCTCTTGGCGGTCTTTGTAGCAGCCCTTTTTCTTCTGGCTCCCATATCAAAGGAATTGCACATGCAATGGCGATAATTAGGTTAACCCACAATATCTGTACTGGTTCTATGGGAAGTCTATGACTAAAAATTGGTATTAACGGAGCTAAAAACAGAGCACCTGCCATAGCAAGGCCTTGGCCTCCATTTGTAGGCATTATGTAGAGGATTACTTTCCAGATATTGTCATATACGTGTCTGCCTTCTTCAACAGCATCTACAATTGTAGCAAAATTGTCATCAGCTAAAATTATGTCTGATGCTTCCTTGCTTACCTCAGTTCCGCCAACACCCATAGAAACGCCTATATCTGCGGCCTTTAATGCAGGAGCATCATTTACTCCATCTCCTGTCATTGCAACTATATGTCCCCTTCTCTGCAGTTCCTTTGTTATTCTATACTTATGTTCAGGTTCAACTCTTGCATATACTGAATAATCATTAACTACTTCGTAAAGCCGATCATCTGTCATCTCTGAAATTTCTTTCCCTGTCAGAACACCGTCTTTTCCATCACCTATCTTTAGTTGCTTTGCAACTGCTTTTGCTGTCAAGGCGTGATCACCTGTGATCATTATTGGGCGAATACCAGCTGTTTTACACTTCTCTATAGCGTCTATAGCTTCTTTTCTTGGTGGGTCGATCATACCTTGAGCACCAACAAATGTTAAATCAGATATATCTGATTGATCAAGAGAAAGTTTATCTTTAGGAACTTTCTTGTAAGCCATAGCCAATACCCTTAAGGCGTCTTTTGCCATATCTTCTACATTTTTCATTATGAATTCTTTATCTAAAGGCATTCTTTTTCCATCAATCAATTGATCCTTGCAGGATTTTAGAATTCTTTCTGGAGAGCCTTTAACATAAATTATGTTTTCCTCGCCATCTTCGTGTAATGTTGCCATATATTGTTGTTTTGATTCGAAAGGAATTTCATCCAATTTTAGAAGTTTTTCATCGATCCCAGCCTTTTTTGCAGAAACAATCAAAGCTGCTTCTGTATGACTTCCTTTAGCAATATACCTATCTTTCTCTTTTGAAATTCCGGAATTGTTACAAAGAAATCCCGTTCTTAAGGTATGGATAAGTTCTGGTGTTAGTTTTGCTTTTATACTACCGTTCTTTTCCAATATTTGTCCCAGAGGTTCATACCCTACTCCCTCAATAACATAGATTTTCTTTCCACTGAATATTCTAACTGCTGTCATTTCATTTTTAGTTAGTGTTCCTGTTTTATCAGAACAAATTACAGTTACACTCCCCAATGTTTCCGCAGCTGGTAAGTTTCTGACTATTGCATTTTTTCTTGCCATAACTGTTGATCCTACAGCAAAAGCAGCAATTATGGCACCAGCAAGACCTTCTGGGATTAATGCCACAATCATACCTATCATGGCTAGAAACATGTATACTATTTCATATCCCTCTAACAACCCCAATCCAAACATCAAGACCCCAAAAGATACAATAGTAATAATTAGTAACTTCACAAATGCTGATATCTTTTTTAATATTGGTGGAGTTGTCTGCCCAGAGCTTTTCATAAGCTTTGCTATCTTTCCAATTTCTGTTTCTTCAGCAGTTGCGTATACTATTCCTTTACCCCTACCGCTTGTTACAAAAGTTCCTCCATAGGCCATACAAAACTTTCCTTCGCTTTCTCTGTTTCTTGGGTCATCTTCTGTGCCCTTGTTAACTGGCATTGATTCTCCAGTAAGCATTGATTCGTCCAAGCTTAAGTTCTTTGAGGATAGTATTCTGAGGTCAGCAGGTATCTTGTCTCCAGATTCAATAATTACCACATCGCCTGGAACAAGTTCCCTTGAAGGTATTACCTTATTTTCTCCCTCTCTTATTACTTTGCATTTATCAACAAGCATATCCTTCAGAGCATCAATTGAGGCCTCTGCTTTTCCTTCCTGGATAAAACCAATAATAGCTGTTGCTAAAACAACACCCACTATCACCCACATATCCATTATGATGTCTTCTTCTCCCATGAAAGCCCATAAGAAAAAGCATGCTAGTGCGGCAACTATAAGAACAATCAGTAAAGGATTATTGAATTGCTTTAAAAATCTTACAATCGGACCTCGCTTCTTGAATTTAATTTCATTATAACCATACTTTTCAATTCTTGAAACTGCTTCTTTAGAGGAGAGACCTCCCGTGGATGTACTCAACTTCTTTATTATGTCATTACTATCTAATTTACACCAATCTAATTTTGTTTCCACAGACATCCCTCCTTTATGTTTTTATTATGATAACAAAAGAAGTAATTAACTATCATTTATATAATTTTCGGCTATCCTAATTTATTTATAAATAGTTATTTAAATGGCAACAAATTTTGATAATTGGCGAAGAAAATGATTTCTAATTCCAAAGATACAAAATTTACTACCTCAAAAGGAATTATTTATTTTGTACTAATCACATTTTTAATAACATATTTGATGGATTTGATAATATTTCTTAATGGTGGCCTTACATACAAATATACATTTGCATTCCTAATCGCGATGATGTTTGTCCCTATGATGGTATCTATGGCATTAACAAAATTCTATCTTATAAGATCATTATCCTCATTTGGCCTTACAAAAGGCAATCTAAAATACTATATTTTTGCATATATTTATCCTTTCATTGCAGTTGCATTAGGAGTTATCCTTTTCTTGATTATGGGTCTAGGCAAACTTAGAATAGATTCAAATCTTATCTTTCCGACTCAATATGGTGTGCCAGTATATATCTTTCTTATCAATTATGCAATTGCCCCACTATTTCCTAATTCAATAATGGCATTTGGGGAGGAGTATGGGTGGCGTGGATATTTACAGGATTTACTTCAAGAAAAATATTCAATTCTAAAGACCCTTTTGATTACTGGAGTAATTTGGGGATTATGGCATGCACCTTTGATTGCTATGGGATACAACTATAATCAGTATCCGATCCCTGGAGTATTTCTTTTCGTATTATGGGCAACCTTCATTGGAGTATTCTTTGGATGGTTAAAAATCAAATCAAAATCTGTATTCACAGCTGCACTTGCACACGGTGCTCTTAATGCTTTCATTGGTTTTGGAATAATCTTTGCCGAAACAAATAATCAGCTTTTAGGTGTTCCATTTGGACTGCCAGGTTTACTTTCATTGTTGATATTAGCAATAATTTGTTTATGGGATTTAAGAAGAAGTTATCCTAATAATTTCTGAAATTGCACACTCTAAAATATCAATTGATTTTAGATATTCCTCAATATCTATACATTCCATGTCAGTGTGGTCCAAAGAAGAGTCACCAGGGCCATAAGTCACAATATTCTCAGTCAATCGTACTAAAAGATTCATATCAGAAGATCCAGTCTTCCTCTTATACTTTGGAGAAAGCCCATGTTCTCTTATAGCCTTCACTAATGTCTTTACTAGAATATTATTTTTTGAAGTAATTACTCCATCTACACCTTCAACTAACTCAATTTCTCCATCAAGATATTTAGATATTTCTTTTAGGATATCTTCGTGGGATAAGCCTGGTGGGACTCTTATATCTATAGTTGCCCTGCATTCACTCGGCATAACATTACTTTCAGACTCAGCCACGATTGAAGTCGGAGAATAACTAAGGGATTCAAATAGATTCTCTCCTCTGTGTATTCCAATTACTTTATTTGAAAATTCAATAAATTTAAGGACAGGGTTTTCTTCTTCAGAAGAAGAATGAGAAGCTTTCCCTTTAAACAATACCTTAAGAAGTAATCTGCCCTTGTAGCCGATGGTAATGCCATCAACAGATCCAGGCTCTCCTAAAAATATGAAATCTGCCTTGACCTTCTTCATAAGCTCAAGAGTTCCTCTAGAATTTGGTGCTTCTTCTCCTGTGACACCTGCAAAAATAAGTGTCCCTTTGAATTTTTTATTTTTAAATCTCACAAAGGCAGAGAGTAAAGCAGCAAGAGGTGATTTAGCATCACATGCGCCCCTGCCGTAGATTTTATTTGCTTCAACTCTAAAGGGAATTTCTCCGCTAACTGTATCCATGTGGCTCGTAAGGAGAACATATGGAGCTCCAGATCCAATAGACGAGATAATATTCCATTCTCTGTCTTGTTGAACTTCAAAATTTTGATTTTTAAGGGAATTTAATAAAAAATCTGATAACTTCTTTTCGTTACCAGAGGGGCTATAAATCTTAATTATATCTTGGAGCAGTTTAACTTCTTCCAATAACTTCACCCGTTGCCTCAACAACCTTGTTAATATGTTCTTTCTCAATTATTAAAGGAGGGAGGTATCGGACTACAAGTTTTCCTGCTGTTAGTGCAAGTATTTTCTTTTCCATTAGTTGAGCTAAGTAAGGTCCAACTTTTTGCCTCATTTCAATTCCTATCATAAGGCCAAGACCCCTTATCTCTTTGTAAGATGTTTCATCGATATTTTTCTTAAGTTGTGAAATGAAGTATTCTCCATTTTCTTTTGATTTTTCAACAAGTTTCTCTTCTTTCA
>JAMNZA010000072.1 GCA_023622545.1 Methanobacteriota archaeon | reverse complement strand
CTCTTCTTCTCCAAACAAAGTGAAGTCCTCATTTAGAACATTATCAAATTCTTTTTCAGATTCTTTATCCAATACTTCATCGTCAATTATTTCTTCTATTTTAGGGAATATTCTGTCTTTTGGCTCTTTAGTGGATTCTTGTCCTTTTAGTTTTCCAATGAAAATCCTTGAAGCTTCCAATTCGCCTTCTTGTTTTGCACATTTAAGTCTTAAATCATCGAATTCTTCTTCAATTTTAAGTAATTTATTTAATTTGAATTCCATCTCAGCTTTGTCCTCTTTTAATACTTTCAATTTTCTCAATGAGTTTTCAAGTTCTTCATTAACTTGATTCAACTTTTCTTTTAGGCTATCATTTTCGGCTTTGTACATCTTAGCTTTTTTAATTTCTTCTAGCGGAGGCAATTTCCCCTTAGACACTACTATGCAGTCCTTTCCTACAGAAACTATTTCATCGGCAACTAAAGTTATCTTAGATTCAAATTTTAATAACTTTGATTCAGAACGAGACAATCCATAACTTTCGGCGCTTTGTCCAAGTTTCATATGGATTAGAATTTTACCTTCAACCATTTCAACGTCGACATTTTTAACAAATCCTTTAATCGTACCAGATATATCCACTAATAATTTATTTGTTAGTTGACCTTCAGCACCTGACAGTATATCCATAAATATTCCCCATTAATCATTAAAATATAACAATAATAAGCATATATATTATTTAAACTTATGGTTTATATTGTCTAATAATCATCTATTCTTGTTTGCTTTAATCTGCCTTCTTCAAAGTCACTACCCAAAATAAGATTTCCAGCAATTTTTTCTCCCAATATCTTTTTGATTAAAGGTAAATTATTAATATTTATCATTTCCTTACTTTTTATACCTTCTTGGTATAATTTTCTAGCTCTTATTCGACCGATACCTTTAATCTCTACAAGATCTAATAATTCTTCTTTAACTCCGTATTTTACCCTTGTTCTTAATGATTTAACTTGAGAAGCATCTCTTTTTGAGATATGACATATTCTCTCAAAAGAATACAGAAGCCAATCCATGTTCTCTCTAAGTCTTTGCAAATCCCCTTCTCCAATTCTATATTTCTGAACTAACAATTCTTCTTTTTCTTCATTTATCCAATCATTGAAAAGCATTGCAGTTTTGAATTGTGAAATGAAAAATTCGAAATCTGCTTCTTCATAAAAAGTATCAGGGATTTCTGTTATTATTTTCTCCCAAAAATCAGATAGAGCCTCACTATAAGCTTCAAATTCTTTTTTTCTAAGATAAAGAATAGGCATATCGGGAGTAGAGCACAAGAGATGCAGTATTCCAATGTCACTAAATTTATCTTTTAATATGCCCTCTTTCATTATAATCGCAGATTTTGGATCAATGTATAATTTAGAAACGAGAAAACCTAAGGGCGTAGGAGAAAAATCATCCTCTAACAAATTATTTTCTATCAAAAAATCAAGAGCCTTATCTATTAATGGAATAATTAATTCAGAATTCTCCTTAGATGCATAAAATGTTGTATTAAAAAAATTATGGAGATTATCCTTATCCTTAACAAATCCTGAGGCTATAAGCGATAGAATATGTGCCCTTAGTCCACCTTCAGATGCTAATTTTGAAGATACTGGAAGAGGGTCAGATTCAATGTACTCCTTGAATAAAAAATTTTTTTCTTCTTCGTTTTTTGCAATTAGTATAGCCTCTCCACTTAAATCATATTTTGGTCTTCCAGCTCGCCCCATCATTTGAGCTATCTCAATTCTTGGTATTTTTATTGCTCCAAAATTAGGATCAAATCTGTAATAATCTTTTATTACGACCCTTCTTGCAGGAAGATTTACTCCAGCTGCGAGAGTGGGTGTCGCCACTATTATTTTCATAGAGTTATTAATAAAATACTCTTCGACTTTCTTTCTGTCTTCGTTAAGTAGTCCAGCATGATGAAATCCAACACCATGTCTAAACATTTTTTCTAATTTCTTGCCTGAAACTGTATCGGAAAAACTACCCTCATTATTTACTATTGAAAATCTTTTTGCAATTTTGTCCGATGTAGACTCTGCAGCCCTTCGACTATTTACAAAAATTAGAACTTGTCCTCCATCTTTTATAGAATCTAAACACAATTGATAAATTGGGTCTTCTACAAATCCGATATTTCTTTCTTCATTTTGAAAAAATAGTGTTTCTCCTAAAAGAATACCCTTTTTTAGAGGTACAGGCCTCCAATCGGATTTTATCAGAACTGCTTTTAGCCATAAAGCTATTTCATCTGCATTTGAAATAGTTGCTGATAGCCCTATTACTCTTTTACCGAATAGTTTAGAGATGACTATCTCAAGTGTCGAACCTCTATTTGGAGAATCGATCAAGTGTATTTCATCATAAATTACCAATGAAAAATCTTCAAAAAAATTAGTATCGTTTCTTAAAAGAGAGTCACAACGTTCTATTGTTAATATCAAAACTGAATATTTTTTTAGTGTATAATCAATATGATCGTAATCACCTGTTGATATTCCCACATTTAATCCAAGATCTTTAAATTCCTTGTATTTTTCGTCAGCTAAAGCCCTTAAAGGAACTATATAGATGGTCTTTTTACTCTTATTTTTATTATTTAAAATAGCTAAAATTGCGATTAGGGTTTTACCTGATGCTGTAGGTATTGCAAAAAGTAGATTTCTATCTGACAAAAGACCTTTATCAATTGCTTCTTCTTGCGGCGGGTATAATTTAGAATAGCCTTTCGATTGAAGAAGACTAATATATTCTCTTGGTAGTGGAAGGTCTTCAATCATCATGGAAAACCTTAAAATTTACCTATTTATTAAATTAATGAAGGTGCTTTTATGCTTAGTGCAAAAGATTATGAGATGTTTGAAATTATAGATATCAAAGCTAGAGAAGTTCTTGATTCACGAGGAAATCCAACTATTGAAACAGAAATTATTACTGGAGAGGGCTATGGTTCGGCCATAGTACCTTCTGGAGCATCAACTGGAAAAAATGAAGCCTTAGAACTTAGAGATAAAAATCAAAGATATGGTGGAAAAGGAGTCTTAAATGCTGTAAGAAATGTTAATGAAACTATCACACCACTTCTCATTGGGATGGATATAAGAAAACAAAGAGAAATAGACAGGATTATGATAGAAGAAGACGGAACAGAAAATAAAAGCAATCTTGGTGCAAATTCAATACTTTCTGTTTCTCTTGCAGCTGCAAGATGTGCAGCAGACACCCTAAATCTTCCCTTATACCAATATATTGGGGGATTAAATACTTACGTTCTTCCGGTGCCTATGATGAATGTTATCAACGGTGGAGAGCATGCCGGAAATGAACTTGACTTTCAGGAGTTCATGATAATGCCAGTTGGAGCCAAATCATTCTCTGAAGCTTTGAGAATATGCGCTGAAATATACCATCATATGAAAAAAATCATTGCTAAGAAATATGGAAAAAGCTCGACAAACGTTGGAGATGAAGGGGGTTACGCTCCAGATGAAGGGGGTTACGCTCCTCCAATGAAAGAAATTTCTGAACCCCTTGAAGTAATTATGTCAACGATTGAAGAGCTATCCTACAAAGATTCAGTAAAAATTGCACTAGATACAGCTTCATCTACTTTCTATGATGAAAAATCAAAAATGTATAACGCCATGGGTAAAAAAATGGACTCTGGAGAACTAATAGATTTATTTGCTGATGTTAGTTCAAAGTATCCAATTGTGTCTATAGAAGATCCAATGGCCGAAGATGATTTTGATGGATTTGTAGAAATAACAAGAAAATTAGGTAAGAAAATACAAATCGTAGGTGACGATATTTTTGTTACAAATAAGAATATTCTTTCAACAGGTATCAAGAAAGGTGCTTGTAACTCTCTATTATTAAAAGTAAATCAGATAGGATCTTTAACTGAAGCTATCGATACAGCAAGTATGGCATACAGAAACGGTTACTCAGTTGTAGTGAGCCATAGAAGTGGGGAAACTGAGGACACAATGATTGCAGATCTTGCTGTAGGCATTTCATCGGGACAGATTAAAACTGGTGCCCCTTCAAGAAGTGAGCGTTGCGCCAAATATAATAGACTGCTAAGAATTGAAGAGTATATGGGACAAAGTGCAGTCTACGCAGGTAAGAACTTTAGAATTCCATTTTAAAGCCGAGGTAGTCTAGCTTGGGAAGGCGGCGGTCTCGAAAACCGCTGGTGCTCGCCACCACAAGGGTTCAAATCCCTTCCTCGGCGCCATTTATCATATATTTTTTATTTTATATAAAAATTTTGAAAGCTATTAAATTTATATTTTTCCCAAATAACTTTAAAAATATAATATCTAATTAGGTATATGAACAAATTAATTGCTACCATTCTCTTAATCTTTTTAATGACAATTTTTGCTGGATGTAGTTTATATGAAGACTTTGACAAAGATACAGTAATAAAAATGACAGACCCTATTATGAACAGTACTATGGAAGGACTAAACGAAAATAATTACCAAAAGTTTACTGAACATTTTACAGATTCCTATAAGAATTCATTCAGAGAAAATTCTTTTTTTGAATTTACAAATAATTTTTATCAGAATCCAGGTAAGTATATTTCAAGAGAATTATACGATATTAGACCAATTAATAATGGTTATATAATTCATTACAAAGGCATATTCGAACAAAAAGATAATGTTGCAATAACTGTAACATTTGAGATAGTAAATGGAGAATATAAAATAAAAAAATTAAGATTTATTTAACTATTCTTTTTTCTTCTTAATCTAGTAAGTACTCTTTTAAATGAACAATGATTTAATAATACCATGGAAAACTCTAATTTAGATGAAATAGATATAAAAATATTGAACGCTTTGCAAGATAACTCAGAAATTAGTTTTGAAACTTTAGGAAAAGATCTTGGAGTTTCTAAATCAACTATACACTATAGAGTAATGAACTTGAAAGAGAGGGGAGTAATAAAAAAATTTGCAGCTATTATCGACCCTGAGAAAGTAGGAATGGGTATCCTAGCCATATCTTTGGTAAGAGCTCATTATAATCCAGGATATGTCGAGTTTATCGGTGATAAGCTTAGGAGCATACAAGGAGTCTGGGGCGTATATTTTCTTATTGGTGAACATGATTTTGTTGTTTTAATAAGGGCAAAGAATATGGAAGATCTAAATAGAATTGTTGAAACATTTATCTCGATGAAAGAAATTGAAAGATCTAATACTCACGTTATAATAAAAAAGATAAAAGAGGATATCCGAGTAGATATTTGATTATAAAAAATAATATATAAAAAAATTTAATCTTCTTCTGGCCAGAATCTTTCTGTTATAATCTTGTCTTGAGTGTAGAAATTAACAATTGCTTTGCCTTGAGCCTTAATATCAGCAAACTGTGAATTCTTCATTCCACCAAAAGGTAAGAAAGCTACTGGTGCAGGAATACCAATGTTAATTCCTAACATTCCAGCTTCTGTTTTAAGTTTGAATTCCCTGGCCCAGTATCCGTTTTGGGTGTAGATTGATGCACCGTTTCCATATTGATGTCTATTGATTATGCCAATTGCTTCGTCAAGATTCTTTGCCTTCATGATACAAACGACAGGTCCGAATATTTCAGTTTTGTGTATTTCCATTCCTTCTTTAACATCCGCAAAGACTGTTGGCCCTATGAAAAATCCTTTTTCATGCCCTGGAACCTTAACGCCCCTACCGTCTAAAAGAAGTTTAGCTCCTTCCTTTATCCCGACATCAATCATTTTGTATATGAAATCATAAGCTTTCTTAGATATTACTGGACCCATTACCATAGGTTCTTCGGCGTACTTTGGATCAAGTGGATTTGCCATTATGACTCCCTTGGCTGCCTCGACGAACTTGTCACAAATAGTCTTGTACATTTCGTCACCAACGCCAACAAGTACTGAAGAAGCCATACATCTCTGACCAGCACAGCCAAAGCAAGAAGTTAGCATATTTCTTACAACTTCGTCTACCTTTGCGTCAGGCATTGCAATAAGATGATTTTTAGCACTTCCCATAGCTTGGAATCTTTTGTTATTTCTTGCACATTTTTCTGCTACAGTTCTACATACATTTGTAGAACCGACAAGAGAGAATCCTTTTACTTTAGGATGATCAATAAATGAATCAGCAACTACTCTGTCACCGTTAACAAGATTAAATACGCCAGGTGGTAATCCAATTTTATCAATATATTCAGTAATTTTTATCATTGTCCCTGGAACCTGTTTTGATGGTTTTACTACAATTGTATTTCCAGTCGCAATTGCATAAGGTATAAACCAAAATGGAACCATTGCAGGGAAGTTAAATGGTGCGACCATTGTAAAGACTCCCATAGGTAATCTTAGAACTTCGCCATCAATTCCAAATGAACTGCCTACTAATTTATCTCCCATTTGAAGCATTGGCATTGCACATGCGACCTCTATGTTCTCAAAAGATCTTTTCATCTCAGCCCTTGCGTCAGGCAAAGACTTTCCCATTTCCTCCACCAATATTTTTGATACTTCTTCTTCATTATCCATGAAGATATCTCTCAATTTATATAGTGGCTTTGCTCTCCTTGGCACCGGAGTCTGGCTCCATTGCTTGAAAGCATTGTGTGCAGCTTCTATTGCCTTGTCGGCTTCAGCTTTTGTAGAGAGAGGAGCCTTAGCTATTATATCTCCTGTACTAGGGTTAACAATATCAACATACCCGGTATTTTCGGGATCAATCCATTTTCCGTTTACATAGTTTTTGTAAACTTTAACATCCATTTAACTGCCTCCATATTATTAATGCAATATTTGGAACTAATTTTAATATTTATAGTTGATTTTGACGTATCTCCAATCCTTTTATAAAACTTTCGATATAGAAAAAACATTATATCGAAAGAATCAACCATAATTGGACTTTTATGAATATATATTTAAAACTTTTGGTAACTAACTTATCTTTATTATAGTAAAATTTATATTATTGGCCAGATTAATTTCCAGAGTGGTCACTGAAGAATATCTAAAAAACAAAATAAATGAACCTTTAAAGAATAAAGAAAAACTTATTGCCCTAAGAAAAGCTTTCAAAACAACACGAGATAGACAAAATGAAAATAGGATTTTATTTCCAGATTTAGATTCTAGAAAAGAAAGATTAAAAAAATCGAGAGAATATTCAATTGGGAATAAAGAACTCTTATCTCAAGCTATTAAGAATTTTGAAAAAAATGGATTCAAAGTATTTATTGCTAAAGATAATGATGATGCTGTTAATTATATCATTAATGAGATAGGAGAAGAAAAATTAGTTGTAAAATCAAAATCAAATGTTACAAAAGAAATATGCCTTCATGAAAAGCTTGAAGAAAAAGGTATTGAAGTTATCGAAACAGATCTTGGGGATTACATTATACAATTATCTAACGGGAAGCCTGCTCATCCCACTGGCCCAGCGTGCCATCTTTCAAGATATGACATTGCAAAGATATTCTCAGATGCTTTTCAGATTAATCTGGAACCAGATCCACTTACTCTCACAAAATTTGGCAGAGAGAAAATCAGGAACTATATAGAAAAGGCAAAGGTCGGCATTACTGGTGCAAATGCTATTTGTGCAGAAGAAGGTGCTGCAATAATTATCAATAATGAGGGCAATATCAATCTTGTACAAATGCGAGAAAAAAAACATATAATTGTTACCTCTATAGACAAGCTCTACCCCAATATTGAAGAAGCAATAAACATGCTTAAACTTTGTACTTATTATGCAACTGGGGCACCTATAACCTCCTATGTTGAAATAATAGCGGGGATATCTAAGACTGCTGATATAGAAAAAATGTTATTCAAAGGGATGCAGGGACCTGGAGAGGTAATACTTGTTATTGTTGACAATGGCAGAACAGAAGCTATTGAGAAGGGCTACAAAAATTTATTTTACTGTATAGGTTGTGGCAATTGTCTTCTTGATTGCCCAGTATACTATGTCGTAGGAAATGAATATGGATACAAAGGCTACCTTGGAGGAAGAGGAACTTCTGCTTCTTATTTTTTGGATAGTCCTGATACCGCCCTTGAGAATGGATTATATTTCTGCACGACATGCAATTCTTGTGAGTTATCTTGTCCTGTCGATATTGGTAATTCCGAATATTCAGAAAGGATCAGAGAGGAAGTTACTTCAATTGAAAAGAATTTTCCAACTCATAGAAAAATAATTGAAAACATCAAAAAATCTAAAAATCCTTTTGGTGAAAAATCAAAGAACGAAACTAAGAAAGGGACAGATATCGTATACTTTAGGGGCTGTATGGCCTTATACAGAGAAAAAGATATTAAAGATTCAACTATGAAAATCCTTGAAAGAGCAGGCGTATCTTATGCTCTTATCGAAGAGGTTTGCTGTGGATCAGTTGCTTTGAGGACAGGGGAAAAAGAATTAGCTAAAGAACTTGCAAAGGAGAATCTGGAAAAGATAAAACAGACTGGTGTTAGTACAGTAATCTTTTCTTGTGCAGGATGTCTTAGAACATTCTTAAAGGATTATCCGAATTTTGAAGAATCTCAATTAAAACTTCTTCATTCATCACAATACTTCCTTAAACTTATCAAAGAAGGAAAATTGAAGATAAAAGACGGAAATAAAATTAAATTGACCTTCCATGATCCTTGCCATATGGGTAGACACCTTAAAATCTATGAAGAGCCACGAGATATTCTAAAGGTGATACCAAATATTGAATTAGTAGAAATGAAAAGAACAAAAGAAAATTCAAGATGTTGTGGTGCGGGCGGTGGAGTGAAATCCTTGTTCGGTGAGTTAGCAATTGCTATGGCTAGAGAAAGAGTTAAGGACGCGATAGAAGTTGAAGCAGAAGCAATAATTTCTACTTGTCCATTCTGTAAGAGAAACTTAAAGGATGTTTCTGAAATAGATGTCAGCGATCTCTCTGAAATACTCTTAAAGTATTCTGAATAAATAATAATTTCCTTCTTAGGATAATTTCCTATTATTATAGAATATTAATGTATTTTGTTTTAACTTTTTATTAAATATTAGAAAAACTTATAAAGGGATGTTAATTTAGGTAAGTAGTCGTTTATTTAATTTGAAAAATTAACGAAATCTTAGGTATAAATATCTTTTTGGAGAGATTATATGGTGTCTACAAAGGGGAAGTCTCTTGAAGGATTGTTAACAGAATTCAGAAGATTTTACCCATCTACCGATTTTAAAAATAATGCTTATATAACAAGCGAAGAAATATTCAAAAAAGCTGAAAAAGACCCAGAAGGGTTTTGGGCAACATACGCTTCTGAGCTAACTTGGTACAAAAAATGGGAAAAAGTCTTGGATTGGGATCCTCCTCATTCCAAATGGTTTGTTGGGGGGGAGATAAATGTATGCTATAACTGTGTTGATAGACATATTAAGAATGGAAGAAGGAACAAGGCAGCTATTATTTGGGAAGGTGAACCAGGAGATACCAAGACTTTGACTTATTGGGATTTATACAGAGAAGTAAACAAATTTGCCAATGTACTAAAAAAACTCGGAGTAAACAAGGGGGACCGAGTAGCCATATACATGCCTATGATCCCTGAAGCTGTAATTGCAATGCTAGCGTGCGCAAGAATTGGTGCTATACATATGGCAGTGTTTGGTGGTTTTAGCTCTGAAGCTTTAAGAGACAGAATTAATGATTGTAAAGCCAAATTACTAATAACTGCAGATGGAGGATACAGACGAGGAAGCTTGATTCCATTAAAACATGATTCCGATTATGCCGTTAAAGATACTCCTTCGATTGAAAATGTATTAATCATAAAGAGAGGCGAATTTCCTCTCAGGATAAAAAAAGGAAAAGATTTTTGGTGGCATGAACTTGCAGATGAAGTAGATCCTTATTGCGAGCCTGAATCAATGAATTCAGACGATAGCTTATTTATTTTGTATACTTCAGGAACAACTGGAAAACCCAAAGGGGTAGTTCACTCAACTGGTGGATATTTAACAGGAGCGTATACTACAAGTAAATTAATATTTGATATGAAAGATCAAGATGTATTCTGGTGTACTGCAGATATTGGATGGATCACAGGACACAGTTACATTGTCTATGGACCTCTAGCAGTTGGAGCCACTTTGTTTATGTACGAAGGTGCTCCTGACTGGCCAGAGATGGATAGATACTGGAGAATAATAGACAAATATGGTATAACTATCTTCTATACTGCACCGACAGCAATTAGAGCGTTCATGAAAGCAGGAGCCGAATTAATAGCCCCATATTCTCTCGAAACATTGAGATTACTTGGAAGCGTTGGTGAGCCTATAAATCCCGAAGCTTGGATATGGTACTATACTAACATCGGAAAGAAAAGATGTCCTATCGTAGATACATGGTGGCAGACAGAAACAGGCATGATAATGATAACTACACTTCCAGGTTACCATACTATGAAGCCAGGGCATTCAGGATTTCCATTTCCTGGAGTGTCCATTGACATACTAAACGAATCTGGTAACCCAGTTGAACCTGATGAAGGGGGGTATCTTGTTTTAAAACAGCCATGGCCTTCGATGTTAAAGGGAATCTACGGAGATGAAGAAAAATATTTAGAAAAATATTGGGGTAAATGGGGAGGGAAATATTATTTTACTGGGGACGGAGCCAGAAGAGATAGCGAAGGTTATCTAATGTTGCTTGGAAGGGTAGACGATGTTCTTTCAATAGCGGGACATAGGATAGGAACTATGGAAGTTGAAAGTGCCTTAGTTTCTCATCCTTCTGTTGCAGAGGCAGCTGTTGTAGGTATTACTCACGAAATTACTGGACAAGCAATAGTTGCATTTATTGTTTTAAGAGACAATATAGACAAAGACTTTGATTTAGAGGATTCAATAAGAGAGCACGTTTCAAAGAAAATAGGCCCTATTGCAAAACCAAGAAAAGTAATATTTTCGAGTGAATTGCCAAAGACTAGAAGTGGAAAGATAATGAGAAGACTTCTAAAGGATATAGCAGAAGGAAAGGTTCTTGGTGACACAACTACACTTACTGAACCTGAAGTCATTGACAATCTAAAAAAACAATATGAAGTAATTGAAAGTTAAAGAGATTTATTTTCTCCAAAATCTCTAACTTTATCTTTTTTCCTTTTTTCTAAATATCTATACACTATAGAGTGTGGTTTTCCTTCAAGTATCATCTCTAGTGCTTCTCTTGCATCTGCAACACCGTCGAAATCCCCTATTATAGATACAGTTTTTCCATAGACACAAATATCGGAACTTGTTAAATCTTCAATAGTTTTTCTTGTGCTGCCGTCTTTACCAATTATTCTGCTTCTCTGTCTTTCCCAAGCCTTGGCAGATTTACCTAAGTAATCAGGAAGATAAAGCATTTCAAATACATAATAGTCACTAAATATTTTTGAGGCTTTTTCAAAAGGGAAACCTCTACCGATAGCCCTTACAATATCTCTTGCTTTCCACAAATTTAGAGGATCCTCAGCACCTTCTTTTTGGAATATGGAAATAAGGCCTTCTTCACTATCTATCTCAAGTTTTACTGAAAGTTTCTTTTCAATAAGTCTTTTGACTTCCCCATCTTTTCCGATGAGGACACCCAGCCGATCTTGAGGTATCTTAACAAATTCTTCACTCATTTAATATCCCCTTCAGTGTTTCGTTGACATCTGAAACTTCTATATAATTTGAATAAAATCTTGTAATGTTCTCAACGTCTCTTTTAAGGAAATCTTGGGCCATGACGTTATTCTTTATTGTCCCTTGGGCAAAATCAATGAAATAAATCTTCTTGCCCATCAATATGTTGTATTCACTTAAATCAGCGTGTATTAAGCCAGCTTTGTAAAGCTTATTTATATTTTCGATTATTAAGTTAAACTCTTTTTCAGGATCTTTTGGTTTTTTATCCTTAAGAGTTGGATATGATTTCATATTTTTACCTAAAAACTCCATTATCAAAACATTATTCCTTACTATAATAGGTTTTGGAACATCTATCACTTCACTTGCAGTTTTTAGATTCTTAAATTCTCTTTTTGCCCATGCAAATACAGTACTTCTCTTATCTTTTTTAGTATAATAAAATCTTGGATCGCCCACGAGATAAGAATACATCTTATTGAAGTTAGAAGTTGCAATTCTGTATATTTTAACGGCAATTTCTTTTCCTTCGCGATTCTTTCCATAAAAGACATTTGCCTCTTTTCCTGTTGCAATCTCGCCGTTTAAAGATTCAATATATCCGTTATTCATTAGTTTAAAGAGAGTAAGTCTTGTTGATTGATCAAAAACTTCATCTCTGACTTTAAATATTTCTGAATCTCGTTCTACTCTTTCATGCTTCAGATTCTTAATATCTTTCTTTTTTTCATAAACATGAATATGATTATCAATGTCGCCCATAGTCTAAAGAGTCATGTAGCCGTTATCAATTAGCCACTTTGTCTGGGCTCTTGAATATCGGTAGATAATATTTCCTCTTTCGTCACCCTTAATTTCCCATGGCTCTACCAGAACGACCATTCCCATTTTAATCCATAGTTTTCTCTTAAATTTCCCCGGTACTGAACAAACTCTCTCTTTTCCATCGGTACATCGAACTTTCATTCTACCTGCACCGAGCATTTGATCAACAACTCCCAACACTTCTCCTTTTTGCGGAGTTCTTGTTCTTTGGATCTGTTCTTCCTCGTTAGTGCCTGTTACGTATTTCAGATAATCCCTCCTATACAGATCTTATCTCACTTATTATATCGACTAGATAATCAATAACTGACTTCTTCAAATCCATTGGATGTAATTCCTTGGATAGATAAGCCCTTTCAAGTGATTCGTAGGAATCAAATTCTACATTGCCCCCATATTTTTCTGGCCTTTTTACCTGAAAAGCTCCAGTAATCTTTGGAAATAGTATCAAACGGGCTATTTGGAGTAGAGGATTCTCTTCCTTTACGCCTACAGGGCAGTAGGCCTTATTAATTTTTTCCTTAATGGCCATTTCATCGTCTCTTACAGAAATCATACTTTCAGGTTTAGAAGAACTCATTTTATCTCCGGGGCCAGTTAGTGATGAAATGAGAGGAGTATGAACACATACAAATGGAGAATAATCAATTTTTGAAGCAAGTTCTCTTCCAAGCATGTGGATCTTTCTTTGCTCAATTCCTCCAATTGCAACATCTACTCCAAGGTATTTTATATCCACAATCTGTAGAAACGGATATAATACTTGAGAAACTCTAGCATGCTCAATATCTCTTGCGATTACTTGCATACTTCTAAGAGCTCTGTTTATTGTTGTATCTAAAGATAAGGTAAAAACATCGTCGATATACTCTAAAGATCTTTCAAATGAAGAACCTAATACATATTCGGCAGATTTTAATCCAAATGATTTAAAAGTTTCTTCCCAAATCGATGTCTGCTCGTGTATCCATTCCCAATTTCCTTTTCTGTTAAGCCACGTGTGCCAATCAGCAAATAATACTTTGACTTTAAATCCTGCTTTTTCCATGTCCTTTAATTTTGACATTGTCACAAGATGACCAAGATGAACGTCACCTGAAGTTTCGTAACCGCAGTAGCAAATAGGTTGAGATTTTGTTGAGATAAGTGTTTGTATCTCTTCCTCCGTTACTATTTCTTCTGCGTTTCTAGTTATAAGTTCTAATCGTTTGTCCATGTCGAACACCTATATTATGAGTATTTATTTCTTTCTCATTTTATTAAGTTTAAGATAAAACAGAAGATAAATAAATTTTATAATGTCTCTCATTTTGAAATGAGATTTTTCATCTCCATAGATAGTTTCAATTGGTACCTCCTCGACTCTCATATGAAACTTACCTACATACGCTAACACTTCTGTTTCAATATTATAACGATTTGATTCTAAATTCATTTTTTCTAAAAATTCTCTTTTTATCGCCCTATAACCAGATTGTGTATCCAATATTTTTACTCCAAAAAATAATCTAATTAAAGCTGTTGAACTAAAATTAGTTATCTTTCTCTGGATGGGCATATTACTTATGTCACCTATCAATCTTGAACCAATTGTTATATCCGCCCTACCATTTTGAATTGGTTCAATAAGACTTGGTATATCTTCTGGTTTATGTTGAAGATCTGCGTCAAGAAAAACAATGATGTCTCCCTTTGAATTAGAGATCCCCGTTCTCATTGCCCTTCCCTTACCACAGTTTACTTCGTGAGTAACAACTTTTGCTCTTGTTTTTTTAGCAATTTTTCCAGTGTTATCCTTACTTCCATCATCTACGACGATTATTTCAAAAATATCTTCTGGAATTCTATTTATGACCTCTTTGATGCTTTTTTCAACATTAAATGAAGGGATTATAACGGATACTCTATCCATGAGGATGAGATAAAAAGAAGATTTATAAGCCTTAAGATAATTAATTGATTCTCTAAAACGATTATAATCTTTAAATCCAGGTAAGTTAATAAAAAGTTTTATAAAGTAATGAAAATGCTTTAAGAAAAAGGTGAATTCATGAGGAGAAGAATAAAAAATCTTTTGAGAAGCGTTAAGAAAAGTGGTAAATATCCTCAAAAGGTTAATTTCAGAAAGAGGAAAAAAGAGAAATACTACCCAGCAATTAGAAGCTAGACAAAACTTTTTTAATATATTATTTTAATTAATTTATATGGTTTCTAAAAAAAGAGTGCTTTATTTTGCTTCTTTTTGTCATACCATAACACATGCGATGACTTTGACTCTAGCACCCCTTTTGCCCTTAATAAGGTCAGAGTTAAATCTTACAAATACTGAAACTGCATCTTTTGCTTTTATTTCTTTTTTGGCTTTTGGCGCACTTGCTTTGCCATCAGGACTACTCTCCGATAGGGTGGGCTCTTTAAAAGTTATGAAAATTGGACTAGGTTTATTCTTATTATCAATTGTAGGCATAGTTTTATCAAATGGTCCTCTTGGCCTATGGTTGTCTTTATTACTGTTGGGCGTCGGAGCAGGAACTTACCACCCCGCAGGCCTCTCACTAGTATCTAAGCTTTACCCAAAGGACATGGGAAAAGCCATGGGATTTAATGGTTTATTAGGGAACTTAGGTGAATCCTCTTCTCCTATAATAGCTGCTGCAGTTGGGGTCTACATTGGATGGAAATATCCTTATCTATTTTGGAGTATCCCGATATTAGTTTTATTGTCTATTAGTTTTTCAATTAAAGATTCTAAGGTCAAAGATTATATCCAAGATGAAGAAAATCTTGACTTCAAGTATCTTCAAGAAACAAGAAAATTGATATCAAAAAAATTTGTGTTATATATCCTAATCCTACTTTTTAGAGGATTATTCTATACTGGAACAGTTTTGCTATTGACTACTTTTGCTAAAGATGTTTTATCTATTAGAGTACTGATAGGAGGAATAATAACTACGATACTCATAGTCGCTGGGATGCCGGGGCAAATTCTTGGTGGAAAAATATCCGATAGACTCGGATATAAAAAACCATTACTTATATTCACTTTGATAGCTTCAATTTCTATTGCCTTAATTGCTAATACTTCTAACCCGATAATATTTGTTATCTTTTCAATGTTAATGGGATTCTCTTATTTTGCTGCACAGCCTGCTCAAAATATGCTTACCGCATCAATGGGAAGTCCAAAGATAAGGGGGCTTCTTTATGGATTTAGTTCTCTTTGCATATTTGGCTTTGGATCCTTTGCTGTTTCAGTTGGAGGATATATTGCAGACATTTTGACTTGGAGGGAAGCCTTCTATTTACTAGCTATATTTGCGTTAATTGATGTTTTCTTAATTTATTTAAAAAGAGAAAAAAGGGAAACAATTAAACAAACTTAATCTGTCTTGGGAATTCACCTAGGTATTTCTTAAATTCTTTCGGCCAGTTATCAGAATCAAGACCTTTTTGAGCTAAGAAAGAAACTGTCCATCGTTGAAGGCCAATTCCAGAGCATCCAGACCATAATTCTTTGTTTTTTGATGATTTAATAGAAAACGCCTTAGTGTATTTATCTCCAACGATAGAAAGATTCTGAAATTCTAGCCATTCACTTTCTTCTCTGCTACCCCTTGAAGGGATCCAAGATTCATAATCAACAGTACCTTTGATTCTTTCTGTTTCCTTTTCAATTCCAGTTTGCCCTGCTTGTGCCATATAAAATGGAGTTACCCATGCAGTTCTCCATTCAATTTCGAATATTTTGTTAAATACGTATGCGTATCTTTCCATCATTTTCTCTTTAAGTTCAATTAACTGTTCAGGATATCCGATAAATACAGGTTCTATTCTCCAGAATTCATTTACTCTTTCAATGCCTTGCCTTCCACCTGCTTCCCATCTGTAAGAGGGGCCACTTTTATCGTAAATTAAAACTGGAAACTCAGAATCATCAATAGTCTTTCCATCAAAAGCCCAATACATAGGAGGACACTGTGCATATGTCATGCCCCCTATTGGATCCCTCATCCTTTCACGTATTTTCTCAACATAGGCTTTTTTTGTTATCTTATATAGGTCAATAACTTCTTCCCATACAGAGATATCTCTAGAAATGGGAGGGGATATATAATATATTTCTGGTTCGCTTCCGGATAGATGCCCAGTTTTTTCCCAAATTTCAAAAGGTACCATTTTTGGTGCAATTACCTCAATAAAACCCAGAGGTTTTAATACTTCTTCAACTGCTATTCTTTCCATAGTTCTTAGTAGTGCAGCTATTGGCGCATGGTAAAACCATTGGCCTTGACTTGGTCCTTGTTTTAGCCATCCTAGTGCCAACAATTCAGAGGTAGGATCTTTTGTAGTTATAGGTTCTTTGTTTTCACTCTTTGATATTAATTCCCAATGCTCACCCTTACCACCCCAAAACTGAGCCTCAACTTTTTCATAAAATAAATTAATTATTCTATCAACATAATTTTTAGTAAGAAACTCTTCATCTAAATTAGTAAGGACCAATATTGCATTATTACCTTCAATAGAGATATTTTCAACAAAAGGTATTTTGATTGGATCTTTTGGAATTTTATCAAGTTCAAGTGATAAAGTGTAAGTCTTACCTGTTACTTTTTTTATACCAACTTTAAACTCCTTTCCTAAAAGAGAAGATATTGAGTTCTTTAGTCTTATGGCTACTGAATGCGCCCTAACATATGTGCCACTTTCAATTTTAATAGAGATGGCATCTCGAGAAATGTTTGATTCCAAAATCTTAGGGGCTTCTGAAAGTTTGTCTTTTGGCAATCCTTTGTACAAAATGTCTTTTGTTTCATCAGAGATATATTTCTTTATTTTTTGAACTCCATCCCCTGTCAATTCCTTACTTAGGAGATACTCGGCATCTAAAAGGAGTTTCATTTTATCACAATACCCGCTTTCTTTATTTATATATAAAAGTTTTGACCCAATAAATATAATTAAATTGAGTATATCTAATTTGATTCTCCTCCAGTTGTAAAAGGTTCTCCGAGACTATCTGTTTCTTTTGGTTTTTTCTTGTTAGAATAATAGGCCATCAAAAATAGAATCCATGCAATGCATGTGTAAATTAACATTCCAATGAAGTCACCTTGAAAATATACTCTAATTCCATTAATATATATAAATATACCAGCAATTAAATAGGGTATTGTAAGTTTATTCATGTATTCACCACCTTTTTCTAATATTCCTAATTATTTAACTCTTGTTGATTTCCTACTGTGAGCAATAGAAAGGTTTAAAAGTAGTTGTTGATATTCAAGTTTAGATATAATGGATAGTCCATTGCACTCACTAATTGCTTGACAAGGAACAAACAAAGATGAATCCAATGTGGAAATTATCTACATTAGTTATTCTAAGCGAACTAGCTATTATTTCTAAAACAATCTCCACTGTTTTTAACACAGATTTCTTATTAAAATATAATATTGAAAATGACTTTACCATTTTGAACTTTCTATTCTTTGTACTGGTCTCTTTAACAATATTGTTTGTATACAAAAATTACTTTAGAAGTATCTTGGTGAATTCTACGCAATATATAAACATGGAGATGATCTAGGGAGAAATCCCAGCTGGCTGTTTTTATGGAATCAGAAGATGATGATTCGTCAAATAGTTGTGATGTAAAAACGATTGAAAATTTTGTAATGCCATTTGTTAATTTTTTAGAGGCACATAATGATACCAGGGTTAACACCCATAAAAAAGGTGCAGAAAATTTGCATAAAAAAATAAGTCTTTTTGATAAAGATATAACTGAGATGTACTCAGGTAACAACCTATTTGTTTTAAGTAATGAATACCATTACAAGACAGAGTCTTACTATAGGATAGTATTAAGAGAAAATCAAAATGGGTACAAAATAACACCAAGTAGTGATCAAATACTTGATGCTTATGTAATACCTATATGCCTTACAAAAGCTCAGATGACAGGAATACCTGTATCTGAATGGGGAATCTCTGACACATACTGTCCTGTGCCATCAATGATATATGGAATAAACTACTACTCTGATTCTTCAAGATACGAAGTTGCATACGATTTAGAAACTGCAAAAGAAGCAATAAAGAAAGTAACTCATTCAGGTAAATACCCTTTCTGCTTCCAGAGATTGCCACCAAATGCAGAAATAAAGACCTTCACCACTCTATTTGGGAAGAATACCACAACAGATCCGGAGATATGTGCACTTCTTAAAAAGATATATGAAGTATTTGAGGTGCCAGTTGCTAAGATAATCCTAATATATGATGGAGAGAAATATTATCTTTCCTCTATATCACCCATAAAAAGATCAGAGCTATCGAACGATGAAAAAGAAGAATTTCAAACAAGAGTTGAAACTGGGATAGAAAATGGGGAAATTAGGAATTTTTGTTGATAGGCAAACTCTAAGTAGTTCTGTGCAACTTATCTCACTAATTAAATTCAGAGATGAAGCAGAGAACATGGGACATCAAGCCTATTTTATCTTTCCCACAGAAATTAAAAAAATTTCGGGGCTTGATGGACTTTTCATTAGGTCTAGAACAGACTCAATGAATATAAGCTACGTTGCTGCAAGAATAGCCGAATTGAATGGTGTACCTGTAATAGACGATCCCACTTCGATTAGGATATGTTCTGACAAGGTGAATATGTATCTGCATCTTATGAAAAAAGATGTACCAATGCCGAAAACAATCTTTATAAAAAAAGGTGAAGTTACCTTAGAGAATCTTGAAGAAATATTCAAAATGTTTAATCCACCAATGATTCTGAAAGAACCGTCAACTTCATTCTCTGCAAGAGTAGAAAGAGTATATACAAAAGAAGAATTCATAAAAGTATCAAGGAGATTCATAAAGCTCTCAGACTGGGTTGTTGTACAAGAATACATTGATAGTAAATTTGATTGGAGAATCGGGGTTCTTGATGGTGAGTTGTTATATGCTTGTAAATATATAATCCCTAATGAAACATTTAAAATCCAAGCCTCTGTAAACGGTCACTTAGTCTACTGTGATGTTGTAAGTGTCCCAAAAGAAGAAGTTCCTCAAGACATTATCGATCTTGGTATAAGAGCCGGGAACGCTATTGGTAATGGGCTTTATGGTGTGGATATAAAAGAAAATAATGGTAGTCTTTATGTTATAGAGGTAAATGATAATCCTTCTCTAGATGGAGGGGAAGATATTAGCTATCCCGACATCTATGAAAAGATTATTGGATGCATAATGAATAGGGGTAAGAATACTCAAAACATTAATTTATCTACAAAATGAATTCAAAATTGTTTTATTAAATTAAAATAAAAAAAATAATTATCTTATATATCCTGTTTCTTCGTTTCCAGGAGGCAATGTCTGATATTCAGTCATGTTTTTCTGCATTTCCTGTATCTTTGAAAGTGCCTTTTCAGTCTCTTCAGCTCTTTTATCGAGCTCTTCCATGCTAATATCTAGTTCTAATATATCTACTAGAATCTGTAAAACTGCCTTTGAAGCTTTGGCATCTATTATATATCCTGGCGATTCTCCTAAAAGGCATAATCCTTTCATTCCTCTAAGCTTTCCCAATACAATAAGAAGTCCAGAAGCACCGACTATGGCAGATCCAGGATCCTCTCTGAAAACAATATTCTTGTCCTTGTATTTTTCAACAGTTTCTATATCTGAAGCTGCGCCTAATACCTTTGGCTCCTTTACAGGATACCCTCCAGTTGAATACCCGCCAAGAGTGAACATTTCTTTCACTCCAAACTTTTCAATAAAGTCTAATATTGATGCGGAAATCTCATAATGCCCAAAAGCATCTGTAGGAGGAGGTTGGGTATCTCCTGAAAGAAATAGGATATCTCTTTTTCCTCCTGTATAATAATAAAATTCATTTTTCATTAAACGCATTGTTGAATCCTTCTCAACTAACGCTTGATGAGGAAATCTTGGTGAATATAAATCAGCAAATTTAACTGCTTTAAGTTCCTGAATAAGGTGATCTGCCGCTAATTTTCCAACAAGTCCTATCCCAGGAAGTCCTTCTATGAATATCGGATTGTCAAGTTTGAAATCCTTTTTCTCTTCAATAATAAATGTTTCTTTCATAACACTCCACTCTCTTTTTTTATTATTCTTCTGTATTTTCCATATTTATCCTCAGGTGAAAACTTGGGTGGATGAGGATTAACTGTAGGAACTTTGCACACAGAACATATGTCCTCCATGGTATAAGTATTACATTTTGGACAGATTTTCATCTTCATATTATGATCTCTTAAAGGTACCTTTACCTTCATTACTCTGAACAAAAGATATTGCCATTTCTGCAATCTCTCTCAAAACAGATTCTGCCGCTTTATAATCTTCAGCGACGATATGTATAGAATACTTTGGAGAGCCTTCATTTCTTATATCAACTTCTTCAACTTTGTCCTTAAATTTCTCTCTAGCATTAATCAAGGCCTCTTTAATTATATTCACACCCTCCCCAGAATAGCATTCAAGAGTGATGTGGCCAGTGATAGAGACTAATGGATTTTCTACATTAGTTGTTATAATTTCATAAAGGCCATCGATATATTTTTCATCGATTATTCCTTGTAAAACGCCCTTACCTTTCGTTGAAGTTTCTTCAAAGGCAGCGTATAAGTCACCATATTTGTTAACTAGAGGTACCCCAATGGTATGAATTATATTCTTATAGTCTTCACCGATATTAGTTGCGAATAATTCTAAAAGTTTCTCTCCTTTTTTCTCTCTTTTAAATTCTTGGACTTTTGTTTTTTTCTGTTGGCTTGTTACTCTTCTTAAAGACAAATCTATATGATTTTTAGATTCATCTACCTTTAGGACTTTACAGACTATTTTTTGACCTTCTCTAACATGGTTTCTAATGTTTTTAACCCAGCTAGAGGATATCTCCTTTATATGAATCATACCTTCCTTGTCATATTCATCCAGAACTACAAAGGCCCCATATGGGAATACCTCCTTAACCGAACACATGACAAGATCCCCTTCTTCGGGGTACTCCTTTTCAAGCATTAAATAATCACTCCAATACTTCTAGTATTTCAGCGTTGATTTTGCCTGTTCCACCTTTTGATTCTACCAAAGATTTACCACATGTAAGACACTTTACAGTGATAGCAGGTCTGTTAAATACTATCTGCTCACTAGAACAGTCAGTACATTTTACTCTCAAAAACTTAGAAACAAGTTTTTTCATTTTTATGCCTCCACGAATTCTAATTTTTTAATTCTGAAACCTTTTCTTGTAGTGGCTTTCTTGCATACTTCACATCTGTATCTCAAATCAAGTTTCTTTACAGTTTTCTCACCATTAACTGAAGATCTAGGGAAACCCCTGTAACCTTTAATTTTTCTTCTATACCTTCTCTGACCTGCACTGAGTTCTCCTCTTTTCCTTTTCTTAACGGTCTCTACTTTATGAGAAGTGTGTTTTTTACAGGTCGGGCAGTAGGTATTCATCTTTTTTGGCATTTTCATAAGAATCACTTTCAATTAGTTTTCAGCAATTTTCTCTCTTATAAGTATCTCAGCGTTTCTCAGAGGGATTGAAACTATTTCCCCCTTTTTGTACGGTCCATAGGACTTCATATCCTCCCCTATGAACTCTGGCACATCTTGTGAGAGCCTTACCTCCTTAAAAACCTTTTCCCTTTCCTCTTTCTGTTTTATATTATTATTTAAAATATTAGCTTTGTATTCATTGAATAACTCTTGTATTGATTTATAAATTTTAAATTCTAAATCATTTTCTGGCTCGGAGTTTTCAAAAGATCTTTGAAGTATACGCTCAAATTTTTTTCTACAAAAGGACTCAAATTGTAACTTTGCTCGGTCACTTTTGAATTTTTTTATTTTGTCTTCAAGTGTAATTCCTTCGGGTATGTTCTCTAAAAGAGAAAAAATATCACTATTTTCTTCTCTATTATTGTCAAGAATACCAATTTTTATGCATTCTTTTCTAAAAATAATTATAGGAGAATCATTATCTTTTCCCATAATAGTACTCATCTTTCAACTCTTGGAGCAAGTATAAACACAATTGTAGCGCCTTCAATTTCAAATTGAAGTTTTACTGGCATATCATTACCCATCTCTAAAGACATTTCTCCAGGAATTGATTTTGACATATCTGATAAGTAACTCAAGTTGAATGTGGAAGAAGCTCCAGCAGAAACAATAATTTCATATAGATCTGGGTCACCCTTTTCCAATTTAACTTCAATGTCTCCTGTGTCCCCTTCGGCGTTCATATAGAATGCATCATCTGCCCTTAAAGTTACGTGGTCAGAAACTATATTTGCATCTTTTAGACCTTCTCTAAAGGATTGGGAACTAATTCTCACTTTTGAAGTTGTATTTAGAGCTGGCATTTTAAGATTTGATTGTTCAGTGACATCTATAAGTTGACATCCAAATCGCCTAGTTGAAGTTCCTTTTAGAACCATTAAGATTTTATTCTTTTCTTCATCGAGTTTTAGAACAAGAATGTCGTCATTTCTACTTCTATTGATGAACTTAGACATCTCTTCTATATCAATACCAATGGTAGTTTCTTTATCAGTTTTGTATTCTGCGAATACTTCTTTATTCATCTTAAAATCAATCATGCTGACATGAGAAGGATCCATTGCCCTAAGCTCAATACCTTCAGCTGTAATCTTTAGTGGAACTTCTTCTACAAGACTACCTATAGCAGTGACACATTTTTTCCAGGTTTCGGCGCTCAAAACGGCTTCAAACATTAACTCACCTAACAATCTATTAGCATTATTTTATTATTATATTTATAAATTTTTGGAATTAGGAATGATAAAGACTTTTAATTTTATCAAAACTATCTCTGTAAAGTTTAATATCAAGATTTGACATATCTTGAATTATCTCACCTTTAAGGGATTTTGAGATATATATTCCAAAAACTCTAACAATATCTCCTTCTTTGAAGTTAATATCTTCGCTGAAAACAACTTCAATCTGTCCAGTGCCGTCGTCTAGGAGTATATCATTTCCATCTTTTTTTATTATTGCTCCTACTACACTGACATACTTCTCATTTGGAATATCTTTAATTCTAGCCTTTTTATACGGAGACTTTGTGAATTTATCTGGCAAATTATTCCCTCAACTACTATTTTAAGTAATATATTTAAAACTTACCTTAAAATAGAATTTATGCTTATTATTATAACTGGTCTTCCAGGTTCAGGGAAGACAACAATTGCAGATTCTCTTTCAAAAGAGATAAACGCTGTTGTTTTATCTACGGACAAGATCCGAAAGAATCTATTTAAAGATCCAATATATAATGAAGATGATAAAAGAATTGTATATAATGAACTATTTTCCCAGACGAAAAAATATTTGGTCTCTGGTAAAAATGTGATACTCGATGGAACTTTTTATTCAAAATCTTTGCGGAATATGGCAACACAAGTTGGAGAATCAGTCGGTGAAAAAATTATTTTCTTTTATTGTGAAACACCTGAGCACATTCTAAAAGAGAGAATTACAAACAGAAAAGACAAATTCAGTGACGCTGATTTCAGCGTTTATCTAAAGATAAAGGAAGTATTTGAAGATTTTGAAGATGAGATAACAATTGTTGATACTTCAAAGCCTATTGATTTTAATGTTATGTTTATGATAAAAAAAATTCAATCAATATAGCCTTCAAGCGCGAGTCTTGAACCCTTTTTTAAAAAAATTACTGGAACTTGGTTGCTTCTTAGATCTGACTTTAGTTTCATGTCGTTTGTTGCTACAATACATTTATTATTTTTAGCAAATTCTAGGATTGATCTATCAACAGGACCTTCAAGTTCTATTATCTTATAGCGTTCAGAAATCTTCAATGCAACTTCTTTTGAAATCTTGTCTAAGCCAGTTAATTCAATCCGTTTTAGTTCAGACATTACATTTGAAGGTATAAGTATCTCACATTTCCTATCAATAACTTCTTCAATAGACTCAATCCATAAATTAAATCTACCTGGAAGAAGAAGAAAATTTGTATCTAAAATAACTGTTATTTTATTATTCCGTACCCTATTAGTCTCCATCTTGCCCCTACCCTTCTACTGATAGCTACTCTTTCACCGGCAATAGAACATACTGGAAGTTTTAAAATTAATTCTGTAACTTTTCCTACTTTTGTAGTTGTACCAATTGTTTTTGCAGTTCCAACATTTAGGAGAAGCATTTCTTTTGGCCTAATAGGTTCCACGGTAGTTTCTTCCTCTGTTCCAACTACTCGATCTAAAAGATGAACTTCAAGAGACAATGTTTCCCAAACATTAGGAAGTTGATCTGGATACCCCAAAATACTACCGGCTAGCGTGTCAGATTTAGTTACCGCAGGATCAAGAAAAGTACCAACTCCAAGAAGGCCTCCTGGTAAAGCTTCTTCAACTGAATCATTACTAACATTTAAACTTGAAATGAAAGTTATAATTGGCTTAAAAACTTTCTTATTTTGTTCTACTTTCTCAAATCCAGGCCTTATCTCTATTTTATCCCCAACTTTTAACTTTCCTTGTATTAGAGAACCCCCTAAAATACCGCCCTTTAAGTCTTCTGGAGCCGTTCCTGGCCTATTTGTATCAAAAGATCTTGCAACGTACATAACTGGGGGTTTTTCTGGATCTCTTTTCGGCGTCTTTATTACTTCTTGAATTGATTTAATCAAGTAATCTATATTTACTCTATGTTGAGCTGAAATTGGGATAATAGGAGCATTTTCTGCGACAGTTCCTTTAATGAAGTTCTTAATTTGATTATAATTCTCAATAGCTTTTTCCTTTGAAACTAGCTCTATTTTATTTTGCGCAATTACAATATTCTTAATTCCAACAATATTTAAGGCCATTAGGTGTTCTCTTGTTTGTGGTTGTGGGCATTTTTCATTTGCTGCAATAACTAATATCGCACCATCCATTATTGCCGCTCCTGAAAGCATTGTTGCCATTAACGTTTCATGCCCTGGTGCATCAACAAATGAAACTTTTCTTAATACTTCAGTTTCTCCACCGCATTTCGGACAAGTTTTTTCTGTAGTATATGCCTCGACTCCTTCACATGCTTTACATTTTCTAAATTCGATATCAGCATAACCAAGTCTTATAGTGATACCTCTTCTAAGCTCTTCGCTATGTTTGTCAGTCCAGACTCCGGATAGAGCTCTCGTTAATGTAGTTTTACCATGGTCTACATGGCCTACAAGACCTATATTTACTTCAGCTTGTCCCAACTATATGTCTCCTTTAATTAATTGAGTTTATGCACTTTCAGATTTTCCTTTCGGGGCTTCTTCAGCTTTATTTTCTTCAGGTGCCTCGTATTTGTCAGGCTTCATTACTTTGGTATTAATTTGGACAGTATCTTCGTTTATGGTGTTTCCTCTAACTCTCTTTTTTCTTCTTTCACCTTTATCTTGTGGATTAAATCCAACGCCCTTAGAAAGTAAAAGTTTAACTCTTCTGTTTCCATCAAGATCTTGTCTCATTGGAAATCCATCTTTATCGGATCCGCCTGTAATCTTTAATACATGACCGGAAAGTCCTATGGTCTCACCACTAAACTCCTCGCCAATTTTTAAACCAAAGAGGGCATCAGCCTGTTTGTCTTTTACTTCTTTCTTTATAGTCTTACCATCTGCGTAAGAAATAACAATCTTGAATTCCATTGTAACCCTCCTTTATTTGATTATATAAGAGTGGATTTAATTGCTGTTTAAAAACTTTATTGTCAATTGAGTTATAAAAACGAAATAATGTCTTCTAGAGAGGATATAACGATGTTTGCCGTTTTTAGAGTCTCTTCTGAGGACACACCAGATAAAATTCCTATTGTAAAACATCCAGCACTTTTACCAGAAGCAATGTCATACTCATGATCCCCTATAACTACAGTTTCTGCTGAACTTTTATCTAAGAGCTTCATTGCTACTTCAACGTGCTCGGGGTGAGGTTTAGAATTTACAACGTCCTCCCTTGTTACAATTATATCTATATAATCTATCAAATCAGAAACTTCCAATGTTTTAATTGTTGCGGCTCTACAGTTTCTAGTTATAATCCCAATATTTTTCCCTTTTGATTTCAGATATTTTAGTAATTCTTTAGAATGTGGAAATGCTTCTGCTTTATTTGCCGTCTCAATTTCATGTTTTGAAGTTAAATCCTCCATTATATTTACAAAAATAATATAATCTTCTTCATTGACAAAATAATACTTAGAATCTCTTATAGCTTCGCTTAGTGATCTTTTAATTTCAAAATTAATGCCTTTTTCTTCTAAGAGCCTTGCTGCTTCATTTTTGAGATATTGAAAATCAAGTTTAAATTCGACTAAAGTTCCATCCATATCAAATAGAAAGAGATTAAACTGAGAAAGAGACGTGCCCATAATAAAAATATTTAAGAACTTCTATATAAAATTTAGTTCATGAACAATCTAATTCTCCCATTTGTTTCATTTATAATCACATTGATAATTACTCCAATTATTGGGAAATACAATAAAAACCGTGGAATGATTGGAGTTGATCTCCATAAAATAGAAAAGTATGAAGTACCTGAAGCTGGAGGTTTAGCCCTTATACTTGGAACTTTGCCCGTTCTAATATTATATTACCTTTTGACCTTTGATACAAGAATTTTGATGTTTGTTTTTCCAGTTGCAACTATCGGTTTGATAGGTTATATCGATGACGTATTTAATATTCCTCAGTTATTAAAAACAGCGCTATGCCTTTTAGGTGGAATACCTTTACTATTTTTTATTGATGATACAACAATAAATCTAATTTTCTTTAAAATTAATCTTGGAATCCTCTACTATTTAATTGTCCCAATAGGGATTACTGCAGCTTCGAATCTAACAAATTTGTTGGCAGGGTTTAATGGTGAAGAGATAGGCTTAGGATTTTTATCAACTCTTTCACTTTCGATTTGTATGTTTATTTTAAAAGATCCTCAAATGGGATTTTATATTCTTACCTTTTCATTATCATTTTTAGCGTTCTTGTTATATAATAAGTATCCGGCAAAAATCTTTCCTGGCGATACAGGGACTTTAATTGTTGGCGCAGTAATAGCTTCGTTTTCAATAATAATGCATATTGAGGTAATAGGGGTATTTCTTTTAATTCCTCAAATTTTAGAGTTTTTTTTTAAATCCAAGAGAAGATTTGGCAGTAAAAAGTATGGGCCTACTTTAGTAGATAAAGAAGGGATATTACATCCTCAAAAATACCTTTCAATTGCTAATATTCTTACTTCTAATATCAAACTTTCTGAAAAAAAGCTTGTTTATATACTATGGTTTTTTGGAGGTATTTTCGGCTTAATATCTATAATATTAACCTATTTCTTAATGATTAATTGAATTTCCCAAAGATAAAGGTTTTAAAGCAATTTTATATTCAACGAATATATAGAAGAGGTGATATGATGCCCGAAGAAAATATTAGGGGTATAGTCGACTACTTAAACGAGTTTGTTAATGAAGACAATAGTGTTCCTAGAAATATAAGAAGAACTGCCAAAGAAGCTGCTGACAGACTATTAGATACTTCTGAGCCTGTACAGTCAAGAGCCCATGCTGCAGTCGAGCTATTGGACGAAATTTCAAATGATCCAAATATGCCAATGCATACAAGGACAATTTTATGGGAAGTTTTAAGTGAATTAGAGAAAATCTAATCTCTTTTTCTGTATCTTCCTCTCTTTTCAATTTGTTCTATCCTGAGAAGAATTTCTTTCTTCTTTTCTTCTCCAACAATTTGTGAATATCCTTCTAGTATTATTTTAAATAATTCCTCAGAGACATCATAATGTGTGCTCTCTAATGCTTGTCTTAAAAGATGTATATCGATACCTTGTTTTTCAATTTCTTCAGAATCCTCAGATAAACCAAAATCTATGAAATATACTTTTCCTTCATTTAGTATCATATTAGATGTTGTGAGATCTCCATGAACTATCCCAGCTTTATGTAAGCGCCCTATAGATCTCCCAATCTCTAAAGGTATTTCTTTATCAATGCCATTTGACAATAAATGTTCTTTGAGTCTTAGGCCTTGAACGTACTCCATTACAATTTTTTTATCCTTTAAATCCACAAGATATAATGCTGGTGAGTAGATACCTGAAACTTTTGCTTTATTTATGATCTTAGCCTCTTTTATAGTCCTGTATTCTCTGATGTTATCATCAATTGCAGGAATTCTATAACTTTTCTTTACTCTTTTCTTGATTATCACTTTCTCGTTAAAGAACTCAAATCCGAATATATCCTTGAAATCTTCTAGATAAATGTCAGCTTCAGCCCCTTTCTTTAGAATCAAATTTGACCACCTAGTAAATTCTTTATCTGATCTTCCTTTACGGATCCAATTCTACCTATCTTACCTTCAACTAAATCTACTATTGTGGAAGGAGGATTATTATTAAGAATCCCTGAATCAATAAATAAGTCAATCTGATTTAGAGATTTTTTAAGACTTAGTTTAACTTCTTCTATTGAATAAGGTGAAGGGTCACCTGAAAGATTTGCGCTTGTAGATACCAAAGGCTTTCCAGATAACTCACATAGTTTTTTAGACATCTCATTTGAAGGGATTCTAAATGCGACTTTTTCTTTATTAACGATATCTGGTATATCGCTTCCCTTTTTTCTTAAGGCGACTGATATCCCTGGAAAGGCATGGTATAATTTTATGGCTCTCTCGTCCATAAAAACATATTTTTCTATCATTTCTAAGGAAGATGCTATTAATGGCAGGGGTTTATTTTTTTCTCTTCCTTTAATTTTGAAGATTTTCTTTATTGCAGATGGATTTGTGGCGTCACAGCCTATACCATAGCATGTGTCAGTTGGATATACTATTACTCCCCCTTTTGTTATTAGATCTACTGCTTTTTCTATTAATTCTATATCCAATTAACTTCCACCTCGTCAGTTCTCCATTTCTGTTTTACAATTGTATCTTCAATCGCCATTCTCTTACCATTAGAATATTCTAAAAGGCCTTGGTATGCAATCATAGCCCCGTTATCTCGGCATAGAGGTGCAGGTGGAACATAAAGAGAAGCATCTCTTTCTTCGCACATTGTGGCACACATTTCTTTTAATCTCCTAGAAGAAGCAACACCCCCAGTTAATAATAATTCATTTTTTTCCGTGTGTGACATTGCACGCTCAGATGCTTCAACTACTAGAGAGTAAGCAGTTTCCATAAGAGAAAAAACAACATCTTCTTGGCTATTAGTTTTTAGTTTTTTAATTGATTCTGTCAAAAGCCCAGAAAATGAAAAATCCATTCCCTTAATTGTGTAAGGTAAAGGTAGGTAGTTCTTGCCTTTGCTAGCCAAATCATCTATTTGTTTCCCGCAAGGGAATCCAATACCCATCTCTCTGCCAAAGGTATCCTGCATATTACCTATGCCGACATCAAGAGTTTCTCCAAATACCCTATACTTGCCTTCTGCATAAGCTAGTATCTGAGTATTTCCTCCTGAAACATAAAGGGTAACTGGATCCTTTGCCCCTGTGACAAATCTACCAATTTCAACATGGGCTACGCAGTGATTAACTCCTATTACAGGAACGTTAAGATTTATAGAAAGGGATCTAGCTGCACTTGCAACAATCCTAAGACACGGCCCAAGTCCAGGCCCCATTGAAAATGAAATTAAGTCTATGTCATCTTTTTTTATACCTGATTCTAAAAAAGATCTTTCCATCACACTGCCTATAACATGTGCATGGTGATCTGCCGCTTCTCTGGGGTGTATACCTCCATCTGAGCTATAAGAATCAGTGATATTAGAGAGTACACCATCATTAGAAACTATCCCAACTCCAAGGGTATGAGCTGTACCCTCTATCCCAAGAGATATCATGATTTTGATATTATCTTTTTATCTTAAATAGTTTGTTTTTTTATTGACCTATTTCATATTTTGGGTTGCAAAATCATAATACTCTTCATCTGAGAACTTCATAGGTTTCATCTTGCCACTTGTTGAAAAATCCTTAAATTTCCTTGCCCATATATCAAAAAACCCTTCGTGAGAAAGGAAAGCCATGAATTTGATTAGCTGTTCATTAGTGACCTTGCTGAGATTATGTTCCATGTCACAAGCATCTTTCTCTGCTTCTTCTAAAGGTACAAGTATCATCTTAAAGAAATCTAGAAGAACTTTGTGTTTATTAATAGTCAACATTGCAATTCTAGACCCTTTATCAGTTAAAACAGTAGGGCCGTAATGCTCTCTTTTTATTAACCCTTTTTCTTCGAGTTTTTTTAACATTTCAACTGTAGTGGCAGGTCTTACACCTAGAGCCTTGGCAATATCTTTAGTTCTAGCAAAACCTTTACTATCTGTAATAGTAAATATTGCCTTCAAGTAGTCTTCTTCAGTACCTGTAGTGTCGACCATACTAACAATATTAAGTATTCCTAAATATAAATTTAACTGTTTTAATAACTTGCAGTTATTTAATAATAAATCAAAGATAATTATAATTTATTATTTTATTGGCCTTCTTTTTATTAAGTTTCCACAATTTTCGCAAATTGTCGTATTTTTTGAAAATATTTCTCTGCATCCGATGCAGTAGTATTCCCATCGAATAACTTTTTTTATTCCAGATTCTCGGATAGAATTAAATTTGATACCAAAAATAGAACAAATATTTTGAATCCCATAATCTTCCGAAATAATTTCAGAGCTTGTTTCAATTGCAATTGCTATTAGTTTAATATCTGTAAGTGATAGTTTATCGCCTGTTCTTTGTGCTTTCTCCTCAACATTCTTTATACTTTTAGGATCAGGTTCCTTAATTATAATTTTTCCTGAATTTAAGAAGTAAGAAAACCTCTCTTTAGATTGTTCGTCTTGAAGTTCATCAATTACATCATAAACAGTATAATACTCATCTTCCTGAGGCAAAAATCCACTAATAAATGCTGATGCATCAAGAACTAATTTCAAGAAATTCACTTCTTTACAAATTTAGCTTTCAGCATGCTTTTTCTAATTTCGATTTTATCCCCACGTTTCATTGTGCCTTCAGGGAATCCATCCGCAACTATAGTGCAAGGCCTGTCCATAATAGTTACT
Source organism: Methanobacteriota archaeon (assembly GCA_023622545.1). Lineage (GTDB taxonomy): Archaea > Methanobacteriota_B > Thermococci > Methanofastidiosales > Methanofastidiosaceae > Methanofastidiosum. Next base: position 3,022 of record JAMNZA010000072.1, on the reverse strand, counting down.
ATCACCTTTTCATAGTCTGGATAGACTATAGGGGTAGATTTTCGATATAGGGGGCATATTGGTGTAATCCCAAATACCTCTGAGTTAGTTCTTAAAATTGGTCCTCCTGCAGAGAAGGAATAAGCTGTTGAACCAGTGGGGGTAGTAATTATAACACCATCGCCTGAAACTAGGTAGTCATGCCCAGATATTTCAACTTTGACTTGAGAAACTCTTGTAGCAACTTCAGTTCTAACTACGATATCATTCAATGCTTCTACCATTCTTTTCCCTATTGTGCAAGAGATCATAGATCGTTCTTCTATTGTATGCTTTTCTAAAATATTTGGAATCAAGTTGATACTCTCAGGAGATATTTCATTTAGATATCCTACCTTCCCCATATTTACACCCAATATAGGGGTGTCTCTGTACCTCCTAACAGACTTTAGAATAGTGCCGTCTCCGCCTACAGAGATTAGTATATCTACATCCCCGGCTTTTTTAGAATACCTAGCATCAGGGAAATACTCCTTCAATGTTTCATCTAAAAATATTTCATGTTTATCCTTAAGAAGGTCTGAAATGTTTTTTGAAATATCTAATGATTTTTCCCGGTCAGTCCTAGATATTATGCCAATTCTCAAAATCATCTACCCTTTAACTTAAGTAATAACATTATCAATGCTAATGAAGAAAGCCCACCTATAATCGTGAAAACAAGTGGGATGTAAGGGTTTATTACGGGTGCAGTTTCTGCAGATGGTGCAACGATCCTCGCATTATAATCCATCTGTTTTGTTTCATTTTCGCCACCTAATCCTTGAGAAAGCATAGGTGTGTCCTGTGATTGAAAAGATTGTAAAATTCCTGGTGCGCTAAAACCTATACCCAAAATAACTACCAAGAACATCACCATTAAAGCAGTTACCGGGGGCAGATAAGATGTTTTTAGACTTTGTGAAAGACTCTTTACCGTCTCCTCTTTTTGGGAAGGAACTATCAAGATTGCAGTCTTCTTTGGGCCGTAATATTTTATGTCCTTAAATTTCCTTGATAATTTAGTATCAACTACATCAATTATACCTATTTCTATTAAACGCTCGATGTGAAACATAACTGTGGGCATTGGAAGATCAAGTTTCTTTGATAAATCGCCTGCCGATTGAGGCTCGATAAAAAAAGCATCTATTATGCGTCTCCCGTTGTCATTTGCTAGTTCCATGGCAACCATCTTTGCCTTTTCATCGTCTGTAGATATGACGTGAAGAACATCATCTAAAGTTGCCATAAATACTATATTTTATTCCTTCCTTAAAAATATATCTTAAAATTAAAGGCAAAAGATTTTTAAATTAACTATAGCCCTTAGAGTTCCGGAGATGGAAATTACGAATAAGAAATCAATTATTTTGATTCTTTTTCTAATGCTTGGGGCATTAGCATTTAATATTCAAGGGACAACTGCACAAGGATTTGTTTATTCTTTTAACGTTTTATCTGATTCGTCAGATATTGCTTCCTTGTCTAAAGTAGACATTATTACAGATATCGACATATCTGAAGAGTTTATAATGTTAAATAATGAGCTATATCTATCAAATTCACCTCAATTTTTAGTATTTGAAACTTCTATACCTAAGACAAGCATCAATCAAGTAGAATTCATGTACAAAGATCTTAATTCTTCTTGGCAAACTGTGCCCGTAACTTTAGAAACAGATGCTCCAAATGTACGTTTTACTTTAGACACCACAGATAAGAGTTCATTGAATGGTTATTACTTTATTGTAAATTACAAGTTGAACACTTCATCAATCTATACACTCTTCCAGAGCATAAATCATTCTTTTGAATATTCATTGCTTACAAATTTAGGAGAAGATGACACGGCAACCCTTAATATTGCTCTTCCTGAAAGTTTTAAACCACTCAACACAACAGGATGGAGATTAATAGATGAGAGATTCCAGTATACCACACCTATTACTAAAACATCAGGAATCTTTTATACAATCTTTTTCAGAGAAAGTGACTACTCTGAATCCATCGACTCATTGAAACAGGAGATATCAAATCTTAGGGAAGACAATGCAAAGTTATCTCAAAGCATAATTGAACTTCAGGACAGTGTTGATAGCTACAAAACAGAAAATCATAATTTAACTTTAGAGATTGAAACACTTAATGAAAAACTAGAAAAAGCTGAAGAGGACAGGCAGGTCTCTGATAGGATATCTAACAACTTCTGGCAGTTCTCGTGGGGCCTTACAATATTATTGCCAATACTTTTACTGGTCTTTGCAGAACTAAGAACAAAATCAGTCATCACATCGACTCAACTTCTAATAAGTTCCGTAGTTGGAACATTTGTAGTGTTTCTACTGCTTTATATAATATTCATTACCTAGTTTATTTTTCTCTTTAATTTATTATAGTAAGTAATATAAATTGTCAACTTGCTCAATCAACTTGTGGAGGGATGTATTTGAAAAAGAAAGCTTTTGTCTTTTTAATAGTATTAATGGGAATAATCTCACTGAGCTGTCCAGAGATTAAAGCACAGAATTTATTGTATTCATTCCAAATATCTTCAGATTCTGTGGATATCGGACCTTTAACTAAAACAAATATAATTACTGATGTTAATATCAATCAGGACTATACTTATATAACTCATCAAATTTTGCTTTCAGATGCCCCGCCACAGATAGTATTCGAAACTAATCTGCCAAAGTCTCTAGTTAGCCGTGTCGACATAAGCTATAGAGATTCTAATCTAAGTTGGAATACATTTTCTCCAGTATTTGACGATAATTCTACTAATGTCAGATTAATTGTTGATACCGAAGGAAAAAGAGGTCTTCCAGATTATCAGTTTAATGTCATATATACCATAAATACACAGAATATTTACGACCTGAAACCTAGCATATTAAACTCATTTGACTTTGAGATATCAAATCAACTTGGGCCTGATGATTATGCAACACTTACTTTGACCTTGCCTGATGGATATAAACCATATAATTCAGTCGGCTGG
>JAMNZA010000078.1 GCA_023622545.1 Methanobacteriota archaeon | reverse complement strand
GAAGTCGACATTCTTGCCCATCCTGGGATAATTGAGGAAAAAGATGCAAAACTTGCTAATAAATCAGATATACTTCTTGAGATAACTGCTAGAGGTGGGCACAATATTGGAAACGGCCGGGTCGCGTCATTAGGTGAAAATCTCATTTTGAATACAGATACACACTCACCGAGTAATTTGATTACTCAAGACTTTGCTTATAGAGTTGCTCTGGGTGCAGGGCTTTCGGAAGAAGATTCGGTAAAAATAATCAAGGAAAACCCAAAAATATTACTTGAGAAAATATTGTAAAAAATAGGCAAGAAATTAATTAAGCCTAAACTTTTTTTATTAGTTATTGTTCGTTGATTTTCCTAATAGGTAACCCCCTAAACAAGTCAGCCACATTACTATTGGGTAAGCTATCCAACGTTCTGTTCCACCACTTCCTAATATTGGGATAAAAAACCCAGCAAAGAAAAGAAATGATAGGGCAATCACCCCGAAACAGATTGAAATGTAACTAAATGGAGTTTTAATTATCTTATAAGAAGTTATAGCCGCAACGCCTCCAGAGATAAAAGTAGTAAGAGCAAATATGGGGTGTAATACTTCAATGTTTCCAGGAAATATCCCTACACCTAAGACCCCAATTCCAAAAATTGTAAATGGTATACTAAAAAGGAGTTTTCTATAAATCAGAAAGATACAATAAGAACTTATCAGGGACATAATTCCAGTCACAATCATAGTTGAGTTAAAGATAATTGCTGAAGGCTGAGTTATAATGCTATTAGGTGGTCTTGTCCCACCTAAATCACTTATCTCATTACCTGATGTGGTGTAAACTGTAGGGTAGAATGCTTCTGCAGTTATTATCCCCATAATGGCAATAAAACCAGCAAGGAATAATAGTGTGCCCGCAATAACGTATTGATTTTTATTAAATAAATCTAATAGCGACATCAAACGTTCCTCCTTTAGAATTTTTAAATATCACAATAATTTAAATATTTAATTATGATATCAAAATGGTATATTCTAATTACAATACGGCAAACTTTTTAAGTAAATTTTTATTTTAAGAATTATGGATATAGGGCAGTTTGTTATAAACATTGTTCAAGCCATACTTGCGTTCAGTGAATTTATAGCGGAAGAAATTTCATCTTTGACCAATGGCTTTGTCCCTGAAGGCGCAGTGAATGAAATAGGTATATTAATTCTTCTAGTTCTTTTGAGATTGGGATTTGATTACGCTAAGAAGATATTGGAGATCTTAATTGTTGTATTCATAGTATATGTTATAATTCAACTCTTGCCTTCAATCATTAATTCCATAGGGTAGAGTTTTTAACAATGCAGCTTAAGATTTTTGTTGAAAATTATGGCTGTACCCAGAATAAGGGTGACAGTGAGATAATTAAATATCTCCTAAAAGAATTTCTTGTAGATTCAATTGAAAAAGCTGATACTGTAATTGTTAATACCTGTGGTGTTAAAGGACAAACTGAAAAAAAGATTGTAGAAAGAATCTCATCATTACTTGAAAATAAAAGAGTTATTGTTTCAGGATGTCTACCTAAGATTAATATTAATGTGATAGATCCTAGAGTTTCTGGAATAATTGGACCACATGATATAGATAAAATTAAGGAAGTAGCATTCTCTGATGAAAAAAAAGTATATCTTTCTGACAATAATAGAAGACTTGGACCAAAGACGGCTTTTAAAAAAATTAGAGACGATTCAACTTCTGCTATTGTACAGATATCTGAAGGCTGTGTAGGTAAATGCAGTTTTTGCTGCACAAGATTTGCGCGAGGTCGTGTTCATAGTTTTCCTATAGAGGAAATTGAAAGAGAAGTGAAGGAAGCTCTCTCTGAGGGATATAAGGAAATTTTATTTACCTCCCAAGATACTGCAGCATATGGTATTGATATAAATTCAAATTTAGTTTCTCTATTAAAAAGAATATTTTTGATACATGAAGAATTTCGTTTAAGGCTAGGGATGGCAAATCCAAATCATATTAGATCCTTTGAGAATGAATTAGTTCCAATTTATGGCAATCCTCAAATGTATCGATTTCTTCATATCCCTGTACAATCAGGTGACGATCAAGTTCTTTCAGATATGAGAAGGGACCATACAATAAAGGATTATCTTGCAACTGTTTCACTTTTTAGAAAGAACATAAAGGACTTATACCTATGTACCGATATAATTGTTGGATTTCCCACTGAAGATGAAAATGCATTTGAAAATACCCTAAAACTAGTTGAAAAGATAAGGCCAGATAAGATAAACCTAACTAGATTCTCACCTAGGCCGGGGACTACTTCGATTAAGATGAAGCAAATACCATCATGGACTGTGAAAGAGCGATCTAGGCAATTAAATCTGCTTAGAAAAAAAATCTCTTTTGAAATCAATCAGTCATACATTGGAAGATACTTCAACGCTCTAATAACTGAAAAGAATATCGATGGAACTTTTACCGGGAGATTATATAACTATAAACCGGTTATTATAGACAATGCAAAAATTGGAACATTTAAAGATCTAGTGATTGAAGATGCAACATCTACTTATTTAGTTGGCAGGTGATCTATTGGATTTAAGAGAAATGCAAAATAAAGATAAAATATTTTGTGAAGAGCGTGGATGGGAAAAATTTCCCCCTTCTTTAGTTCTAATTCATCTTTATGAAGAACTTTCTGAAGTTGGAGAATACATTCTCTATAGGGATGGATACAAAAAAGGCGGGATGGGAAATGATAGGGATGCAGATTATGAAAATCTGAAAAGAGAGTTTGGCCAGATATTATCTCTTTTAATGCAACTTGCAAATTCATTTGATGTAGATTTAGAATCTGCATTTTTATCCGAATTTAAAATTATGGAAAAAAGATTTGGAAAAGAAGAATGGAAGAAATACACAGATAAGTTTGTTTAGGGGGGCTTTAGGCCCCCCTGGAGGGAAAATGGAGGAAAAAGATGAGCAACACCATTAATCAATCTTTAATAATGGTGCTCATAATTGTATACTAATATAGTGTCATTAATATATAAAGCTTTCGGTAGTATTGTTAAACAATAGCATAATAATGATTGTCATGAATGTTTTACTCTCTTTAGGATCGGCTGTTAAAATTGGGTATAAAAAAGGAACAGCTCTCCACGAACAAAAAACTTGCTATTTGATGATGGATGGGGAATGCAATGCAGGATGTCTCTACTGCATAAGGGCAACTAATAAAAATAAACTTTCGAGAATTCCCTGGTACTCTTATGATTTAGAAGAGTTAATCCCCAATATAGAATCAAAGTTTGAACGTATATGCATTCAAAGTGTTAACCACAATAATTTAGTATCGGAGATAAAAGAGATAATCTCGAATTTTTCTAATTCAATCCCAATTTCTGTTTCGATTTCATTGAAAGATTACAAAGGTATAGAAAAACTTTATGGACATGCAGATAAAATAGGCATAGGGTTAGATTGTGCAAGAAAAGATATTTTTGAAAAAGTTAAGCCATACTATAAATGGGACAAAACATGGGAATCTCTTGAAAAAGTTTCAGAAATATTTGGAGATTATAATGTAATCTGTCATTTGATCTGTGGACTAGGTGAGGCAGAACAAGATATGATTTCCACATTTCAAAAACTATTTAATTTTGGAGTTTACCCATCACTTTTTTCTTTTACCCCTATTAAAGGCACAAAATATGAAAAATCTCATCAACCCAATATTGAAAGTTATAGAAGATTACAGTTGGCCCATTATCTGATTACATCTAACATTAGAACTTATGAAGATATGACATTTCAAGGGGGAAAGGTATTATTTGATAATCATGATTTATCCTATATAAGAGAAGAAGTTTTCATAACTAGAGGGTGCCCTTCATGTGACAGACCTTTTTACAATGAATCGCCTAAAGGGACAATTTATAATTATCCTAATCAAAAAATGGTTGATTTAATTGAAATAAAAACTAATATGATTAACCATAAGATTTATTAAATATTCTTGATAATTGACTATGTGATGTTATGGAGGATACATTTAATCTAGAAGTTAAGATACCAGAGTTTATTCAACTGTTAGGTGAAGAAGGAAGGAATCAGATATTAGACGAAATAAGGAAAAGAGTCGATAAGGATGTATCCAACATTGTAATAAAAGTAGCAAGAGAGATTATGTCAGAGAAGTTAGGATTGGATACGCGAGATAGCCCATTTGGACCAGTTCACTCAAAATCATCTTCGCCTTCAGTTGAAGAAGAATCAGACACAGGTGACAAATGTCCGAACTGCCGTAAACCGATTGAATCAGGAGTGAAATTCTGTAGGTTCTGTGGTCAAAAAATAGCTTAATCTTCTTTTATTAATAATGCTTTTTTTATCTTTTCATAATCTACTTTAGTTTCAATACATCCATCCTTCTCTAGAGAGATTCCTCTCCCTGGAACCTTAAGGTAATCTAAGACCAAGCTACCTTCCCTAAGTTCAATATGACAACCAACTCCAATTATCGCTTTAGGCTTAGTAAGTTTAATTATTTTTTTAACAAAAGATCCGCCTGGAATAATGAAGACTTGTAAATCCAGACCATCACAGAAATTGATTAGATCTCCTATCTCACATTTCCCACATTTTATACATTCAAATCCTCTTAGCGAACTAAGTGTTGCAGGACAATCCATCTTCCTAAGGCATTGAGGCAATAATAGAATCCTCTCATTAAATGGAATCTTAGAAAGGCCCTTGTAATTAACAAAATTTTTCATATCATTTGAAAGTATATCGATATAACCTTTTCTAAATCCAAGTTTTTCAGTTAAAGTTTTTAGTGGGTAGTATAAAAAATCAAGAACAAATAAGATAAAACCTGGGAATATAACTTTTTTTGTCTTAGCCGAGTAAGCAATAAATATAGCGGCGATAAATAGAATTATTCCTATTACGATCAAAATAAAAGTTAGAATCAGGCCTAGAATGTCAAAGACACTTATCATGTTCGTGCCTCGAATAATTTTTCTTTTACTAGTTCCATGTCAACGTCAGTTTCGATACAACCAGTCTTACTAAGAAGAATTCCATACTCTGGTATCCCTTTTGCAGATAATATCTTCATCATCTCATTTAGTTCAACATGGCAAGCCACTAGTAGAACTGATGAGTTAGGGTGTCTTTTTAATACTCTTTTAACAAAAGATCCACCTGGAGCAATAAATACTTTAATTGAGCTCTGATCACAGATCTCTTTGAATTCTCCTATCTTGCATTTACCGCATTTTAAGCATTTGACACCAACTTCTGGACTAACTTTTGCCTTACATTCTGTAGTTCTTAAACAGTAAGGGAAAACTACAATTCTTTCTTTGATTTTTGATGTAAAATACTTATCTCCAAGAATTTTATTTCTAATCCCTATTTGTATTTTGTCTACTACAGTTTCATCAAGATTTAAAGAAACAAATAATCTTTTCAATGGGTAATAAAGGGTATCCAAGAGAAACAAAGTCGCGTGAGGAAAAATTATCTTCCTTTTCTTTATTATGGTATACACTAAAATTATAGATATTAATAGAAGTATAGCTAAAATGATCAAGATAATAACGAATATAACTCCTAGCACAGTAAAAAAACTTGGAAGTTCATTCATTATATAAAAATAGAAAAATTTATTTAAAAATATAATGTATTAAAATTTAAAATTTAATTTTTTTGGAAAGATTTCAGGTTTTATTAGGTATAGTAGTAGAAAAACAAGACCAATTCCAAGAAGGGCCAATCCAATCAGAATTACTATAATTGAACTTTTTCCTATCTGTTTCTGGTCAATTATTTGTATTTTTGATTCAATCAATCTTACTTTTTCTAGATCCCCCAATTCTGCATACAGATTCATTGATTTAACATAGTTCTCGCGTGATTTCTTATAGTCGCCAGCAAGAAAACTCTCTTCAGCTATTCTATAATAATTTGCAGCTTCATTTATTCTATTATCATCACCAATAGATTCAAGCATGGATTTGAAAGTATTTGCATCTTTGTTTGTCGGATCTATATCAAGGGCAGCGTTAATAGATTCAAGAGCTTCTTGGTAATTACCAAGATTATACTGTGCCCTGGACATACCGTACCAAGCTCCAAAAATATTATTATTTAGTCCTTGAACACTTTTGAAGTTTGATAATGCATCTTGGTATTCCCCAAGAGAAAGCTGTATTTCACCTTTTAAGACAAGGGCTTCTATTCTTTCGTCATACCCCGGTCCTCTGTCAAGAGCTTTATTGACTTCTACTAAAGCTTCTTCATACTTCCTCTTGCCCCATAATGACTCAGCTTTGATTAGGTAAGGTTCATACCTAGTTGGATTAAGCTCTATAGCTTTATCTGCCATTTCTATTGCATCATCATAATTACTATCTTTTAGATAGTTTTCAGCCTCTAAGACTAATTCAGTGTAGGTATAATCTTTCTCTTCGGGTTCATCTACTATTTCAGTGTTAGAAAAATAGTCGAATATGTTAGAGATAAGTCTAAGATGATCATATTTGGATATCATATGATCTTCAAGAAAAGTTGATGATCCCATCGCTATTACTCTTCCTGCCACTAGATTTGTTTTTGCCGCAACAATAATTTCAGTACCTGAAATTTCATTTAATGGATCTTTAACTGGGGTGTTCGATTTATCTGGATCACTTAGATAAGGTCTGCTAAGACTTTGAGCTGAACCCCTCATTAATGCTTTAGAGTTACCTGATATAGAAAGTGAACAAGGTAGTTTCATAGCAACTTTAAATATATCTGTAGTAACTGGATCATCTGCCATATTAATGACAATTACATTGGTCGCATCATTGTCATAGAAGTTTTGAGTATCTGTTACAAGGTCATCATTAAATATTATTCCCATATTTGTAGATATTTGATTTAAGGCTGTTCTAGTGTTTTTAATGTCAAGAGAACTTCCCCCCCTACCTACTAGTAATAGGTTTCCTCCTGATTTCACAAATTTATCAATTGCGGATATTTCTTGCTGAGTAAAATTTGATTTAGGAACTATGATCAAAAGGATATCATAGTTACTTAGTGTATTTTCAGTAATTGGAACTTTATTTACAGTTAAAGAATAACCTTTATTGGCCAATAGGTCTGAAAATAATTTGTATCCTGAAGTAAAGTTAATTGGCTCATCATGAGCAACATCAATTAATACTCTTTTTTTCCCTTCTGCATTTACACTAAATGGAAAACTAAGAAGTAGTAATGCAATTATACCTAAAACATATACTTTATTGGCCATGGAATCGCCTAGAACAGCATCTTTTAATAAACTTTAAAAGTATATTGTTTTGAAGACCAACAAGTTGTGATATCCTCAATAGAGGCATATCGAAAGCTTTAAATACCAACCACAATTATTGAGGAATGGTAC
>JAMNZA010000021.1 GCA_023622545.1 Methanobacteriota archaeon | reverse complement strand
AAGATTATTGGTGCTACAAACAGAATAGACATGTTAGACCCTGCACTCTTAAGACCTGGAAGATTTGACAGATTAATTGAAATACCTCCACCCACACGTGAAGCGTGCCTTGATATATTCAAGATCCACTCTAGAAATATGAATATTAAAGATTTAGATTATTCTGACTTTATTAATTTAGTAGATGGTCTTTCTGGCGCTGAGATTAGATCTTTATGCACAGAGGCAGGTATGAACGCGATAAGGGAAGATAGAGACTATGTAACGGCCGAAGACTTTAAATGCTCATTAAATAAATTACCATCTACAGAGATTCCAAATAATTCCTTTATTGGAGCAATGTATGGATGAGGAAACCGACAGCGTCTGACTCATGATGATAGATGGGCGGTCTGACATATTTTTTATTTTATTTTTAATCGTAAGCTTTATTTACTTTAAATTCTATTATTTTAAGGTGGTATTTTGAATAAAGAAGAAACAGCTGAGTTAATATTTGGTTATACTATCTTTATTCTTAGTGTATTCGCTGTATTTTTTTGTTTTTATACAGAAAACTTTTTGTAAAAATACAATATTATATTTTTATTTTAAAATTGAATAATTACTTAAAGAAGAAAAATATTTGGAGATATGAAAATAACAGTATGCCGCATATAAAAAATGTCATAGCTATGAGAGCAAATCTTCGTCTTTTTTCAGGATTCATAATAATCTTATTACTTTTAAGATTAAATATCTTTCTGTTAAGAATTCTGAATAATATTAATTAGCAAAATTTGATAATAATGTTTATTATGATTGATTTGAAGTTTTTAAGGTTATTTATTCCTTTAAATTAATAAAATATAAAATATCGCACTTAGGCTTGCTTTATATTTAATATGGAATTATGGATTGTTGGTGATTATATGCAAGAATACAAAAATCTAAAAAAAGTTCCTTTTCCACTATTAATTGAAAAGGCAATCGAACATGCAAATGTCGAAAGAGAAAATAAAGGCTATATATTTTCAAGTGTTTCAATGGAAGTAGCTAAGGTATAAAAAGTAAAAAATATTTTTTATTTTAGTTATGTCGAGCAAAATAAAGGACATTCTGATGTGGGACGAATCTCTTTTGAGAAATCCTGAAGTATTTGATCTTAACTACTTGCCAGAGGTTTTTAAATTTAGGGATAATGAAATGGAAGCAATATCCCATAATGTAAAACCTTTAATAAAGGGAGATTTTCCCACAAATACAATCGTGCTTGGTCCAACTGGTACTGGAAAAACGACTTCAGTTAAACTTCTCATGCAAGACATAAAAGAAGTATCGAATAATGTTGTGCCAGTTTACATAAACTGTCAGTTTCATTATAGAGAATTCTCAGTAATGTCACAAATTTTCAAGGCAGTATTTGGGTATCCCCCTGTAGAAACAGGAAAACCCTTGACAACAATTTATGACTATGTAATGGGAGAACTTCAAAAAAAGAATAAAACCTTACTTGTTGCATTAGATGATGTGGATTTTCTATTCCATGTTAATGTTGCAGAAAATGTTCTTTACAAAATTTTAAGGGCACATGAAATTTATGCAGGTGTTATTACAGGTGTTATAGGGATTATAACGGATAACTCCTTTACATATAAAGTTTCAGAAAAGATCAGAACTGTATTTATGCCAAATGAAGTCTATTTTAAACCATACTCATTAGAATCAACAAAGGACATTCTAAGATATCGTTGTGACGCTGGTCTTTTTCCTGGGGTTATGGACGAGGAAGTTTTGAATAAAATTTCGGAAATAACTTTTGAAAGAGGAGATCTGAGACTTGGTATAAAAGGGATAAAAGAATCTGCAATGTTAGCAGAAATACAAGGCAGAAGAAAAATCTTGGCAGAAGATGTTGAAAAAGTTATAGAACGTATTACTACTTCTCTTCACGTTGAAAGTATCTCTGGTGGGCTGTCAAAAACAGATAAAGAAGTTCTTAAGGTACTAGCTGAGCACTCTTTAAAAATGACAAAAACTAATGATTTTTACCATTTCTTAGAAGACAAAATGTCCTACGAATTATTTAGAAGAGTTCTAATAAAACTGGAAAATTTGAAAATAGTAGATATACAAAGAGCTCAATCTAGGGGCCGTGGGAAACAAAATCTTATCCACCTAAGAGTTCCAAAGGAATCTATCCTAAAAATTATTCAGGAATAACCTTTAAAAGTAAACTATTTCCTCTTAATTTTAATGAGAATTTTAGTGACTAATGATGATGGTTACGGTAGCGAAGGAATAAAAAAACTTACTGAAGTAGCCGAATCATTAGGCGAAGTTGTTGTAATAGCCCCAAAAGAAAATTGCAGTGGAATTGGACATAGTTACTCTATTTTTAAAGAGATTGCAGTTGAAGAGAATTATCTTAGAGAAAAAAATAGAAGTGACTACATAGTATATGGGACCCCGGTAGACTGTGTGGCTCTTGCAATAAGGCACTTCATGAAAGAAAAAATCGATCTAATTCTTTCAGGAATTAATCACGGAGAAAACATATCATATGATATATACTATTCTGGAACAGTTGCCGCTGCACGAGAGGGAATTATAAATAGTATTCCATCAATATCTGTTTCTTCTACGAATTATTCTAATCCAATGTTTGACACCGCAACAAAATTTTTAGAAATACTTTTTGATTCTTGGGACTTTAAAAATTTTCCAACTGATACTCTTCTTAATATAAATGTGCCTTCTGTACACTTTCAAGATTTAAAAGGCGTTGAAGTAACACGTCTTGGGAGAAGAGTTTATTATGAAGAGCCATTTCAGACAGAGAAAAATGAAGGAAAAATGTATTTCAAAGTTTTTGGTAAGGCACCGAGTGGTTATGTCGAGGCAGGTACAGATTACTCAGCCATAAAACAAAACAAAGTATCATTGACACCGATACATCTTGATGCTACTAATCATAATGAAATGAGCTCTTGGAAAGAAGTAGTAAATCTGAATAAGATTATTGACTATTTTGATAAGTAGTTTTAATTGCATTAGCAAATATAATTGAGGATATATATTCTTCTTTAGGGGCGGCTCTTGAAGTGTCGACTATAACCATCCCTTCAGTTGCAAGAGGGTAATATAATGCTCCATGAGAACTCCCCCCACCAAGATGAATTAAAGTTCTATAGATTAGATTTCCAGAAATCCCATCAGGTGCCAATATAAAATTAGAGTTTTTAACAGCATTCTCAATTAAAATCTCGGAGTGATTAATCTCATATTTCTTTGCTAAAGTTTCTGCTTCGATTATTGTTTTATCAACTATTTTTGATCTTCCTATGTCCTTCATTCGTCCCCCCGATAAAACCGATATTTTGGGCTCTAATTTGAATTTTTTTAAGAGATCCATTGCGTAAATTACAAGTTTTTCTTTTTCATAAAGATTTTCTCCTTCATCTACACCTAAAGGAGCAAAAAAGAAATAGGTTTTGTTATATGTCCCAAGAAGGCCAATTCTGTAAATCTTTTCAATTTTAAAATTACTTTTTACTGATTTTAAAAATTCTGAGCTTGGAAGTGTACCTCTTACAATTGCATCTATTTCGCCTTTTTTTAGAGCAGATAGTATTTCTGAAGAATTATCATAAACTTTAACATTACAAAAATCAATATTTTCTACAACTTCATTTATTTTTTCAGTATCTTCGAAAGCCCCAATACCAATTGTAAGGTTTGAGTCTACCATTCTTCGAATTCTATCAAGCATGGAGATACTATCCCAATTCTACTTAAATAATTTCTCTATTAACAAATAATAGTGATAATATAACAAAATCTGACGATAATTTTAAAAAGCCTAATATGCCATGTCTTTTAAATGGAGGTGTACTATTGGGAAGAATCAGACCATCATTTATAAAAAGAATATCCAGACAGTTAGTCGAGAAACACAGAGACCAGCTTACAAAAGATTTTGGAGAAAATAAAATAGTAATAAAAGATTTACTAGACGTTCCAACTGATAAGCTTTTGAACAGAATAGCAGGTTACACAACAAGACTAATGACTCACAAGGAAATAATGTAATTTTGTTTTTATATCTCCTGATTTATTCTACTCTAACATTTTAATTTGTGTTAGATAAGATAAACTTATATATGTTTATTTTTGTTTAAAAGTGTCGTGATTATATGAACGAGGATTTTTTACTCATGATACCTGGTCCAATACCGGTTCATCCAAGAGTATTTAGGGCCATGTCAATGAAAATTATGCCCCATAGAGGCGACGAATTTAATAAACTTTTTTTAGAGCAATCTGAAAGAATGAAAAAAATCTTTAAAACAAATGGCGATGTATTTATACTAGCTGGTTCTGGAACTGCAGCAATGGACGCAGCAATAGCTAATATTGTTCAACCAGGGGATAAAGTTCTATGTATTACTTCTGGTAAGTTTGGAGAGAGATTTAGGGACATAGTAAAAGCATACAAAGGCCAAATAATCGAGTTAAAATATGAATGGGGAGCTCCGATAAACACTGAAGACGTTAAAAAAACCTTAGAGAAGGACCCATCTATAAAAGCAGTAACAATGGTACATAACGAAACTTCTACAGGAGTTAGAAATCCTGTTTCAGAAATAGGAAAGATTGTAAAGAATACTAAAGCTCTTTTAGTTGTTGATACAATATCCTCTCTTGGCGGAGATAACATTGAAGTTGATAATTGGGGAGTAGATCTATGCGCATCAGGAAGCCAGAAATGTATTGGACTTCCTCCTGGAATGTCTTTTATTTCTGTTAGCCAAAAAGCTTGGGACGTAATCGATAAAACAGAAGGAACATGCTATTACTTGAATTTAAAGAAGTACAAGAATAACAAATATAAAGCACCATATACGCAACCGGTCACCATGGCTTATGGTTTAAAAGAAGCATTAAACATAATTGACGAGTATGGATTCGAAAACTGGATTAAAAAGCATGAAAGGATAGCAAAAGCAACAAGAGAATCAGTTAAATCGATAGGGCTCTCTCTTTTTCCTAAAGATGAAAAAACATGTTCTAATACTGTTACCTCGGTTAAAGTTCCAGAGGGGATAGATGGACAAGAACTAGTCAAATTAATGAGAGAGAAGTACGGAATCATAATTGCCGGAGGACAGGATCACTTAAAAGGAAAAATAATAAGAATTGGGCACATGGGAAGCATTACTGAAAAAGAAATAATTGTAACCTTATCCTGTTTACAAATGGCACTAAAGGATTTAGGATATGCTACTGAACTCCCAAATATTATAGCTCCAGTATGGAAATCATTTAAGTAAATAAAAGAAAATATTCTTCTTTTTTATTATTTTTATTACATATCTTTACTTTATTTCAAATATAAATAGGTAATAATCATCGAAACGTTTAAATAGGGTATCAAATTATCTTTATTAATCTCAGGCGAGCGTAAGCGTGTGAGTTTGAGTGGTGAAATTAATGAAGAAGTTGAATAAAACTAACCCGAATATATTGAACCTTATAGATTTTTTTATAGATAAGGGATATTCAGAAAAAACTCCTTTGTGGATTGATCTTTCAAAGAGATTTAGAAGGCCCACAAGGCATTTACCCCAAGTAAATCTTTCTAAAATCAATAGATATTCTAAGGATGGCGACATAGTTGTTGTCCCTGGAAAAGTATTGGGCAGTGGAGAACTAGATCACAAAGTTACAGTTTCTGCATTTAAGTTTTCTAAATCCGCCATGGAAAAAATAAATAAAAGTGGAAGAGCGATAACTCTTTATGACCTTTACAATGAAAATCCGAGAGGTAGCGGTGTAACAATAATGGAGTGATCTCATGATAGTCGATGGAAAAGATCAGATTCTAGGTAGAATAGCATCAGTTGTTGCTAAAAAGCTTTTAGAAGGAGAACAAGTTGTTATAGTTAATGCTGAAGAAGTTGTGATTACAGGAAATAGACAATATTTCTTTGACCTCTATGAAAAAAGAGCCCAGTTTAAGGATAATGCAAATCCTTTGAGAGGTTCATTCTTCCCAAAGAGATCAGACAGAATAGTCCGAAGATCTGTTAGAGGCATGCTTCCTTGGAAGAAAGATAAGGGTAGACAAGCATATAGAAGATTAAAAGTATATGTTGGGATACCTGATGAGTTAGCTGGGAAGGAATTCGTCAGATTTAATGATGCTGACGTTTCAAAACTTAGAACAAAAAAATTCATTAGAGTAAAAGATATTTCAAGCTTTCTTGGGGGTACAATATGAAAATCATTCAATCAATAGGTAAGAGAAAAAAAGCAGTTGCTAGAGCAACTGTAAAAGAGGGAAAGGGCAGAGTAAGAATTAATAGTAAGCCCCTCCCAATAGTTGAGCCCGAATTGGCTAGAATTAAAATGTTTGAACCTATCATTCTTGCTGGTGACTCGGCTAAAAATGTTGATATAGAAATTGACGTTAAAGGTGGAGGCATTATGGGCCAAGCAGATGCATGCAGAATAGCAATAGCAAGAGGCCTTGTTGAATTCACCCAGGACAACTCCTTAAAAGAAGCCTATTTAGGATACGATAGAATCCTATTAAGAGGAGATTCAAGGAGAACCGAAGAACACAAGCCAAGTAAGTCTTCTAAAGGACCAAGAGCAAGAAGACAGAAATCATACAGGTGATATTTTGATAATCCCTGTAAGATGCTTTACCTGTGGAAAAGTTGTTGGACACCTATATGAACCCTACATAGATAGGTTAAGCAAAGGGGAAGACACAGAAAAGATATTAGATGACATGGGGTTAACAAGATACTGCTGTAGAAGAATGCTACTTACCCATGTTGATCTAATAGAAGAACTGCTCGACTATAAAATATAATTTTATATTTTAATAGTTTATAGTCGATTTCACATGGGACCGTGGGGTAGCTTGGACTAGCCTCTCACCTTGGGGTGGTGGAAACTCGGGTTCAAATCCCGACGGTCCCACCATTGGAAATTAGAAAAGGAGAGGAAAGATTGACCGTAATAGAGGATATAAGAGCAAGGAAAGTCTACTCTGGTAACAAAGAAAGGAATATTGTAGAGGTTGACATTTATACCTCTTCAAGTTTTGGCAGAGCTTCTGTTCCGTTTGAAGAAGATATTTCTGAAATTGAGGAAGTTGTATTTCCTGAACTAATTGGTTTAGATGCAACCGAACAGAAATCGCTAGATGAATTACTAATAGAGATAACACCTTTTAATAAAATACGATTTGCTTTGTCTTTGGCCTCTGCAAAAGCTGCTTCTTCCTTCTATTCATTACCCCTTTTTAGATATTTAGGCGGTATATATGAAGGGCAGATGCCTCTAGTTTACATAGGTGGAAAAATATTTGACATCGAACTCAATAATCTAAGCATAAATCAAAAACCAAAAAAAATTGAATTAGACACTATATCTCAAATATATCAAACTACTAAGGAGGATAAGAACTGTCACATACCTGCAGTAGATGAAGGAGTCTGTCATTTATCTTTAGCATTTAATATCAAATATTTAGAAGCAACTGAAGAAAACATTCAAATCATAAACGAATTAATAAGAATAAAAGAATATTTAGGGGAGGAGATTTAATGAGTGATGAAATGCTTGTACCTCTTGATTTGTATCTTGCATCAGGAATACATATCGGGACAACCCAAAAGACAAGAGACATGGAGAGGTATATATTTAGAATAAGACAAGATGGTCTTTATATACTTGATATAAATGAAACAAATAAAAGGATTGAAACCGTTGGAAAGTTTCTTGCCAAGTTTGAACCTGAAAAAATTCTTGCAGTTTCATCAAGAATTTATGGATTCAAACCAGTCTTGGCCTTTGGTCAAAAAATAGGCGCAAAAACAATTACTAAGAGATTCATTCCAGGATCCCTTACAAATCCAAACTGTGAGGACTTCATAGAGCCGGAAGTAGTAATCTTGACAGACCCAAGAGCAGATTATCAGATTCTTAGAGAAGCTGGTCTTGCTAAAATACCTGTAATTGCGCTTTGCGACTCAGAGAACTATCTATCAAATGTAGATCTTGTTATACCAACAAATAACAAGGGAAAGAAAGCCTTATCACTTGTATACTACCTTATTGCAAGAGAGATGTTAAAAGCAAAAGGCAAAGAAGGCGAAGAACCACCATTCTCAATCGATGATTTCAAATCAAAAGATGAGGAGGATTAAATGGGAGAAAAAATAACTGTTTCTCTTATTAAAGCAGATGTTGGAGGATGGCCTGGTCATGCTAAGGTCCATCCGGATTTAATTAAAACAGCAATAAAAGAACTGGAAAAAGAAAAAGGTAAATTATTAATTGACTTCCACGTTACAAACTGTGGGGATGATTTAGAATTACTGATGACACACAGAAAAGGTGTCGATTGTAAGGAAGTACACGCTCTTGCTTGGAACACTTTTGAAAAGGCCACCAAAGTAGCTAAAGAACTAAAACTTTACGGAGCTGGTCAGGATTTATTGGTCGAAGCATTTAGTGGAAATGTTAGGGGTATGGGTCCCGGGGTAGCCGAGTTGGAATTTGAAGAAAGAAAGGCAGAACCAATTATTGCATTTATGATGGACAAGACAGATCCCGGAGCTTTTAACCTTCCTATATACAAAATATTTGCTGATCCTTTCAATACCATAGGCTTAGTAATCGATCCAAACGCAACAGCAGGATTTAGATTTGAGATTTGGGACATCTTAGAAAGTAAGAGAGTATTCATGGATTGTCCTGAAGAATTATACAAAATGCTGGCACTAATTGGTGCAAAATCTAGATACGTAATAAAGAGAGTATACCCAAAGAAGGGAGGAAAACTTCCACCAGAAGAAGCAGTTGCAAATATTAGTACTGAAAAACTTTACAAGATAGCAGGAGAGTATGTTGGAAAAGATGATCCAGTAGCATTAGTTAGAGCTCAATCTGGATTACCTGCAGTTGGAGAGGTACTTGAACCTTTTGCATTTCCTCACCTAGTAGCAGGATGGATGAGGGGATCTCATAACGGCCCTATTATGCCCGTAAGCCAAAAGAACGCTGTATGCACTAGATTTGATGGACCACCAAGAGTTATAGCACTTGGATTCCAAGTAGCAAATGGAAAGTTAATTGGACCTGTTGATTTATTCGATGATCCTGCATACGATCAAACTAGAGTAAAGGCACAAGAAATTGCAGATTACATGAGAAGACATGGACCATTTGAACCTCATAGATTACCAAGCGAGGACATGGAATACACAACTCTTCCAAAAGTTTTAAGGGAACTTGAAAAGAGATTTGAGAAATTATAATAATTTTTTAATTATATTTTTTAATTAGCAACTTCATTTACCTCATATTCTGGTCCAGACTTCTTTGTTCCATTATCTAATTTGTCTAAAATACTTTCTATTTGATTTTGAACTTCACTTATAGGCTGGCAAGTATTTATTATGTTCCAATCCTTTGCTAATTCTAAAGCCTTTTCTCTTACTTTTATAAGGTCATCTAGATTTTCAAACATTTCTGTTTCATTTCTAGTTGATAGTCTTTTTAAGGATTCTTCAGGCTCAACATCTAAAAAAAACATATATTTTGAAGTAGGCAATATTGAAGAAAAGAATTTGTAAAATAATTTTGCTAATGGCAGGGGCAAATATGCAACTCCCATCAGATAACGTACAACAATTAGGGTGTCACCTTTTTCATAATATAATCTTACCGACCGTATAACATCTAGGGCATAATAAAAAGAAGCTCTCATGTAATTTATTTTTCCTTTCCCTAGAAGTGAACTTTTTGCTTTTAGCCCAAAAGAATTATCTTCTTCTGGATGCGAACGAAGTATTACATTATCCCCTTTATTCAAATATCTTTTACGAATTAATTCAGCATGAGTGTCTTTCCCAGCGCCGTCAAGACCATCGATAATAATAAATCTCATTATACCACCAACATTAATCCATAGTAAAGAAAAGCTGCAGAAAAACATGCAGTTAAATTATCGAAACCTTTAGGGGTTATTGCTTCAAATATTGTTGAAACAAAAGGAACAACTAATATTACCAAATAATTAATTGGGACTAAATTAGCATTAGGATAAAGATAACCATAGTAGTTTAGGGCTATAAACATTCCAACAAGTAGGGAGATATACATCGCAATTGATCCCTCAAGGCTTTTAGTTTCTCCAAATAAATGGAATTTTCTTTTTCCAAATCTCGTTCCAATTAATGCGGCCATTCCGTCACCATAAGACATTGCTGCTATTCCAACGGCTGTTATCCAAGGTTTATCAAAAAATAATATTACAAGAACTGTCCATGAAATGGCATAATATACTAATCCTAGGCCATGGCCAGATGATGAAATCTTATCTTTGATTTTTAGAGGCGAATAAGGACTCATTAAGAAGGTCAATAATATAAATGGTGCTGCAGCCAAACAAGTAATTATCCACTTGGTTTCAAAAAGAGGTAAAATGAATAAAATATTTCCAACCATTATATGTAGAAATT
Organism: Methanobacteriota archaeon; assembly: GCA_023622545.1. Taxonomy (GTDB): domain Archaea; phylum Methanobacteriota_B; class Thermococci; order Methanofastidiosales; family Methanofastidiosaceae; genus Methanofastidiosum. The sequence goes on along the minus strand of JAMNZA010000021.1, from coordinate 29,087 downwards.
TTCGGCTAAATACTTTGTATTTGTATAACAGTTTTTCTGATATAAAGAGTAAAATTGCAACGTAGCCGTAAACAATTAATAAGCCAACTAGGTCCCCAAATAACATTGTTCTAAATTTTATAATTTCGTATATAAGGCTATTGCATATTTGTATTAAGGCAATAGGCTAAGAATTCTCTAATTAAAAAAACTTAAAGAAATTTACTCCCTTCTTCAAGAAGTTTGTTAGCAACATCTATTTCGATAGAAGCTAAAAAGAAATTTCTCTTCTTAATATTAATTTCTGCCCTTTCTTTCATTCTTTTAGCCTGTTTAAATAATTTTCTTGCTTCTGCATCATTATTTCCTCTCATATAATTTCACCTTTCAATGCTGAAATAGAATATTGCTTTCTAATATTTAAATCTTTTGGTTAATTATTGTTAGTCAATAGTGAAATCATATATCTTCATATTTAGAGTCTATAACTTCTTTTATTTTTTTTGCTTTTATCTCTCCAACACCTTCAACTTCTTTTAGCTGATGTTCGTCAGCATTAAAAACCCCAAAAACACTTCCAAATTTGTCCAATAATCTCCTCGAAAGTACTGAGGATACTTCTGGAAGTCCCTCGATAATAAATATCTGTTTTTCCTTTAAGCTCATTACTTTCTTTTCTCCTCTAATTGATGGAATCCTCTCCTTTTCCTTCTGTTCTCTAGATGAAATTTCGACTAATAATTTTGAAGTTTCTTCTTGATTTTTAGTAAAAATTATGCGGATTCTAAAATCGATCATTGCAGAGATAATCGCTCCGCGAATAGATCTTTCATCCATATTTCTTATGGAATAGATATCTTCACCTTCAACTATAAGTATCGGAATCTCAAAAGTTTTAGACAAAGGCATAAGTTGAGAAAATAGTTTTCCAGCAATAAGGGATTCGATAAAATCATTTGACGATTTTCTTTCAACTCCTACTCTGTTTGAAATTATATAATCTCCAATTTCAAGACGATTTATTTTAAGAGTGGAGATCTCAGATAATATTTTTAATACTTTTTTATCTTCCCTATCATCCGCAATTATTTCGGGCAAATGAATAAAATCTTTAAGTGTACTTTGTGATGTTTCTTCCTTTACTATGCCTTCATTATTTCTAAATTCTCTATTTATTTCCATAACTGTATTTTTCATCTGTTTCTCTTTCTTTTTACTTGCCCAATAATATCCTTCATCCCTAGTTTTCTCTGCCATTAATATAACTACTTCGCCACTTCTTTTTCTTGCAGTTCTTCCTCTTCTCTGTATGGATCTTATCTCTGATGGTACCGGTTCAAATAATATAACCATATCTACTTCCGGTATATCAAGCCCTTCTTCTGCAACAGAAGTTGCAACAAGTACATTAAACTCTCCGGATCTGAACTTATCAATTATTTCTTTCTGCTTTTTCTGGGATAGCCCTTCATCTCCCTTCTTAGAAGCCTGCCCAACAAATCTTTCGGCCTTTACATTTTCTAGTTTATTTAACTCTTTTACAATTCTCATAGTGGTATCTCTATAATGAGAAAATACGATCATATTTTTCCTGTTACTGGCTTCTTTAACAACTAAATCATATAATTTTGAAAGCTTTGGATGCTCTATGCCCTCTTTATTTATTTTATCTGCAATTGTTATTATTTTTATTATTGTTTTATCTGACAATAACTCTGAAGACGAACGGCTTTTACTTTCGCGCATTCTTTTGAAGTATGATATAAGGGGAGATATACCTTGCGTTTCTAATAACTCAAGTGCATGATGAATTTTCAAGGCTTTTGCTTGAGATTTTAATGCACTATAATAAATTGATTTTTCATTAAATGGAGCATTCTTAATTTTATTATTTATTTTTAATACTGCATCCAAGATTTCTTTTTTATTAACTTCTTGAGAAGATACAAAGTCTAAATCTTTAAGAATTGTGATCTCTTTTTTCAATAAAACTTCTAGTAATCTTATTATCTCAAGAAATTCTTCTGGAAGCTTTACTGATATCCACGAGATATCAACATCTTGTACGTAAGCCTTAACATCCGGAGAATTTTCGTTTCTGATTTCTATATTTTCTATGCCGAGAGTATTAATGATCTCCTTCATTTTCTGTTTATCGGAAGAAGGCGATGCCGTTAATCCAAGGAGCCTTATATTTGTAGATTTAGCTTTTTCTGCAATGTAAGTATACGCATAATCTCCAACTGCTCTATGAGCTTCATCAAAGATGATCAGACCAAAATTATTTAGATTTATCCTTCCAGCTAAGATATCATTTTCAATTACTTGGGGCGTTGCAATTATGACTAAAGATTTATCATAAAGTTCATCTCTTTTAGAAGGTGATACCGTGCCTGTCAATATTGAAAAATATTCTTTTTCTAAATTAATAACTTCAGAAAATGATTTTAAATGCTGTTCAGCAAGAGGTTTGGTTGGTGCAAGAACTAATACTTTCTTTTCTAGAGAGTGCAATGTATATGCAGCCAATAGAATCCCAATGTAAGTTTTACCCAGACCAGTAGGTAAAATTGCTAATGTATTTTTATCTTTGCTTTTTACAAAAATCGTTTCTTGATAGGCTCTAGGTGAGATATCCCCTTTAATAAGGGGGTGTGTTAAAGCCATATCTTACCATCTTTCAAATTTCTTTTCAGTTTCGTCCTTTTTCTTTATTTGCCAGAGTAAAATATCATCTTTTTTACAACTTTCTATTTTTCCTTCTTCTTGTAGTCTCAATAAAAGAGATTTTGTTTTCATTAGGCTCTCTTTTGTTTTATCACTTATTGTCTCTGCTGGAACTGGCGATTCTTCATTCTCAAGTATTCTTAAAATTCTTTGATACATAAAATCCCTCCTAAGCCCTCTAACGAGGGAAGGGAAATTTAGCACTAGAGGTGAAAAAATATGAGAGGATTCTAAATTTTTCCTCCATTTCCCTTCCCAATGATTTTGTTTATCTAAACATATAAATAGCTTTCTGTGGAAGTATATTTGTGAGATATATTGAGTACAGGGAAGATAATGGTCATTTATCTATGGGGATTGATGAGGCACTATTGATTCTTAGGGGGCAGAATAAAATAGAAGATACTTTCAGGTTTTACTCCTTCAATCCGTCATGCGTATCTATTGGATATTTTCAAAGAATTGATTTTTCAATTGATTTAGATTTTTGTAAAAATAATAATATAGATTATGTAAGAAGAATAACTGGAGGAGGAAATGTGTTTCATGATAAATTTGGGGAAATTACTTATTCTATAATAATTTCAGAAAAAAAAGCTCCTGATAATATACTTGAATCATTTGAGTTTTTGTATGGGGGTATAATATCCGGATTAAAAAAACTTAACATTAAGGCCGAGTTTAAACCCCTTAACGATCTAATACTTAACTCAAAGAAAATTTCAGGGTCTGCTCAAACAAGAAGAAATGGAACAATTTTACAGCATGGAACAATAATCTATGACACTAGTATAGATACAATGGAAAAGGCACTTAAGATATCTGAGAAAAAAATAGAAATACAAAATAGAGTAACAACACTTAATAAAGAGAGTTATAAATATAAAAAAGAGATTTTAATTAATGCATTAAAAGAAGGATTCAAAGATATTTTTGGATCTTTTGAAGAAAGTATTATCTCAAAAGAGGAATTATTAATTGCCACTAATCTAGCAAATGAAAAATATAGTAGTGAAAATTGGAATTACTTAAGATAGTATTAATTATATTGTCTTTGGTATCATCTTATCTATGAAATCATAAGGCTCTTCTACATAAATTTTAATTCTTATTGGTCCAAGCGGGGATTCTTTTGATAGATTTAATCTTCCTGCATAAGCAGCTTGTTTATTAATTGAAAAAGATATTTTATTTCCTCGCGAGCCTTCTTTAAGAACCATATTCACACTATCTCTTATCGCTTCTGAATATGCAAGTTCTATAAATCTCGAAAGGACATCTTCCTCTTCGGATGAACCAATAACTTCATTATCTCGCTCTTCAACTTTTAAGTCAGGAAATATATTTAATATTGATTTTTTAACCTTTTCTAGATTTTCTGTTGACTTTATTTCTGCAGAAACTTTTATTTTAAAGTCCATATTTTTTTATCACCGCTTCTATTTCTATTCTAAAATTATCTAAAGTTGAATTATTATTAATTATGATATCTGAAAGTGCAAAAGCTTCTCCTAATCCCCACGATAGCTCTCTTACGTCCCTAGAATAAAAATCTTCAAATGATTTAGGATCGTCCTCTCTTCCTCTATTTTTTAATCTTTCAAATCTTATGTTTGGCGAAGCATGAATCCCAACTAGGAAAAAATTAATTTCTTTTCTAAATCTTTCTATTTCCTTAATCCCCCTTATTCCTTCTATTATAAATTTATTATCATGATTCTCGCGGATCCGGTCTAAAGTCAAAATTGCAATTGCATCTAGGCCATCTTTATCTCTAAGCATCTGTGCAACTTTTCCACTTTCTTCTATCTTGTATCCCATCTTGACAGTTTCTTCCCTTACTACGTCTCCCATAGATATGAAACGGTAACCAAAATTTAAAGCCACATTAAGAAATTCGCTTTTACCCGATCCAGGCATACCCACTACAGCTATCATCCAATCACCTTTACTTCACATACGATTGAAGGAGTTATTAAACCTCCTGTATCCTTTAATTCTCCATGCACACCTTTAACATTAGCTAGTAGTTCAAATATATTACCAGTTATCATTCCATGTTTTATTGGATGAATTTTTTCTCCATTATTTATATAAAATCCACTCGATATTTCGACTGAAAAATCGCCTGAAATAGGATTTGCAGTGTGTGCACCTCTTAATTCATGGATAACAAAACCTTTTTTTATGCCTTCAATTTTCTTTCCATCGATTATGAAGTTAGTTGTTCCTATTGAGGGGAGTGATTTGTAGTCCCTATCTGAATTCCCAGTAGATTCAACTCCAAATTTTTTAGCATAAAAATCATCGTATAGATATTGCTTTAGTATTCCATCTTCAAGAATAACATTTTTTTTAGTTGGATTGCCATCACCATCAAAGTCGGAAGTACCAACACCATAATCAATCGTTCCATCATCTATCATAGTAAGATTTGAAATTTTTTCTCCAATCTTCCCTTTAAGATAACTTCTGTCTTTATCGACACTTTCAGCATAAAGATGGGATATAAATGTGTTAGACAATAAAGATGAAACAGCTTCAGGTTCCAGAATAACTTCAGAGTACATAGATTCAATCTTCTTTGCGTTACTAGTTTCTTTGGCTTTGTAAGCAGCCTTTTTACCAATTTCTTTAAAATCAAAAGTCTTCCTCATTATATTAAAATCAAATCCAGTGGAAACGTCATTATCCTTGTAAATTGAAGAAATGTAACCAAATAAAGTTGCGTATTTTTGGCTTAGATTTATTCCCGTTGAAGTGGATATTGCTTCTTCTTGATAGGTAAGATTTGTACTACCTGAAGAAGGAGTGCCCCCCGATTCTTCACAACTTTGGATCATATCTATAGAGAAATCCATTAAATCCTCTGAAGAAATCGAATAAAGTGAATTGTCTACTAGATTCCGTTTTTTAATTTTTTTAGGAGAAGGTAGACTATCAAAATCTTCTCTTTCTCTTGAAACATTAAGGACTTTATATGCTGTTCTTACGCATTCTTCCAAGAAATTTATGTTATTTGTGAATGAAAATCCTTGTTTTTTTCCTTCAAATACCCTCACACCAATTCCAATTGTTTCTTTTTCCTCACCAATTTCTACATTATTTTTTTCTATATCATAAGAAATTACTTTTATTTTTTGACCAAAAACGTCCCCATCAGAATTAATAAAATTCATTGTTTTTTCAACAATTCTTTCTAGTTCCATTAATACACCTATCTTTCTCAGGACAAATAGATTAAAAAAGTTTCTTTTTATTAAATGTTTAGCTAAAACAAAGTTCAAAACTGCAAAGTATATAAATATATCAATAATATTATTTTTATGGATATAGCAAAAGACAAGGCTTCAATTGAAGCAATACTTTTTATTTCAGGCGAACCAATCCCTATATCAAAATTACTTAAAAAACTTGGATTAAAGGATAGGGAATATGTGGAAGGATTAATTGAAAATATTTCTAAAGATTACAAGGACAGAGGTAGTTCTATTGAGATAATAAGGGCAGTTGAGGACCGCTACACAATGCAAGTAAGAAACGAATATTCTTTATTAACAGCTGATTTTGCCCCTAAATCAGAAATTAGGGGAGGGGTGCTGAAAACATTGGCCATTATAGCTTACAAACAACCTTTAAAAAAATCAGATTTGGTCAAATATAGGGGAAGTCAATGTTATGAGCACGTAAAAATACTTGTTGAAGCAGGATTATTGGATGCAGAGCCTTGTGGGAAAACAAAGATTTTAAAGACAACTCATAAGTTCTCAGAAATATATGGGCTTGAGTCATCTACACCTACTGAGATTAGAAAATTCATGGAAAGCATACTTAAATAAAAACTTTTATAAATATCTTAGTCTTTACCCGCTTGTTGAAAAATATGGTAGACCTAAACAGAATTGTTAATGAAATCCGAAATTATGAAGGCGTTAAAAGGAAAAATCCAATTAAACATCTCATTAACCAATTCAAACCATATTCTAATTATGGGAATACTGTCATTGATTTTGGTGATGATGCAGCAGTTTTAAAGAATGATTGCAATTATCTTCTTTTAGCTGCAGATGGGATATGGGCAAGTCTTCTTAAAGATCTTTTTTGGGCAGGATACTGTTCCGTTCTTGTAAATGTTAATGATATCTATGCAATGGGAGGTACTCCAATTGCTATGGTTAATATTATGTCTTTGAAAAAGACCGATAATTGTAAGGATTTACTTGAAGGTATCAAAACAGGGTGTGATAAATTTAAAGTTCCTATGGTAGGGGGACATCTTCATCCTGATACTGAAACTACTACCGTTTCAGTTTCAATTATGGGAAATGCTACAAAAATTCTTTCAAGTTTTTCTGCAAAAGAAGGAGAAGACATAATACTTGCTATGGATATGAATGGACGACAGTATAATAATTTCCTTAACTGGGACACCACACTTAACAAATCTTCTGAAGAGTGTATCTCGAAATTAAAAGTAATGAATGAAATAGCAGAAAAAGAACTTTCTTTTGCAGCAAAAGATATCTCTAATCCCGGTATCTTAGGAACTATTGGAATGTTGCTTGAAACATCAGGAAAAGGTGCAATTATTAATGTTGAAGATATACAAAGGCCCGATACTCTTGATTTTATAGATTGGTTAAAGATTTATCCTGGATATGGATTTACACTAACTTCAGCTCCAGAAAATACTGATAAAATATTAAATCTATTCAAAAAGCAAAAAGTTGAAGCTAGAGTTGTAGGCAAAGTTACTAAGGATAATGTCATGACTTTAGTAGACAACAATCAAAAAAAGACTTTATTCGATTTCAATACAGATATTATAACAGGAATAAAATAAGTAAGTTTTTAAATTAGTTTTTTTTATATTCTTTATGAGATGCAATGATTGTGAAGATTCTTTCTGTATGGAAGGAATCAATTGTTATGAAAAAGAAATAAGTGATTATGCGCAGAATGAAGTAAGAAAAGAAGAAAATCTTAACTTTTATGTAACTTCGACAGAATTAGAAGTCGATGCATACATGAAATTACCAAGAGTCCTCGAATTAATCGAATTTTCTAAAAGAATGAATTATAAAAAGTTAGGTATTGCGTCATGTGTAGGGCTTAAAAACGAAGCTCAAGTTCTCACTGAATTACTAGAAGAAAAAGGATTTCAGGTTGCACTTGCTATATGTAAAACATGTGGCATCGGCAAGGGAAGTTTTGGTGTCACTAAAACTTTATCAGGGGATCTAAATGAATCTTCCTGTAATCCTATAGGTCAGGCAAAATTATTAGAAAATGAAAAAACTGAATTTAATATAGTTGTAGGGCTTTGTGTAGGGCATGATTCGTTATTTATTAAATACTCAAAAGCTCCGACTACTGTCCTTATTGTAAAAGATAGAGTATTAGCTCACAATCCTATAGGGGCTATTTATTCAAACTACTGGATTAAGAAGATTAAGAATTATAAATTATAGTTTTTTATCGCAAGAAGCTTTATCCTCGTAAAATCTTTGTAGTTTTCCACTAATAAAATTTTCAACAATTTCTTTAACATTATCTCTTTTTGTAAAGAAAATATCAAATCCTAAGTCTCTAAGAGCAATCATAGCATGAGGGCCTAAATTTGAACAAATTACAATTCCAACATTCTTTTTCAGAAGTAGATCAACAGGGCTTTCTGAGCCCCCAAAATGGTCGCTCGTGTTGTCTATAATTTCAACATCTTTAATTTCATTGTTTATTATCTCAATAACCGTATAAGTTGGAGCCATACCAAAGTGATTATATACTATACTAGAAAGACCTCCATTTGTATCTGTAGGTATAGCAACTTTCATATTTTTCTCCTATACTAAGTTAAATTTGCTCACACTCTTTATGGCAAACATTAGCATCTTTTACGAGATTACCCTTACATTTTGGGCATACAATTTTCTCTTCTTTAGAAGAGTCAGAGATTTCCCATACATTATGGCATGTTAAGCATATAACTTGTCTATTTGCCATAGTATAGTCACCGCCATATATTTCTATTGCTTTGGAGTTTACCAAAGCGTCAGAGACTTTTGCTCTTGCTTCTTTTAATATTCTATGAAAAGTAGGTTGAGAAACACCCATTTTTTCAGAGGCCTCGGTCTGTTCTAATCCCAATAAATCCTTTAGCCTAATAGCCTCAAGCTCTTCGAAGGTAAGCTGAATAATATCAAGTTCATTTAGTGGAACGCCCCTAGGCTTAAAATAACGTGCATTTGTATCTACATAGATACATCTTTTCTTCCTTGCTCTTGGCATAGTATATTCATATTATTTCTAAATAAAAACCTTATCCTTAGATGAATTAAAATAATAGCAAATCTTGGGTAAAGAAATAATAAACTACTTGTAAGGTAGATAATAACTATCATACAAGTATAACTAATTAAATAACTTTTCTTAAAAATTCTTTCTTTGCTCCACCAAATTGATTAGGCCAAAATATTCCTTCTTTATTGTCAATTTGAAATTGGTCATATGAAACATCGCATCCCGGAAAATCTTTTCGCCCAAGGTATATCACAATTTCACCTTGATTTAATTCTCTTGTAAATACCTGAAATTCAGAAACACCATTAGTTTCTATCCACGATAAAGAGCTTCCATCTTTAGTTATTTGATATTTCATTCCTATTTCTAATTCCATCAAATCGACTTTATTTTTGAGATTTTTTGTTTCTAATGAATTCCATCATCTCTTCTGGAAATGGGAAAACTATTGTAGAATTCTTTTCTGAAGCTATTTCAGCCAATGTTTGGTATAGTCTCAACTTTAAAGCAGCTGGTGATTTATCTATAATCTCTCCTGCATTCGCTAATCTCTGGGCGGCTTGTTCTTCAGCTTCCGCTAGAATAATCCTTGCACGTCTATCTCTTTCGGCTTCGGCTTGATGTGCCATTGCTCTTTTCATATTGTCAGGTAGTTCTATATCTTTGATCTTTACATCAGTTACTTTTATTCCCCATGGATCTGTCTCAACATCAACAATTGATCTTATTCTTTCTCCTATCTCTTCTCTCTTAGCAAGAATGGTATCTAAGTCAGATTTTCCAGCCATGTCCCTCAAAGCAGATTGTGAAAGTTGCGATATAGCAAATTTATACTGTTCTACTTCAAGTATTGCTTTATCGGCATCTGTTACCTTAAAGAATAATACTCCGTTTACTTTCATTGGAACGTTATCTTTAGAGATAACTTCTTGTGCAGGTATATCTACAGTTACGACCCTTAGGTCTACTTTCTCTATTCGGTCTACTCCCGGAATAATCCATTTTAATCCGGGTCCAAGTATTCCAACAAATACTCCAAGTCTGAACTTAACAGCTCTTTCATACTGTTTAACTATTCTAATCCCTGCCAAAATGAATATTATGGCAATCGCAATTGGAGCTATAATTATCGGGTTTAATAATATCAGATTTACCATCACATATTTATTTATTTTCTACTATATAAAAATACCCTAAATATATTAAAAGAATATTAGAAAAGAATAATTAAAAAATAAATAATTAAGTTGTCTATTCCGGTACAACTGTTACTCTGCAACCAGCGTATTTTGCCACGTCTTCAGCAACATGTCCCATAAGCATTCTTCTTATTCCAGTAAGCCCAGTCTTTCCAATGATTATTTGGTCTATTTTCTCATCATCTGCTACTTGTACAATTGTGTCAACAACTCTACCTAGCTTAAGAATGGTTTTTGGTTTAACCTTATATTTTTCTGCATATTTTGCCATTTCTTTTAGGACATTGTTGGCCCTCTTGCACACTGGATCTTCTAACATACAACTCAGTTCTTCTTCAAAGAACGGTGAAAATCGCTTTATGTCATCAGTTCCTTTAATTTTGTCCTTCCAATCAGGCTGGAATCTATCCATAGCCTCATAGTTTGCTTTAAACTTATCTGCATCAATTACATGGAGCAAAGTAATGCTAGCTCCAGTTTTTCCAGCTACCCATCCAGCATAGTCCAAAGCTTTTTGGGACACTTTAGATCCGTCTATTGGGACCAATATTTTTTTAATTAATTCTTCAGCCATAATATCGCCAAAATAATTAATGGATTTTACTATATAAATATTTCCATTATATTATATTTTTCTTTAATTAAATATAATATTTTGAAAAAATGATAAAACTCATAAATGCATATTGATATTATATATCAAGAACAAATTGTAAATAGTATCCACCATTTTTTTTCTCTAATTCAAACAATGAGTAAGTGATAGCTTTTATATCCATTTCAAATTTTACAGAAAAAGCATTGTTTCCCAAAGCTTTCACTCTTAATGATTTTTTGTCTTTAGAAATTTCAACTTTTAAAGAAGAGAATAGAATTCCTTCACTATCTCTAAGGATTAAGAGCTCAGTAATCCAATTTATGAGTAGTGAAGATAAATCATTTCCATGTACTTGAATATCTTTTTGTATTTTTTTTTCAATGTTATTTGGATCTATAATTAGGCTTGTAACAGCTATAGCTGCATTTTCGAATAATTCATTAATGGTATTTCCCCAGGCCCTAATCCCAATGTCTGCAGTAACATCAAAATACTCGAATTTATTAGAGTCCATCATATAACTTATAAGAATAAAGCTTTTAAGATATTCTATTAACTATTTATTATATGAGAAAACTCTATGGCATTATCTTTATAAGTTTTTTACTATTTGGTCTGTTTTCTATTTCCGGCATTACTGCACCGAATGAAAAGCTTAAAGTATATCTTGAACAAACACCTACATTTTACTCTGGGGGAAGTGGAGAATTTACAATTGTATTCGAAAATACGAGTAATAGCATCCTAAAAGCAGTTAATGTATACGTAAAAGACGAGTTCTTTGAATTCTCAAATAATAAGTTCTTTTATGGGGAGATACAGCCGGGAGATAAAAAATCTGAGAAAATTACTTACACTGTCAAATCTATACCGCGAGGTAGCTACTATCTTAAAGCAAGCACACAGTATTCTTATCAAGTTTATTGTTCTGGAGTGATATGTGACTATACCTCTGAAGGATTTTTAGTAGAAATCCCATTTAAAGTAGAAGGAGCAAGAGCCCCTATCATAGATATGAAGCCAAGAAATTTGACAATTAACCAGGTTCCTTACACGCTCCCGATATTTTTTGTCAATAAGGGTTCTGCTGTAAAAAGTTCTTATGTTATTTTAAATCAAGATAATCCTGTTTTTTCTTTTGATTATACTGAAGATGTGGGCCCCATTCAATCATTAACTAAAAAAGAAATTCTAATAACGAAGATGCCAGAAAACCCAGGAGAGTATACGGTGTATGTAAATCTTGAGGTAAAAGATTACAATGACAAATCATCATATCTTAAGTTCCCATTAAAATTAAAAATAGAAGCAACTAATGCACTAGCTTCGGAAGATATTAATGTTTCAGTAGACTCTTCAACAAACGAAAACAATATTTCTGTAATTACTATTGAAAATAATCCAGAAAATAAAACAAAATCAAGTCTATTTCTTTTGCAAGAAGTAGTTTTGGTTATTACTTTTTGTGCTTTACTAGTAACATTGTTCTTGATTCTTCTATCAAGAAGATAGGACTTCTCCAATCTCTCTTATCTCGAGTAAGTTTGTTCTTGTAAGCTTAGATTTACTTATACCTGCAGTGAAAATAAAAAGATCTTTATCTTGAAGACCTTCATTTTTTAAGAAATTAGCTGCGTGTAATACAGATTCAGAAATACCACCTTTATTTTTCTCTAAATATACTTCATTTATCCCCCATACCACAGATAGCTTTCTAGCAGTCGCTGCATTGTTTGTCACGCCATATGTTGGAACTGAAAGTTTATGTCGAGCAACCATACAAGCAGTATACCCTGATCTTGTTGAAGTGACAATTGCTTTGGCGTTTGATAAAAATACTGCATTTGCAACTAGAGAAGATATTACATCAGTTATTTTTTTTGAGGGGCCATACTCTGATCTAGGTTTTAACTCTTTTTCTGTTTCTTTTGCTACTTTCACCATCATTTCTACACTTTCAACTGGGTATTTGCCAATTGCAGTCTCACCAGAAAGCATAACAGCATCTGCACCGCTATATATTGCACTTGCTATATCTTCTACTTCTGCTCTAGTGGGCCTTGGATTTTCTATCATAGAGTTTAACATCTGTGTAGCAACAATTACTGGTCTACCTTTAACATTGCATTTTTCAATTATTGAACGTTGGACACTTGGAATTTTAGAAAGGTCGATCTCAACACCTAGATCCCCTCTTGCAACCATTATGCCTTCAGAATATTCAATTAAATCATCAATATTCTTTATACCGACATTAGATTCTATTTTAGAAATAATCCATTGCTCACCATTTTCTTGTTTGATTAACTCCCTAGCTTTTAATACATCTTCCTTTGTAGATGCAAAAGAAAGAGCAATGAAATCAACTTCATTTTTAATTCCAAATTTTATGTCTAAAACATCATTTTCAGTAACAGCAGATTCACAGTATCTGTTTCCAGGTATATTTATACTGACTCTAGGCCTTAAATTTCCTTCATTTAGGGCTTTTAGATAAATTTCATTATCTTCAATTTTTGTCACTATAAATATTAGTGTACCATCGTCAACTAAGACTTTATCATTTGGTTTCAGAAAAGGAGATATATCAAGTTTTAACGGTATTATATCTTTTTCTTTCTTAATCGAGAATATGTATTCTTTCCCATTTGTGATATGTATTATGTTTTCAAAATCCCCTACTCTGATGTCAGGTCCTTTAGTATCAAGTAGTATTCCAATTTTTTTATTTGTTTCTTCAGATAGTTCTTTAATAATATTTATTACTTTAAGATGGTCGGAGTGAGCGCCATGAGAAAAGTTTAATCTAGCGACATTCATTCCACTAAGAATAAGCTTTTTGATCATTTCATAGTTTGAAACACTTGGGCCAATAGTACAAACAATTTTTGTTTTCTTCAAATCTAGAATTCCTCCCAAGCAATGTCAAATTCAATTTCAAGAGTTAATATCTTATCAATAACAGATTTTAGTGTCATAGACTTAGTTTCTTGGGACATATTCATTAAGAATCCTAAATTTCCTTTATTAATTAAGATAGGTATTGCCTTATCATGACCAATATCTTTTCCAATAATATCTTTTTCAGGAAAACTATTTGGATCAATTTTTAATTTTGATATGAGAATGGAACCTTTGTCTTCTGTTATTCCCTTAATCTTTTCTTTTAATCTTTTTTCAATTTCATCAATAGTTATATTTCTATGGTGTCTGCAATAGTGAACAGAATGTATGGAATAAATATTTTTTTCCCCTGTATGCTCTAAAAAACCTATGCTGCTGTCTCCAACATCTGTTCCTTTATGTCCAGGAAAACTACAATTTCTAACTTCAAGCGGATCAATAGAATATACTTTCATGATCCCTAATATGTCCTTTGCTCTATCGGCCATTAAATGTTCCATCTCTTCCACCTAAGGACAAATTATTTATTTTAATATAAAAGTTTCACTGTATTAAATTGTCGTATTAATTATCGTTAAATTTATAAGGTCTATAAAAATAGAGTGCTTGGATTTACTTCTAAGCGGGGGTTGCCGAGCCTGGTCAAAGGTGCAGGGCTTAGGACCCTGTGATGTAGGTCTTCCTGGGTTCAAATCCCAGCTCCCGCACTACATTTTTAAACAAATGTTATTTATTTTTCATGACAAATAAATAATTTATTTAAATATTCTAAAATGAATTAGTTAGTTTTATAAATATCAGAAAAAGGACATCCTTAATGAATATAATCCCGAATGAAGTAAAAAAAGAATTCATTGAAGTAATAAGCTCAGTTGGTCCTATCTCAGTTGTTGTTTTGCTATTTTTATTTTTTATATCGAGATCTGACTTGCTAAGTTTTATTGGTGGGGCTATAATGGTTATCCTTGGCCTTACTTTTTTCCTTTTAGGGATAAACTTGGGATTCTTACCTTTTGGTGAGGCCATTGGATCAGAATTGCCTATGAAAGGATCTTTAACTTTTTTATTAATACTATCATTTATAATAGGATTTGTAGCCACGATAGCTGAACCAGGGGTCAGAGTACTATCAAATGAGGTGGATTATGTATCTGGCGGGGCTATACCAGAACTAGTTTTGTTATTTTCTATTAGTTTAGGAATTGGGCTATTTTTGTCTTTGGGCGTATTAAGAATTATTTATGGGATTAATTTTTCATATCTTTTTATAATTGGTTATATATTCGTTATTATCTTGTCATTTTTTACGCCGCCTAATTTTGTAGGTATAGCCTTTGATGCAGGGGGAGTAACAACTGGCCCAGTTACAGTTCCAATAATCTTATCTTTGGGATTGGGAATTAGTTCAGTTTTGGGAGGAAAATCTGCGCTTTCAGATGGATTTGGACTTATTGGTCTTTCTTCAATAGGCCCTGTTATTAGCATTATGATAATGGGAGTATTATACTCATGATAGATTTTTTCTATAATCTCAGAATAAATATATTCGAAGTTATTTTAGTATTGTTCCCGTTGTCATTTTTATTTTTGATAATTCAAAAATTCTTACTTAAAATGCCAAAGGAATATACTAAAAATCTACTTAAAGGTATTTTTCTAACATTTATTGGATTAGTTCTTTTTTTTCAAGGAATAGATCTTAGTTTCCTTCCTGCAGGCACAATTATCGGTGAGTATTTTGGTAATTTTAAACCAAACTGGATTTTAATACCCTTAGGTTTCTTGATGGGATTCCTAGTTACATATGCAGATCCAGGTGTAATAATAATTTGTAATCAAATTGAAAAAGCTTCCAATGGTTTCCTGAGAAGAACATTTGTTAAATATATACTATCTTTTAGCGTGGCTTTTTTTGTATCCCTTGCAATGGCGAAACTAGTTTATGGATTAACACTAATTACGATAATTATAGTGGGCTATGCAATTGTAATTCTTTTAACATTATTTTCTGATAAGGAATATATTGCTATAGCTTTTGATTCTGGGGGGGTAGTAACAGGCCCAATGGCAGTGACCTTTTTAATGGCTATGTCATTAGGAGCTGCCTCATCAATGGAAGGAAGAGACCCGCTCCTTGATGGATTTGGTCTTGTTTCACTTATAGCTTTAGCACCAATAATCACATTAATGATATTTGGGTTAATTATTAATTATAAAGGAGGTTCTAAAAATGAGCAAGGAGATTAAAGGGTGTGACCTTATAGTGACCATAGTAAAAAAAGGATTTTCTGAACAGATAATCCAAGCTTCAATCAAAGCTGGAGCTAAAGGCGGCACTGTTGTTTTTGGAAGAGGTACTGGAATTCATGAGCAAAAGAAAATCTTAGGAATTCCAATTGAACCAGAAAAAGAAATAGTTTTAACTGTAGTAAGTAAAAAACAGACTGATACAATTTTAAAAGCAATCACAGAAGCCGGTGAATTGGATAAACCCGGGATGGGAATTGGGTTTGTTATCTCTTTAGATAGGGTAACTGGAATGTGTCATCTGCTCTCTGATGGAACTATGTTGTGCAAGTATTGAATTAATTAGATAATCTTAGTTGATTATATGGGATTTGAATTGCCTGAGATAATAAAGATCTCAAAACAAATGGAAGATAACCTAATTTATAAAAAAATATTAGATATAACCCTAACTGAAAACTCTAAATCAATAATAAAACAGGGCATGTCAAATCTCGACAAAAGAAAGAACGAAATAATTGATAGTAAAATAACTAGTGTATATCCAAAAGGGAAATGGATATTTCTTGAATTTGAAAATAAGAATATATTAATGCTTGGAGAGATTATTGGAAGATTCTCATACTTGATAAATGGAGAATCTTTACCCCCAAAATACCATTTCTTATTTAAACTTGATGACGGTTCTAATTTGATTTTTCAGTCATCTCTTTATGCGTTCTTGGTAGTTGCAAATCCTGAAGAAAAAAAATTACATAGATATGCCGGGAATATAGGCCCATCACCAAATGAAACCGAATTTACACGTGAATATTTTTTGGATTTAATTTCACAAAATATAAAAAAACCAATAAAAGCTGTATTGAATCTTCAGGACCAAATATCAGGAATTGGAAATGTATATATTAACGATATATTATTTGAAGCAAAAATACACCCAAAAACAAAAGTCTTAGATCTTACTAATGATGAAATAAATAAACTATATGATTCAATAATCATGATTATAAAAAATTCAATTGAACTCGGTGGAAGTACCGATGAATGCGATCTTTATGGAAACACTGGCCATTATAAAAGACTAGTTGATAAAAACACTGCTTATTGTGAAAGATGTAAATCTAAAATCAATAAAGAAAATATATTAGGATCTTCTTCTTACTATTGCCCTAACTGCCAGAAACTTATTTAGTATTCTGCATTATTATTAATTCCCAAAAGGCCGAGTAATCTTTCCAATATTCCCTTTCTTTGATGATATGGATTATCGCCGTCTTCTAACATTTTATTACATGAAGATGTGTCTAGAAGACTATCCTCTTTGTAACAAATGTATTTATCTACATCAAATTCTTTTTTCTCCCCGTGATTAAATAAAAACACACTATCTCTAGAAGTTGATACTAAAGTTGTACTATCAAGAGATATAGCCAAAGAATTGATTGAATATAGGTAGTTTTTGTCATTATACGTTTGGTAGTTCCAGACATCTTTTCCATTATTGGATAATACGTATATTGAGTCCATTGAACCGACTGCAATTTTACTCCCATCGGGATTAATAGATACTGAATAGATTCCTTTATCTTCAAGAGCCTTCCATAGCTCTTGGCCATTATTAGAAATGATGTAAACTCCACCTTCTCTTGAACCCGCTACTATATTCTTTCCGTCAGGATTAATCTTTACATTTATCACACCATCATTTCTTTTAGATTTGTTTAGTATTTCTCCTGAATTTGAAATGATGTATATCCAACCATTTTTAGTCCCTGCAGAAATAAATGCGCCATCGAAACTTATATCGACTGAATTTATTTCACCTAAAGTATTTGTAGTCCAAATCAGTTCTCCGTTTTCCGATAAAAGATAGACATTGTGGTCATTTGATCCTAGTGTTATATATTTTCCATTTGGGGTAATAGCAACGGTTGTTATTGGTTGTGTAGTTTCATATTGCCATATTAGATTTCCTTTATTTGATAAAAAGTAAGCTTTCCCATCATCAGATCCAGCTATTATTCTTGTCCCATCAAATGATGCCGCAACAGATTCTACAGTATTTCCAGTTGGAAAAGACCATAGTAGGTCTCCTTTATTTGAAAAGAAATATACGTTCTTGTCTCTCGAACCACCAACTATGTAAGAACCATCAGGTGTCAAATCAACAGACAAAGCCCTATCGTTAGAGGGATATTTCCATAAAAGATTTCCGTCTTTAGATAAAAAGTAGAAGTTGTTATCTAAAGATCCACATGCAATGTAACTACCATCTGAGGATATATCGACAGAATATACTATTTTTTCTGTTCTGTATGTCCAATCTGCTTGATTAGCCAATAAAAAAGGTATTTGACCTAAGATAACAAGAAAAATAAAAAACATTATGGCTATGGGCTTATTCATATAATTTAGATTAGTAATCGGTTTTTAAAAGTGATGGTTATTATTGCGAATTATTCAAAAAGATATCGTTCTTAATTGTATAAGATATCGGTGATTACTTATTTATTTTGATTTTAGGATTATTAGATTATTCTTACCGTATTTCTGTTTATCTATCGCTCCATTTTTTTCCATTTCAGAAATAATTTGGCTTACTTTGGACTTTGATAAACCTGATTGTGCAACTACATCGTTTTGAAAACATTTGCCCCCCGATGATTTTAGAATATTTTTAATCTTATCTACATCAGACATTAATATTGGAAGATTTTTCTTTTTTTTATTTGTAATAAGGTATATGATTAGGATTATTATTGAGGGTAAAACTATAAATCCAAAGATAATTATAATTGATGAATTAAATATTGAACTCTTTTTCAAGAATATATTGGGCTCATTTTCCATAAAGATTTTTGGGCCATACCAAAATAATGATCTGTCTCTTTTCTCAGTGGGTTCAGGATTGATACTATAGATTGTATAGTCTTCTGGGTATTCTATTAAAAGAACTTCTCCTTCCTTAATGTAACTTCCTTTGTTAAAGGCATCGCCTATTATTATACTGTTTTGGTCTTTTAGTCCAAAGTTTTTCCATAAAAACTTGAATCTTACCAAACCATATTTTTTATTTATAGAATCCACTACTTGATAATCTAAAGAAATATTATCAATATTCATTTCTCTGCCCGATGAATGGGCAACAGTATTTATTATCTCCTGCAAAGAATCTTTTTTTCCTTGAATTATAATATCCCGGTCCTCTTCTAAAACAGAAACGTAGTCATTGAAAAAATTAACATCCTCTTGTGTTTTTAGTTCAAATCTTGTTTCAAGCGTCCACAATGCATTTCCATCGTCGTAAATCTTTATGTAAATACTATTAGCTTCTTCGCACGATGCTCTAGCCATTAAAGAAAAAAATACAATAAAAAAAAGAATCAAAATTGGCAGATTAAGTCTTTTCACATATAATGATTTGATTGGATATTATTAAATGTAACTGTTAGCTGTTTTCTAGATTATTAAAGAATCAACATTGATAAGTAATTTATCTTTATTAATCGAATTAACCGAAAAATATCTATATTAGAAACTATTTTACTTATAGGTGTGCTGTTGATTCAAAATGAAAGAATAAAATATCTTAACAATAAAGTTGAAAGACAGGGAGATTATGTATTATATTGGATGCAATCCTCTCATCGCACTCAATACAATCATGCATTGGAATATTCAATTTTAAAAGCAAACTCACTTAAGAAGCCACTTGTTGTATTCTTTGGATTAACGAATAAATTTCCTAATGCTAATATAAGGGACTATTCTTTCATGCTTGAAGGGCTATATGAAGTTCAAAAATCATTAGAGAAGATTGGTATTAAATTTGTCATCCAAAGATCTTTGCCCAATATAGGGGCAGTAGAAACTTCTAGAGACGCCTCACTTGTAATAGTTGATAAAGGATACCTAAGAGTTGAAAGAGATTGGAGGGAGTATGTTTCTAAAAATATAGATTCCCCTCTAATAGAAGTTGAAACAAATACTGTTCTTCCCGTGGCTACAGTATCCAATAAAGAAGAATATGCCGCAGCAACTATTAGGCCAAAAATAAAGAAAATAATCGATCAATACCTTGTACTAATAGAAAGAAACAAACCCAGGATAAATTCGACTTCAATCGAAATAGAATCTTTAAATTTAGAAGATATTAAAGATATTATTAATTCTCTTAAAATAGAAAAGAATGTAAAATTATCAAATGATCTAATTGGTGGAACATCTGAGGCTAATAGTCATCTTGAATTATTTATAAAGAAAAAACTTGATAGATATGAAGAATTACGAAATAATCCAAACCTTGATTATCTCTCAAAAATGAGCCCCTACTTGCATTTTGGTCAAATTTCTCCTATATTCATAGCCTTGAAAATTCAAGACTCAGGAAGCCCAGGGGGAGAGTCATATCTAGAAGAATTGATCGTAAGAAGAGAACTTTCTATGAACTACGTTTACTATAATCAACAATATGATTCGATTCAAGGGATACCTGATTGGTGTAAAAGAACTTTAATACTTCATGAGAACGATCCTCGTGAATATATCTATTCTAAGAAAGATTTTGAAAAGGCAAATACACATGATCCATACTGGAATGCAGCTCAAAATGAAATGATTTATACGGGAAAAATGCATGGGTATATGAGGATGTATTGGGGTAAGAAAGTAATTGAGTGGGTAAAATCCCCTAAAGAAGCTTATGAGATCTTAGTTTATTTAAATGACAAGTATGAGCTAGATGGTCGAGACACAAATGGCTACACAGGAGTAGCTTGGTGTTTTGGAAAGCATGATCGCCCTTGGATTGAAAGGAATATCTTTGGAAATATTAGATATATGAATGATAAAGGTCTAAAAAGAAAATTTGATGCAGATGCCTATGCGAAAAAGATAAATGATTATATATCACATAGTTAATCATGGCTGAAAAAGAAATTGTTGGTAAAATATTCCCTAACATAACTGCTTATTCTCTCGCCAAAACTGAGGTAAGATTGCCTGAAGTTGCTAAAGGCAAAGTAGCTTTAATTACAATAGCTTTTGTAAGAGGGGCACAAGAAATGATTGATTCTTGGTCAATTCCATTTGGAAATAGATTTGGGAAAGATAGTAATTATGCATATTATGAAGTTCCTATGCTTGATGGTTTATGGAGATTATTCCGTGGTTCTATCGACGGGGGAATGAGGGCAGGCATACCATTGGAGAAACATAAGAATGTAATTACATACTATGGGAATTATAAAGAATATGTTTCTTATCTATCAATAAATAATTTAAAAAAAGGGTATGTATTCCTATTAGACAAACAGAGTATAATAAGATTTAGAGAAATTGGATTTGCGTCAGAAGAAGAGATAAAAGAAATGTTGGATCTAGCAGGCAAATTAGAAAATTGAAGTGATTATTTGACTGAATTTCTAAAACCAAGAATTGTTGTAAGCAAGTGCATTGAATTTGATAATTGTAGATATAATGGGCAGATGATATCTAGCGATTTTGTAAATCAGCTAAAATCGTTTGTTGAATTTATTCCAGTTTGTCCTGAATTTGAAATTGGACTTGGAATTCCTAGAGATCCTATCAGGATTATTTCATATAACGGTGCCCTTAAACTATTCCAACCTAGTACTGAAAAGGATATCACTTCAAATATGACAGAATTCTCAAATTCCTTTTTGGAAAATTTATCAGAAGTCGAAGGATTCATTCTAAAATCAAAATCGCCTTCTTGTGGGATTAAAGATGTAAAGATTTATACAGTTAAAGGCCAACAACCTACAGAGTCCAAAGGGTCAGGTTTTTTTGGAAAAGCAGTCTTGAAAAAATACCCTAATCTTGTCATAGAAGATGAATATAGGTTGACCAATTCTAGAATAAAACAGCATTTTCTAACAAAAATATACACATTAAGGAGATTCAATGAAATTAAAAAAACAAAATCTATAAGAAAATTGATTGAATTTCAGACTTATAATAAATTATTGTTTGGGGCCTATAATCAGAAAGAGGCTAGAGAACTTGGAAGAGCAGTAGCTAATTTAGAAAATTTATCTATTGAAAAAGTTCTTCTGAATTACGAGACTCATCTTTCTATTCTTCTCTCAAAACCCCCTAAATGCCCCCCCAATATTAATATTTTATTGCATGGATTTGGGTATATATCTCATAACCTAAATAAAAAAGAAAAGGATTTCTTTTTTGATGCAATAGACAAATATCGTAAAGGACAAGCCTCTTTGAGTGTACCAACAAATATTTTAAAATCTTGGGTATTAAGATTCGATGAAAAATATCTTGAAAATCAAAGTTTCTTTGGCCCATATCCTTCAGAATTACTATCTATTGAAGATATAAATGCATGTGAAGTGAGGGATTATTGGGAATAAGCTATCCACGTTTAAACGCTTTAATTTCTTCTACATCAATAAGTTTCCAAACAGCATTTCTTTTTTCGTTAATTAGAGATTCAAATGATTCGTTAGGAGAATGTCCCAATGCAATCATTATATTACTTGATAATTTTCTCTCTTTTATCATTTTTACAAAATCATTTCTTACTATATTTTCTTCTTTTTCGTCATTTACTATAATGATCTTCCCAAATAGTGACATGAAACTAAAATCAGAGAAATCTTTTTGATAATTTTCTATCTCTACAATTACATGGGGGTAATCTTTAAGGAGATTAATTTTTTTTCCGTAATTTGTTGATAAAAAGTACATATGATTCCCATCAAATATGTACAAAAGAGGCGCAATATAAGGGTACTTATCTCCTCTGAAAGCAATTCTACAGAGATACTGTTCAGAAATAAGTTTATCATACTCTTCTTTTTCCATTTTAGGTATCTTAACAATTTCCATTTAACTCAAATTAATATTTACAAATATATTTTAAATCTTTTCACTAAGACATAACATAATCTAATTATTATAGTATTTTGCATTAAATAAGATAACTTTATAACTAGATTAATTATCTCAAATTCTATTAATTATAGAAGATGTTCACAAATGGAAACTAAAGAACGTTATGAAAATCAAGAGCCAAAAAAACATACAGAAGGTATTAAGGCATTACTAGGGGATCCAAAAAAAGCAATATTAAAACTATCTACGCCAATGATTATTGCAATGCTAGTTCAGACACTTTACAATTTCGCAGATGCTTTGTGGGTGTCATTCTTAGGTCCAGATGCGTTATCAGCCGTAGGATTCTTTTTCCCATTCTTTTTCATGATAATGTCTATAGGCAGTGGAATAGGAATGGGAGGAAGTGCTGCTATATCTAGACATATTGGCTCACATAAAAAAGAAGAGGCAGACAACGTTGCAGGACATACAATAGTATTAATGTTTATTCTTGGGATTATTTTTACCATACCATTTGTTCTTTTATCTAGAAATATATTTGAGGCAATGGGTGCAGGTAGTATCATCGAAGATGCCACAATCTATGCTCAGATTATGTTTGCCGGAACTTTGCTTATCTTCTTTGTAAATGTTGCTAATTCCATTCTTAGAGGGGAAGGGGACGCTAAAAGATCAATGTATGCAATGTCGTTTGGATCAATTCTTAATATAATACTAGATCCGATATTTATTTATCCTCTTAAGATGGGAGTAGCAGGTGCTGCGTGGGCATCAGTTTTGTCCATGGGTGTGTCTGCTCTAATTCTATTCTATTGGCTATTTGTAAAAAAGAGTAGTTATGTTACAATTAATCTTTCAAATTTCAAATACAATAAATTGATACTATTTGATATACTTAGAGTAGGTGTACCGTTCTCATTATCTCAGCTTCTTATGTCATTTTCTACTTTGGGATTAAATCTTATTGTCGTTTCTGTAGCTGGAACTGATGGTATAGCAATCTATACTTCAGGGTGGAGGATTGTGATGTTTGGAACATTACCTCTCATTGGAATGGCAACAGCGGTAACAGCAGTAACGGGCGCAGCATATGGGGGAAAAGACATAAAAAAAATTGAAATTGCTTATCTATATTCGGTAAAAATTGGATTATTAATGGAAGTATTTGTATCCTTGTTTGTTTTTATCTTTGCCCCACAGATTGCATCAGTATTCACCCAATCTGAAGGAGGTATAAGAATTCTTAAAGATTTGACAAGCTTTCTTAGAATAACTTCTTTGTTTTATCCTCTTGTTGCTTTCGGTATGTTTTCTTCCGCGATGTTTCAAGGAACTGGAAAAGGAATTAACTCTTTGATAGTAACTCTGTTCAGAACTATTGTAATGACAGTACCTTTTGCATACTTATTTGCACTTGTTTTTAATATAGGACTTAATGGTGCTTGGTGGGGACTTGTTGCAGGTAATATTTTAGGTTCAATTACTGCCTTTATTTGGGCTAAGATATATATCAATAAATTATTTAAGATAAATTCTGTTTTTTGATTTAATAATTCTTCTTCTTGATATTAATAGAAAGATACTTAAAGTTAGTATTCTAAAAATAAGTGGTGTATTTTATGCAGAAAAAAAAATTTAAACTGATAAGCTCATCATTGCTTCTTTTAATGACGATTTCAGTATTAAATGTAACTGGAGAAGAAACAGATACTTTTTGTTACAGTGTGCCTGACACAGTTAGAAGTTTGTCTTTAGTATCTAATGGGATATATACAGCAGCAGCTGTAGTTGGAGAGTTACCTGATATATTCATATGTACGGAAGACGGAACTATATGGGCGTGTCAAAAGAGAGCATCATCAATTCTATTTAGCCAAGATGGAAGGTATACAGTTGTTGGAACTTACAATGCCGTTGAATTCTATGATAATTCAGGTATAGTAGATTCAACACTTGCTTCTGTAAAAATTTTTGAAGCAGTATCCTTTACCAAAGGCCAAACAAAAACTTATCAAATGCTTATGCCACCAAAACCTCCTAAACCACCAGTTATTGATAGAAGCTGTAATCCTTTGTGGACATATATAACTCAACAAGAAACTAAAATACTTGCCATATCAGAAACATCTTCACAAGTTCTTGCTGGGGCAGCTGATACACTTTATGTCATAGATACACAGGGGAAACTTTTGTGGAAATATAAGGCAGACAGCACGATAACGGATATTGAGGTGGCGGGGAGATATATAGTTACCAGTTCAGAAAAGACTGTGTACCTTTTCAATACAACAGGTGATGTTTTATGGACCTATTCAGTGAATGGAATGCCCTTGAAGTTAGTCCTAAGCATGACAGGCCCTTATGTTGGAGTTGGAACAGATTCTGGTCATATATACCTAATCGATAAGAATGGAAATCTTAAACTCGATTACAAAAACAGTAAAGCAGTTAGCGGGCTTTCAATAACAAATACAGGTAGCTACTTAGTAGCAGGCGGAAAGGATGGGAATATCTTACTTTTCAACACCGAAGGAACAAAATTATGGGGATACAAAGCAAATGGTGAGGTAAATTTTGTTGATATATCTCCAAAAGGAGAATATATAGCGGCAGGGGCAGATAGGGACAGCTATTATTTGTTAAATTGGAACGGTCAAAAACTATGGTCAAAAACAAATCCTGAGAACTATTTCTGGTCAATACAAGTAGCTGACGATGGAAAAGGTCTATTCGGGGGTTCAGGTAATTTTATGGGCGGAAATCAAGAAATGAAAACCAGTAACTCTGTCTGTTTCTTTAGTACAGCTACATTGGCCACAGCAGGTGATGCACCTGATAAAAATGTTCAAACTACAACACCATCACAAACAGATACTATTACAACTCAGTCAACAAACAAATTTCCATTAGCTAATGCAGGAGCTGATTTAGAAGCAAAAGTTGGAGATGCAATCCACTTTGATGGAACAAAATCAACAGATGAAGATGGTAATATAGTAGCTTACAAATGGGATTTTGGCGATGGAACTTCTTCAAATGATGCAGAACCTTTACATAAATATACCAATCCAGGGACATATAAATTAACTTTGACTGTTACAGATGATAAAGGTGGCACAGGCCAAGATGTAATGTACGCTACAATCAAGGATAGCCCATCAGTTCCCAAAGGTGTACCGGGTTTTGAGTTGCCTACAGTGCTTGCTGGTTCAGCATTTGCTTATTACCTCCTCTCCAGAAGAAAGAAAAAATAAATAGTAAACTTTATAATTTTATTTTCTTTCTATTTTTTAGGTGATTTCATGTATCCAAAAATTGATCAGAGAAAAATGCAGAAAATGATGAAACAAATGGGTGTTTCAACAAAGGACATATCTGCAGAAAAAGTTATTATTTTTACTAAAGGTAAACAAATTATCTTTGAAAATCCTCAAGTAACTGAAACTACAATGATGGGACAAAAAACGTATCAGCTTACTGGGAACTATAGAGAAGAAATCAAGGAATTAGAAATTAAAATAAATGAAGATGATATAGATTTAGTTGTTTCCCAAACAGGTGTAGATAAAGAAAAAGCAAAATCAATTTTAATAAAAAATAAAGGAGATATTGCAGCAACTATACTCGAAATTCAAGGATAATTATTTCTTTGATTTTTTCATTATTGAAATTGCTTCATCTATTTCTTTCTCTGTTACTATAAGGGGTGGAACAAGTCGTATTACTTTATCCCTTGTACAATTTATCAAAAGATTATTATCGAAGCAATTCTTTACAAAGTCGCTACAAAGATCTTCAAATTCTATTCCTATCATCAGTCCAATACCTCTGATATCTTTTACATTTGGATAGTTTTTCATAAAAGATAATTCTTTCATGAGGTATTTTCCCATATTATTGGAATTATTTATTAGTTTCTCAGATTCAATTACATCTAAGACAGATAAAGCAACAGTTGTTGCCAATGGATTCCCACCAAATGTAGTTCCATGATCCCCTGGTTTTAATACATCTGATATTTCTTTCTTTGCAACAATAGCCCCTATAGGTATCCCAGCACCAAGTGCCTTAGCCAATGTCATTATGTCAGGTTTAATATCATAGTCTTGGAATGCAAACCATTTTCCAGTTCTTCCGATGCCGCATTGTACTTCATCAAAAATAATTAGAATTCCTTTGTCGTCCCTAAGGTCTGAGAGAGTTTTCATAAATTCTTTTGAGGAAATGTTTATGCCACCTTCCCCTTGGATTGGTTCAACAAGAAAAGCTGCTGTTTTATTTGTCACTTTCTCTAGGACATCATTTATATCATTAAATTCTGCTTTAACAAATCCGGGTGGAAAAGGTCCAAATCCAGCTCTGTATTTATCTTTATCAGTTGCCATTAATGTAGTGATAGTTCTCCCATGGAAGGAATGAGAGAAATACATTATTTCATCTTTGCCCTTTTGGGATTGGTATCTTCTTGCAAGTTTTATTGCGCCCTCATTTGCTTCAGCACCACTATTGCAAAAGAATGCACGATCTAATCCTGAGATTTCACATAATTTCTTACCTAAAAGATATTGAGAAGGGATATGATAGAAATTACTTACATGAATAGTTTTTTTAGCTTGCTCACAAACTGTTTTTACTATCTTGGGGTGACTATGCCCAAGAGAATTAACAGCTATACCTGATAAAAAATCTAGATATTTTTTCCCCTCAGTTGAATAAAGATAGCATCCTTCACCTTTTTCTACGACTAATGGGAATCTACCATAAGTATTAAAAACATAATTACTTTCAAGATTTTTTGCTTCTTCTAAATTCATTATCTCACCTTAAGTATGATATTCTGCATTAATTTCAACATAATCATAGGAAAGATCACAACCCCAAGATTTTGACGAATAATCTCCAAGATTAAGATTGATAAGTATTTTAACAAAATCATTTTGTAATTCTTTTCTAGATTCGTCCTTTGGGATACCTGTGCCCTTTCCATCTTTTACAATCATCAAGTCACCTAACTTGACATCAACTTTGGAAAGATCCATCTCTGCACCAGAGTAACCAACTGCGGCCACAATTCTGCCCCAATTAGGGTCCTCTCCAAATATTGCAGATTTGACTAAACTAGAAGATATCACTGACTTTGAGGCCAAATCAGCATCTTCTTGTGTTAGTGCACCTATACATTCACATTCTATTAGTTTTGTTGCACCTTCTCCGTCCCGTGCAATCTTTTTAGCAAGTTCTATGCATACAAAATCTAAAGCTTTCTTAAAACTTTCAATTTTAACCTCTGAATTTACTTTGACTCCTGAAACACCATTTGCCAAAATAACAACTGAATCATTAGTACTAGTATCACCATCAACGGATATTCTATTAAAAGATTTATTAACAGAGGAAGCAAGTGATTCTTTTAAAATATCCGAAGAAATATCTGCATCAGTAAATATGTAACATAACATAGTTGCCATATTTGGATGGATCATACCACTTCCTTTTGTTATTCCAGATATCAAATAACCATCATTTTCTATCGTAATTTCTTTTTTAACAAGATCTGTTGTAAGAATTGCAGTTGCAATGTTTTCTGATGCGTATGCTGAACTCTCTAATTTTGGTATAGTTTTCTCAATTGCATTTTTCATAATTTCCATCGGTATAGGGATTCCAATTACTCCTGTAGAAAAAACTAGACAATTCTCTTTTTTTATTTTTAGTTTATTAGATACTAATTCTGCAGTTAATAGGGCATCCCCTAAACCTTCTTTACCTGTACAAGCATTTGCAAATCCACTATTGCAAACTATCGCTTGTGCTTTTCCATCTAAAAGAAATTCACGGTCAATAACAACAGGTGCAGCAGCCGCTTTATTCTTTGTAAAGACTCCAGCAGCATTACATTCTCTTTCAGAATAGATGATCATGAAATCCAATTTTTCTTTTTTAAATCCAGCATGAATGCCTTGTCCTTTAATTCCTTTGACTTTCGTGATTCCTCCGTCAATAATATTCATTAAAACCCCTTTATTAAAGAACATTAAAAGATATATAAGATTAATGTTAATTTCGTGACATTTTACTTATTAAAAATGTAATATATTTCTTTTGAAATAAAATATGTAAAAAAATCAAATAAATGTTTAATTTATAAAATCTATCTTTAAATATAATATTGAAACTTATAACTATGAAACTTTTAATTGATAAGGATGGATATTACCAAGTTATTAGATTATTCTAGAAAACTTTATATGTAT